>DASXUI010000212.1:0-2643 GCA_036504955.1 Armatimonadota bacterium
AGTCGGTGCCAGGAGCCCCTCCCGCCCTCTGAGGCCCTTCCCTACGACCCTACGACCTTACGACCCGCCCTCAGCGAACGTGGATGAAGAAGAAGGCGACGGCTAGGATGACGTAGGTGGCCAGGAGCTGGATGCCCTCCAGCCAGGTGGCTTCGCCGTCCATCGAGATGTAGGCGACGATGCCGGCCGCGAAGGCGACGGAGACGACCTCCAGCGCGGAGAAGACGTAGTTCATGGGGCTGCCCATCGCCAGGCTGAGGAAGACGAGGAGGGGGGCCACCAGGAGCGCGATCTGGGTGCTGGAGGAGACGGTAATACCCATCGCCAGGTCCATGTGGCCCCGGGCGGCGGCGGTAACCGCAGTCACGTGCTCCGCGGCGTTGCCGATGATGGGCACGATAATGATGCCGACGAAGAAGGTCGTGAGGCCCAGCGAATGGCCGGCGGCCTCCACGGTGGCAACCACCAGATGGCTCATCCAGACTGCCAGCAGCGTGGCAAGCAGCAGGTAGGTGACTGACGTCTTCTTGCTCCAGCGGGGACGCTCATCGGTATGGTGGGCTCCCGCGCCGTGGACTCGGAAGCTGAAGACCAGTCCCGCGACGTAGCTCAGGATCAGCACCACGGCGACGCCGATGGAGATCTCCTCCAGAACCCAGTGGTCCTTCCCCTCCGGTGTGAGGGCGAAGAGGGCGGGGATCAGCAGCCCCAGCACCGCCAGCAGCATCTGGGCGGATTCCGCGCTGGCGGGCCCGGCATCGAAGGCCAGTCTCCCCCTGCGGCCCGGCTTGAGCCCCCCCGCAACGCACGCCATGCCCAGCACCAGCAAGCTGTTCCCCAAGATGGAGCCGGTGATGGAGGCCTTCACGAGGGGGAAGAGCCGGGGACCCTGACTTAAGGCGAGGACACTGAGGATGAGTTCCGCCGCGTTGCCGAAGGTGGCGTTGAGCAGCCCGCCAAGCCGTGGCCCCGTCCACAGCGCCAGTTGCTCCGTGGATTCGCCGATGAGCCCGGCCACCGGGACGAGGGCGAGGCCGGCCAGGATGAAGACGGCGAGGCTGGGCGCCCGCAGAAGCTCCGCAGTGCCCGCGACCGGAACCAGCACGAGGCCGCAGTAGAGCGGGCTGATGCGCCGGGCGACGCCTTTGCGCCGTCTCCGCAGGTTCGTGGGCATTCGCAGGCCTCTCGGCGCGCTAGGCGCCCCCACAGGATGTTACCAGTCGGCTAGGCTGCCGTCCTTGTGGTACCAGGTGGGGACGGTATGCCCACCGTAGGCGCGCGCGGCCAGCTTCTTCTCATCCACCCTGATCCCCAGACCGGGGCGCTTGGGGACGTCCACGTACCCGTCCTTCATCACGAATGGCTCCTCAAAGAGCTCCTCGCCCAGGGACACGAACTCCTGGATGAGGAAGTTGGGCGTGCAGGCATCAAGCTGCAGAGAGGCCGCGGTCGTGATGGGGCCGTAGGGGTTGTGGGGCGCGACGGCGACGAAGTAGGCCTCCGCCATCGCGGCGATCTTCCGCCCCTCGGCGATGCCTCCGCAGATGCAGAGGTCCGGCTGCAGCACTGCCGCCGCGTGCTTCTCCAGTACCTCACGGAAACCGAAGCGGGTGAAGAGACGCTCTCCGGTGGCGATCGGCGCCGTAGTGTGGCGCGCCACGTCCGCCAGGGCCTCGACGTTCTCCGGCAGAACGGGCTCCTCCAGGAAGAGGGGATAGTAGGGGGCCAGCTCCTGGCACAGGATCTTCGCCATGGCGGGGCTGACGCGGCCGTGGAGGTCGACCATGAAGTCCAGGTCATCGCCCATCGCCTCGCGGAAGCCGCGGACGAGGCCGACCGCCTTCTTCACCTCGGCCGCCCCGGCCATCAGCGGCAACTGCTCGACGATACCGAACTTCACGGCAGTGAAGCCGCGTTCGCGAGCCCGCTCCGCGCTCGCGACCAGGCCCTTCACGGTACCATCCGGACTTCCGATGTGGCAGTAGAACCGAACCTTGTCCCTCACCGCGCCGCCCATGAGCTGGTAGACGGGCACCCCCAGCCGCTGTCCCAGGATGTCCCAGAGCGAGATCTCGACGCCACTGATGGCCGCATTGAGGATGGGGCCGCCCCGCCAGAAGGCTCCGCGGTACATGAGCTGCCACAGTTGCTCGATGCGCTGGGGGTCCTGCCCGATGAGGATGGGCTTCAGCTCCTCGATGGCGGCCACCACGGCGCCGGTCTTGTCCCCTAGCGCCTCGCCCCAGCCGACAACCCCATCGTTGGTCTCCGTCTTCACGAACACCCACCGCGGAGCCGCGGTGATGGCCTGGACGCCGGTGATCTTCATGGGGACTCCTTGGAGTGAAGGGTCGTTGGGTCGTTAGGTTGTTGGGCCGTGAGGACGGGCCACAAAGAGGCGTGATGGAGCACCCACATATGCCTTTCGGCAGAGGGTTCGGCAAAGCCTTGCAGGGCGAGGGACGAAAGGGACGATAGGGACCAAAGAGGATCGGGGGCCTTCTCAGGGCCGAACCCAACAACCCATCAGCGACGCGCGGCGCGGGCCTTCTCGGGGGTGGAGAGTGAGGAGCCGGCCTCGTCTTCATCGGAGAGGCGCTCGTAGGTGCACTTGCCCTGCAGGGCGCAGTAGGGGCACCAGCT
>DASXUI010000213.1:0-2234 GCA_036504955.1 Armatimonadota bacterium
CCGAAGCACGCACCCGGAGGCGCCATCTACCGCGGCAAGCGTCCCTCGCAGCCGCTCCGCGACCCAGAGCCTGTTCCCCTCGCGCTGCCAGGCGAGCCCTCCTGAGTCGGGGCTCACGGCAGCGCGGCGCGTGGCACGCCCCGTGCGCGCGTCGACCAGAACCACTTCTCCGGCCGTCGCATCGGTGACCGCCAGCATCCGCCCGTCAGGCGAGAAGGCCACCTCGCGAGGGGACCGGTACCGCGACACTTCACTACGCGGGGCTCCCGAGGCAGCCAGGATCACGAAAGCGGAGAGCAGTCCCAGCGCCAGGCGTCGCGACCGGACGCCCCGCTTGCGTCTGGCGGCCCCTACGCGGCCGGCGCCTTCAGAAGCCGGTCCGTTAGGATCAGTGTCGCCAAGGGAAACGCCGCAGCTTCGCAAGGGGTACTCCCGAGCCGCGCCCACTGGGGAAGCCGGGCGCTCCGGCCTCCCTTCCGGCGCTTGGGACCCTGTTCGTGGTAGCTTACCACCCCTCCCCCCAGCACGCGCGGACCAACCTCCGTGAGCGCTAGCGACACACCATCGTCAGGGCCGCGGGTCGATCCCAGTCTCCATTGGCAACCAGAGCTACGGAGAGCCGCCGCGCACGGCGCACAGTCGCGTCGTGCGCATGGGTCTAGGGGAGCGGAGGAAGGGGTTCGTTCAGCATGATGCACCGACACAGCAGCACTAGGTCGCCCAAGCCCACGTGGCCGTCGCCATTGACGTCACAGGCGCCGGCCGACACCGGCCCGGCGCCGCCGACACCCAGAACGTAGAGCCGCAGCGCCAGCACCACATCGGAGATGCTGAGCGCTCCGTCGCCATTCGCGTCGCCCCTGAGCCCGCCCCAGACATAGACGCGCCCGGGCAGCAGGTCCTCCGAACCCAGGTTCCGAGTCTGCCCGCCGACGGTGTCCCACGCGGTTACCAGCCGCAGCGTGTAGCTTGTCCAGCCACGAGCATCGGGGCTCACGGTGAAACCCAGTCGCGCCACGATCCGGCTGCCGCCGCCCGGCGTCGCCGGCACCCCAGTCGCGCCGGTCCTCAAGAGCTGCCAGGCCCAGGGGTCAGTTCCACCAATAAGCCCGAGACTCCACCCGTCCGGGATCGCTAGACCCACGACCTGGGGATTCAGCAACGGCGGCGCGCCGGCTGACCGCTCTACTGTTACTATCATACCTACGTTTGGGTCAACGGAAAGCCCAGAGCCTGCCAGTACGTCGATCGTTCCGTACTGGCCAGCATGCAGTTCCACCCTTCCCAGCTCGAGCGCTGGCGTGTAGACGTTAACAACAACCGTCCTGCCGCGCCCGTTGACGTCCTCGATGATGAAGCTGTCGAGCCCCGAGTACCCTGGGGCGGCCGTGTAGGTGAGGTATGGGGGGGCATAGTCCAGGGTGCCGTGGCCCGGCCCAGTGAAGCCCTTGGGGGCGGCAAATCCGCCGGCCACCTCGTCGTACCTGACCGACTTGGCCCCATCCTTGGGGACCGACATCTGAACGCCCGCCGATCCTGCCATAGCGGCAACCTGAGCGCGCAGGTCGAGGACTAGGCCGGTGAGGTAGTAGTACTTGGCCTCGAAGCGAGAGAGCCATACCTTCGCGTCATCCTCTAGGCCTAGCTGGATACAACAGCGGGTTGCGTACACAAGGGCGTCGCGCGCGTAGTTGGAGTCCGGCGAATCGACCAGCTTCTCGGCCTGGGTGAGCGCATCGCTGTAGCGACCCAGGCGGTAGACCTCCAGAAGAACCTGATCCCTGGAGAACCAGGTCACCTGCGGGTAGAGCGCGGCAACCCTGTCAACTAGGGCGAGGAGATCGTCCACCCGTCCAGCGGGGATCAGGTCGTGGACCCTTCCGCCTAGGCAGTAGCGAAGCCAGGAGAACGCCTCTTCACGGTGGGTGGAGGCCGGGTCCTTCGCCAGCATCACCAGAAGCCGGTTGATTGCCGACTCATCGAAGCCGGACATGGCATCATTGAAGGCCAGAGCATAGCCAAGGTGAATGGCCATGTCGGAGGCGCCTGGGTCCGCGGCCACCACCGGCTCCGCCGCGTACAGGCGCTCCCGCGCCATCGCGATGATATCGGGGCGGTCCCTGTTGCTCCAGCACCAGACGTGCAGGACCATGGCCCCCTGGTACATCCCATGGGTCCGCATCTCGGGGTAGTCCTCGGCCTCCTTGAGGTACACCTGAGACGCCTTCACCGGG
>DASXUI010000214.1:0-2523 GCA_036504955.1 Armatimonadota bacterium
CCGCCCGGGAGTTGGGCATCGGCACCAGCATCGTCACCCGCGCTGGCCCGAGCGTCCGTGTAGCCAGCATCACCCGCCATGAGGCGCCAGCGCCGGTCTACAACTTCGAGGTGGAGGGCACCCACAGCTACTTCGTGGGGCACCTGGGCCAGGGGATCTGCGTCCATGACGGCCCTTGTCCGTTCACGGAGGAGCAGGGAATCGTCATACAGTGGGCCAAGGAGTACGGGAAGCGGGGAGGGATCAGTAGGCCTGACGCGATCGCTCTGGTGGACCTGGCCCAGCAAGCAGGGCTGAATGCACATGGACCTGAGATACACCCGAATCGAGCACCCAAGTGGTCGGGTCTGAACTGGCACCTCCATGTGGGGGACTGCGTCGACCATCTTCCCGTCCACTAGCGCGCGGAGGAGTCTGGAGCAGTAGAAGCCGTTGATGGTACAGGCCAGCGAGGGGGCTGTCGGACACTCCCAGTGCGCCCTGGCCCGAGGCGGAGCGTTCGAGGAGACCGCTTTGGAAAGCGCTGAAGCAGAACCCCTAGCGTGGAATGGACTGCTGGTGCTGTCATCTGCAGATACGGCCCAGGGTGTCCACAGCGGTACCTACCGCGGAATGGCTTCAGGTACGCCCTGGCCTCTGGGCACCGACGCCCAGGCGGCAGTGTGGCGCGACCGTGAGCTAGCCGAGGCAATGGCCCGCTACGAATGGAACTGGGACTACACCAGACTGGGGCCGGGATGCCCCCTACGGGTGGTGCCGGACGTGCCTCTGGTCCTCCGGTACGTGGCGGAATGCCGCACGAGGGGCCTTGGTACTCGGACCCTCCTCTGTGCTACCTGCCGACGTAGTCCTCGGCTGTCTCGACGTATGGCGGCACGGCTGGTAACCAACTCGGTCCATCTCGGCTGGGACTACGGATACAGCTCGTGCACCTACTCCGCTCTTGACGACGACCTGCACCCACCCCCGTGCCCGGAGCTAGCTGCCGCGGCTCAGCGCCTCAATGCCTTTGGACTACTCGATACCCAGGCGGACCTTGATGGGTATGTCACCGCCCGCTGGGACCTGATCAGAGCGACTCCATCGACGGAGCTCTTGGTCGATGGGTTCATCGGCCTCAGCACGGTGCTGGAGGACCACGGGGACTTCGTGGCCTTCCTGCTGCACGAGGTGCATCTGGCCGTGGGCGGTTAGCAGCGCCGGCCCGAGCGTTCGCGTCGCAGGCGTCACCCGCCACGAGGGTGTGACGCCCGTCTACAACTTCGAGGTGGAGGGCGACCACAGCTACTTCGTGGGGCTGCTGGGCCAGGGGATCTGCGTCCATAACAACTGCCAGATAGAGGGTATCTTCAAGAACCCAGCGCAGTTGGCGGGCAAGACCTTGGAGGAAGTCCAAGCCCTAGTCGGTGATGTGGCACCACCCTGGATCGTGGATCGGATGAGGAAGAGTGATACTCCCGGTTGGGTTCTCCGAGAGATCCTCGGAAATGGACGACCGTCCGATCGGTACCTTCAATACCATCCGGGTGGCGGGCACCATGGGGCGGACCCCTATTGGAAGCTCTCATCAGGGGCAACTGGCACATGTCGCTTCCCGGCAGGAAGGTGACAACACAGTGGTCACCTCTGGAAGGTAGCACCATCCAAGCGTGACATCGGGTGGTGGTGAGGCTTGGGTAGACGTTCACCTCTGCCATGAAGGTTGACGGGGTTATGATGATGGGCGCCGTGGATGTGCGTTGGGAAGGTCTTCCGCTATGGACGTTCCAGTAGACCTAGATGCTCGCATCGTCCCGAACCAAGGCCTTGGAGGCTTTTGGCTGCGCACTCGGGTGATGGACCTGCAACATGCCCTGGAGCCGATGGGGCCTCTGTACAGACGCGGGCGGCTGTATATGCCCGATCCCCTGGAAGCGCGCTACGAGCTGAACCAAGGAGAGGTAACTCTCGCCGTGGATGTGCGCGTGGGGAAGGTCTTCCGCATCGACGCGCGGCGAGGCTACCGGGGCGCGTTGGATCCGGGGATTCAGGTTGGGATGAAAGTGCGGGAGGTCCTGCGACTGGATCCACGATACCGCTATGAGGAATGTGGGGCGCTGCTGATGGCGGAGGACGTACTGGGCGTAAGTCTGGGGCTGGAAGACTCTGACCCGGATCCTGGAGAGGTCCCCGACCTAAGAGTTCGCGTCATCTCCGTTTACGCCGTGGAGGCCTTCGGGGCCGTGGGCTCGCTCGTTCCCGAGGACTGGTGATCGGCTGTGGCGGCCGGGTTGTGCCGAGGTGCTCCGGCTGTGGCTCAGGCAATCAAGGCACACGGACGACTGGGGCTTTCGTCGCAGTGAGGTGAGCGGCCAGGCGCGCGCACCAGGTCCTCCGGATCACCCAGCGGGAGGCGCCGGCCACCCTAACCCTGGCCTTCGACGGCGGCCAGACGCTCACCACCACGCCGGAGCACCCCTTCTGGGCGGTGGGACGGGGCTGGAGCCCCGCCCGGGAGTTGGGCATCGGCACCAGCATCGTCAC
>DASXUI010000215.1:0-5859 GCA_036504955.1 Armatimonadota bacterium
GCCTCAGGAGGCCTGCCATGGTGGAGAGCGATCAACCTCGTCCCCACGGGTCACCCCGTGCCCGGGCGGTTCGCGCTGCGCGACGCGGCGGGCCGGCGGACGGCTTCACCCTCGTGGAGCTACTGGTGGTGATCGCCATCATCGCGGTGCTGTCGGGCCTGCTCTTCCCTGTCTTTCTGAAAGCCCGCGAGTCGGCCCGAGTCACTGGCTGTGCCAACAACCTGAAGCAGGCTGCCGTGGCTCTGCAGGCCTACGAGGATGAGTGGGACGGTACCTTCTTCGGGCCAGCCTTTGCTGGTACGTACTACAGCTTCCTCACTCCCCTCCAGCGTTACCTGACGACGAGGGCTGTCCTGCACTGTCCCAGTGACCCAACGGGTCAGACTCTGGAGGGCTGGCAGGACTACTTCGGCTGTGTGGGTGCCTCAGCGAAGCATGTTGACTGCCAGTTCATTCCGCGTCGGTCGGACTTGCTCTCCTCCTACGTTCTGCCCTGGGATCTTGCGAATGCCTACGGGTATGAGTCGAAAGACGGAGTAGTGGCCACCAGTGCCATACGGGACCGAAGCGGTACCCTCAGCTTTGTGGAGACCCCATCTGTGGAGGTCTACGGCTGGGATGCCAGCTCGATGTACTTCGGTCCCCTGCAGCGGCCCCGGCTAATCCTCCACAGCGGAGGCAGCAACTTCCTCTTTTTCGATGGGCACGTCCACTGGATGACCCTCTCCAGCACCTACACCCCTCGGTACCTGTGGCCACGGCAGTCCGATACCCAAGTCAATGACTCGTGGAGCGTGGCTGCCATCACCGCCAAGGTGCTGAAGGCTATCCACGCGCCCTATCGGTAGGCAGCGAGAAGCGGGGAGGCATACCATGCGGTGCGGGCCGAGACAGAGGAGGGGGAGCCCGGGCTTCACACTGGTGGAGCTACTGGTGGTGATCGCCATCATCGCGGTGCTGGCGGCGCTGCACTTTCCTGTGTTCGCCAAGGCCCGAGATGCCGCTCGAACTAGCTACTGCTCCAACAGCCTCCGGCAGATAGGCACCGCCCTCCATCTCTACCAGGAGGACTGGGAGGGCTATGTGCCCAGCATTGGACCCGAGAACATGGGTCTGCTCGTCCCCCTGGAACGCTATCTGTCTGGGCGGGCTGTTCTTCCTTGCCCCAGTGACCCGGCCACCTCGCTGGAGGGCTGGCAGCATTACCTGGGCTGTGAGGGCGAGGGCGCTCGCAACCAGGAGTGTATCAACGAACTGCCCCGTAGCGGACTCTTCAGCTCCTACACTATGCCTGGAGAAGCTGTCTCTCTGTACAGCTCTCAGGCCCGCGGCGACACCCCTTCCCTGGCGACGGTGCAGGATCTGTCCGCCACTATCTCCTTCGTGGAGACGCCAACCCTATGGTTCGTCGGTCACGACTCCGCAAGCTGGTTCTACGGGCCTCTTCAGCGCCCCCGGCTGCTGCTGAACCATGCGGGGAGCAGTAACTTCCTCTTCTTCGATGGGCATGTGCGGAGGCTGACCCTCACCCAGACGCTCAAGCCCCAGTACCTCTGGCCTCGCATCAACGACAAGCAAGTGAGGGACATGGGGGGCTTCACCGTCGCCGAGGTCGTTGCGAGGGGCCTGCGCAGGCTCCATGCACCCTACCAGTAGGGGCAGGAAGGCCGAGGGGCGTGCCATGCGCCGTCAATCCAGACTGGGGGTAGCAAGCAGAGGCTTCACACTGGTGGAGCTGCTGGTGGTGATCGCCATCATCGCGGTGCTGGCGGCGCTGCTGTTTCCCGTCTTCGTCAGGGCGCGGGAGTCCGCACGGGCAACCCACTGCGCCAACAACCTCAAGCAGATTGGGACGGCCTGCCTACTCTATGAGGAGGAGTGGGGTTCGAGCTTCATAGGGCCCGAGGTTGATCGTGGCTACAACAGCTACTTCGAGCCGCTGAAGCGCTATCTGAGCTCTAGGGCAGTCCTGCACTGCCCGAGTGACCCAACGGAGTGTGCCTTTGAGGGGTGGCGATACTACTTCGGCTGTCAGGATGCGGGGGCCCGTCATCTTGACTGCCTGCATGGACCACCTCAATCAGCCCTCTTCTCCTCCTACACCCTGCCGTGGGACACCGAGGCAGTCTACCCGAAGGACCCCGCAGATGGCACTACTCTTATCAGCGACATCAGAGACGTTACCAGCACCATCAGCTTCGTGGAAGCTCCAACGGCGGTGTTCTACGGCTTCGACCCCACGATGTTGTACCTCGGTCCCCTGCAGCGACCTCGTCTGATCCTGCACGGAGGTGGCAGCAACTTCCTCTTCTTCGATGGGCATGTGAGGTGGATGACTCTGACTCAGACGTACGTACCTAAGCACATAAGGGTGCAGAGTTGCTAGAATGCTGGCTGAGGAGTGACAGCCAGGATGTACCGAGTGCGTTTGACGGAGAGCCAGCGCCAGGAACTGCGCCGGCGATTCCGGGATCCCAAGACCAAGCCCAGGACCCGCGACCGTTTGGAGATGCTGCGTCTCTCCGAGGCCGGCTGGAGTCCCCCGCGCATCGGAGCCCACCTGGGCGTGGATGCCCGACGGGTCCGTCACTACCTGAAGGCCTTCCAGGAGGGAGGCTTCGCCGCCCTGCCCGACAAGGTGCGAACCGACTACCCGATCCGATGGACTCCCGAACAGGTGGAGGCACTCCGGAAGGAGGTGGAGCAGGCGGACCGCACCAGGACGGCCCGGCAGCTGGCCCAGTGGGTGGAGCAGCAGCAGGGCGTGCGTCTGAGTCTGGCCCACTTCCGAGAGCGGCTGAAGGCAGCGAAGCTGTCCTACCAGCGGACCAGCGACAGTCTGAGGCACAAGCAAGACCCCGAAGCCGTGGCGGCCAAAGCCGCTGAGTTGGAGGACCTAAAAGGGGGCACAGCGGCTGCTGACAGACTACTACCACCTCGACGAGGCGGGCTTCGCCCTGACCTTGCCGACGACCTGGAGCTGGTTTCTGGTGGGGCAGCGCCTGAAGGTGCCGCGGGTGGCCTCGGAAGGCCAGCGGCTGAACGTGATCGGGGCCTACTGCAGCAGCGGCCTGGAGGCCGGGCGCTTCGTCTTCCGGACCTTGGCCAAACTGAGGAAGGGACGAAAGCCCGAGAGCGCGGGGCTGCAGGCCGAGGAGGTGGGCAGCCTGGACAGCGCCTTCTTCCTGAAGTTCCTGTGGGAAGCGGTCGCCGGGCGTCCCCAGGACGCGCCGGAGGGCTGGAGAAGGGTGCGCCCGGTGGTGGTGGTGCTGGACAACGCGCCCAGCCACAAGAGCCGGGAAGTGAAGGCCGAACTGCTGGCCCTGAGCCGGGCGGGAGTCCCCCTGTGCTACCTGCCCTCCTACACGCCGGAGTTGTCGGAGATCGAGCCGATCTGGAAGACGGTGAAGTATCACGAGATGCCTCGGCGGAGCTATCCCACACTGCTCGACCTGCGGGCTGCGGTAGAGCGCGTTCTGGCAGCCAAAGCTCGCCAACTCCTGGCTACCCATCAGAGAAGTGACAACTCCCTGTCCTTAGCTGCTTAGGTACCTGTGGCCAAGGCAGTCCGACACTCAGGTTAGAGACGGCCTGAGCGTGGCGATGGTAACCGCTAGGATGCAAAAGGCCATCCATGCGCCCTACCAGTAGCGGCCGGCGAACACAGAGGGGTGTCATGCGCCGTGATCCCAGACAGGCGGCTGAGAGCGCAGGCTTCACGCTCATCGAGCTACTGGTGGTTATTGCCATCATCGCCGTGCTAGCGGCACTGCTCTTTCCTGTCTTCCTGAGGGCCCGGGAGGCCGCTCGTACCAGTTACTGCGCCAACAACCTCAAGCAGATCGGTGCGGGCGTCCGCCTCTATCAGGAAGAGTGGGACGGCCTCATCGCTGGCAAGGACACGAGCTCCCCCGGGGCATTCCTTACCTATGCCAAGTACCTGCGAGGCAAAGGGAGCTGGCTGTGCCCCAGTGATCCTTCTGGCGGCGCCCTGGAGGGATGGCTTGCCTACTTCGGCTGTGAGGGGGCCTCGGCCCACCTCACAGATTGCACTAACGAGGCACCTCAGGTCCAGCAGGGCCTCTGCTCCTACCAAATGGTGGACGAGGTGTTCAGTATCTACCAGGGGGACCCCAGCTTGCCCGCGGAGTTCGATCTCTGGGCTGCCGACCCTGCGGCGACCATCAGCTTCGTCGAGACCCCCAGTCTACAGTTCAGCGGAGCGGACGCCCCCACGCTCTTCAAAGGACCGCTCCAGAGGCCCCGGCTCATCCTCCATGGCGGAGGCAGCAACTTCCTGTTCTTCGACGGGCACGTGAAGTGGATGACCCTGACTCAGACCTACGTGCCCCGGTACCTGTGGCCGCGCCAGTCCGAGACCTGGGTCCAAGAAGATGGCGGGGCCAACTGGACGGTGAAGGCTGTGACCGACAGGATGCTGAAAGCCATTCACCCACCGTATAGGTAGGGGCCGGAGGGCAAGAGGCGTTGAGGAGGTGGCAAGCGCCGCCGGTACCAACATTCCGTCCTACTATGACCTGGAGTCATACAGCCAGGAGCTCGAGGAGACGCTCTCACTCTCCGAGTTGGCTCGTCTGTGTGGGGCCCTAAGGGTTTCCAGCAGGTGGCTGATCTCAGGTACCGACTGGGGCAGCGACGTGCCGCTTGACGCCCACGTCCTGACTGAGGTCGTACGACAACACCTAGAACGTACCGGCGAGGATCGGGAAGCGTATGGGGATCGGGTAGGATGGGAGGGGTCCCGACTCCTGGAGAGCCCAGATAGCCTCATGGGTTGGAGCGTTGAGGGCCTTCGCCACATGTGCGGTCCTTTGGGGCCAGACTATCTCATATTCCTCCCTTCCTGACCCCGCACGGGCGGACCGAGGACGCACCGCCTATGGGGGTGCTGCCCCCGATGGACACTGGGCATCGCCGCCTGACCGCCTACTGGATGTAGGGCCCAGTATCTGCTCCACGCCGCTGGCCCGGTCCTGCAGTGTCCGGGAGCCGGCCCTAGGACCCACCATTCACAGCAAGGCCGGTGGGAGGACGCCACGACCAGCCTCTAACTGTGCGCATTCCGCGACTCCGACCCAGAGGAGGAGCGACGGCTTCCCAAGGACCCCCTCGGGTACGGGGGAGGCGCCAACCTCTACGGGTACGGCGGGGGCGACCCCGTCAACACTGTAGATCCCTCGGGAACGTCCATCCACATCGCGATCGGCGCCGGCGTAGGCGGCCTTCTGGGTGGAGCCGTGTCCTGGTACAACGGAGACGGTTTCGGGAGGGGGTTCGCGACTGGGCCTGTTGCCGGAGCGGCAGGAGTGCCACTGGAGGGCTTAGCCCAGTCCCAGGAGGGCTCGCGGGCGTAGCGGCGGGTGGCGCGCTGGGAGGGGTCGCTGGGGACGCGGCGGGCCAAGCGTTCGGGAACGCGATGGGGTAGCAACGCGGTATGAACTGGGGCCAGGTCGGCCTCTCGGGGGTCACGGGCGGAGTTGGCGGAGTGGTGGGGAAGGTTGCTGCTGACGCGATAGGCAGCGCTGCTGCTGACGCGATGGAGAAGCTTATTCCGGGGACGTGCTTCGCCGCGGGGACGCCGGTCCAGACGGCCGACGGCAGCACCAGGCCGATCGAGGAGGTGAAGGCGGGCGACTGGGTCTGGGGCCGGGACGAGGTAAGCGGCCAGGCGCAGGCGCACCAGGTCCGCCAGACCATCCAGCGGGAGGCGCCGGCCACCCTAACCCTGGCCTTCGACGGCGGCCAGACGCTCACCACCACGCCGGAGCACCCCTTCTGGGCGGTGGGACGGGGCTGGAGCCCCGCCCGGGAGTTGGGCATCGGCACCAGCATCGTCAC
>DASXUI010000216.1:0-16131 GCA_036504955.1 Armatimonadota bacterium
CCCCGGAGTCCGACTTCAGCCGGACCGGCCTGGGCCAGTCCCTCTGGATCGACCTCCTGGCTCAGGAGCTGGCCGTGGTCTACCGCAACCCGACGCAGGTTCCCACGCTGCCCGCCCCGTCAGTGGTGGACCTTCTCAGGCCCGTGGCGCTGTCCGTCGCCGAGGCGGTCGATCCGGCGATCCCGGCGGGTGAGCGTGGGCGGAGGACCGGTGCCGCGGGGCCCTCGGAGCTGAAGCAGGTCCCTCCAGACCCCAGCGATCCGGGGACGGACCCGGCCGGCTTCTTCAACCAGCAGATGCATAACGGCAACATCCAAAGCATCTTCGACACCGGGCCCATCCCCGCGCCCTACGCCTATGCCGGAGGGATCGTACTCACCATCTTCTCCGGAGCCGCGCTCGTGGCTGGGGCCCCGGGGATCGCCATCAGCCTCGGTGTTGCCGGTGGCCTCTTCACCATCTGGGGCATCATCTCCACCGGCCAGTCGCTGGAGACCATCAACAGCCAGAAGCACCAGCAGGTGGTCGCGCCCGGCGATCCCAACGAGAAGTCCGGCCCGCCGGGGGTGGGGACGGGCAACTTCGTCACCGGCTTTGGTGGTCTCAGCTACGACGTCATCTTCGAGAACGTCCCCACCGCCTCGGCCTCCGCCCAGCGGGTCACCGTGACCGACCCTGTGGACGCCGCCCACCTCGATCTCTCGACCTTCGCCCTGGGGCCCATCACCTTCGGCGGCCAGTTGGTTTCGCCGCCCCCCGCCGTCCAACAGTTCGCTACCGATGTGGACCTGCGGCCCGCCAAGAACCTGCTACTCCATATCGAGGCGGCTCTAGACCCGTCCAAGGGCGTAGCCACCTGGCGCTTCACCTCCCTGGACCCGGCTACCGGCAAGCTGACCACCGACCCGGAGCTCGGATTCCTGGACGCCGACAAGAACCCGCCCCAGGGCGAAGGCAGCGTCTCCTTCTCGGTCGCGCCACGGCCCGGCCTGACCACCGGCACCCAGATCACCAACCAGGCCTCCGTGGTCTTCGACGTGAACGCGGCGATAGCCACCAACACCTGGAGCAACACCCTCGACAGTACTCGGCCCGCCTCCCAGGTGCAGTCCCTGCCCGCCGCGGCCCCAGGCACCAGCTTCGACGTGTCCTGGTCGGGCACCGACCTGGGCTCGGGCGTCCAGGACTACACGATCTACGTGTCGGACAACGGCGGCCCCTTCAACCCCTGGCTGAACCATGTCGCGGCCACGAAGGCCACTGCCCTGGGTCAGCCGGGCCATACCTACGCCTTCTACAGCTTGGCGAGAGACAGCGTCAACAACGTGGAGGGCAAGGCGCCCACCGCCGAGGCCACCACCTTCGTCCCAGGTTCCGCCACCCAACTGGGCGACGTGAACGCCGATGGCAAGGTGGACATCCGGGACGTCGTGGCCCTCCTGAGGATGGTGGTCGGCTTCACGACGCCCACTCCCGACCAGGTGAAGGCCGGCGACCTGGACCAGAACGGCTCCCTGGACATCGGGGACGTCGTGAAGCTGCTGCGGCGCGTGGTGGGCCTGACCTAGGGCGCCCTAGCCACGTGGCGCCCTCTGCCTCCGGCTGACCCTGCATCATTCGGGCTAAGGCGGTGCCCACAAACTGCTTCACCACCAAGACACCAAGAGACCAAGAGACCAAGAGACACCAAGAGATACCAGGAACTGCCTTACCACAGAGACACAGAGGGCACAGAGGCACACAGAGAAGGGCCTAGCTCGGGTCTTCCCGGTGTCCTGGTGTATCGCGTGCTGGCACGCGACTCTTGGTGGCGAGGTTATTCCTGGACACTGACTTAGGTTGATGGGGGGCTGGGGCTTCGCGCCCCATGGCCCGCGAGCCAGAGGGCACAGCAAGGTAGGACCAGGATCCGAACTAACGAAGAGGGGCTCCAGGCTTGCGCTCCTGGAGCCCCTTGTACTGTGTGCCAGAGGTAACACCCGGGGAGGGCCGTTCAGCGGGTGGACGGCCCAGCAACACCCTCGGGGTTACCCCTCGCCGGGCTGCCGGCGGTGGGAGCTAGAGGGCGCGGACGTTGCTCGCCTGCGGACCCTTCTTGCCCTGGGTTACCTCGAACTCGACGGCCTGACCCTCCTGCAGGGTCTTGAAGCCATCAACCTGAATCTCCGAGAAGTGCACGAAGACGTCGCCGCCGTCGTCCTTCTGGATGAAGCCGTAGCCCTTGGCTTCGTTGAACCACTTGACTTTGCCGGTTGCCATTCAACCCCTCCTTCCGCACAAGTTTCCAGTTTCAAGTAGATGGATGGAGGGGGCGCAACCCCGCTATCAACCTCTGCTCTTAACTTTCCGCTTGGTGACTCCGCCGGGTGGATACTTCCCAACCCACACAACGCACGAGGCGCCTGTGCGTCGCGCAGGACGCGGGCTTGGCCACGCTCTCGCGAGTAGTGCAGGCTAAGTCATCCCCTTGAGCAGTCCCCTGGCTCTTCGCAAGAAGCTGACCGAAGGCATGCCCGCCCGGAGGATTGCAGCCATTCTAATGGAAGACCTAACCCCCGTCAAGCGGTTGGGAGCGCGACCGGACTCATCCTTAGCGCGCCTCCTCTGCCGGCTGTTGTAGCGGCCAGGCCCTTGAGTGCTGTCCGTCCCGGCAGGGCCCCGGAAACCTCCTGGCCGGCATCGCTCCGCTGCCTCCACGGTGTCACTGTGACGGCGGTCTCGGGGCTCCCCGCAAGCCGCCAGTCTGGCCGGCAGCCGTCAGGGCCAACGGCTGTCCCCTGGCACGAGGCTCCGCCAGCCGTCCCAGGCACACCACTTGCCGCAGGCCCGGTCACAGCTCGTCCAATGGGGCCAAGCTCAGATTGGCTGCGGAGGCACTTCACCTGTGCTCGTACCGACCGCCCCCTCCAGCTTCATCCATCGTCCCTCCATCCTCCTTCAGCGTCCATACGCTTGGGTACAGGGACAGATCACAGACTTGATGGAGCATCAGTAAGGAGGGGTAGCTTGGGTCAACGGGATAGGGCGCCCATAGGACCCGGAAGCGGTGGAAACTGAGACCCTGAGGGCTCACTGCGTCAAGCCTTGATGGCGACGATGCTGTGGGCGGCAGCGTCCCGAGAACCGGGGGCTGCAGGTGCAGAGCGGGGGCGTGAGCGAACAATGGGGAAGCCCTCCCCCTCTCTGGGACGGCCCACACAGCGCTCAGGGACCTAGCTTAGCCGCCTTCTTGGACGCGCTCCTGGGTGCTCCACCCCCTATCTCCTGATGGTCCACCAACATCGGAAGTGTTGGTGCGGGCACCCCTAGCTTCGACCCTACCGACGAGGTCAACTCGCGAAGATAGGGCCAGATCTGTCGGTCACCGGAGAGAGATGCATAGATAGCAAGAAAGTCATCTGAGAGCTCTACGGGGCTACGGCTACTAAGGGCCAGACGGTAGGTAGCCTTGACTCTGGCGCCCACCTTGCCGGCGATGCTCGCGCGCAGAACCCAGGTTGCCACAAGCGCCGCGGCGTCTGGGCGATCCCGAACAACCGACCACTCGCGCTTCAGATCTGCTTCTACCTGGCCCTCGCCCTGAAGCCAAGCGCGGCGATCCACCCTGGCGTCCAGGGCGTCAAGGGCGATGAGGTCCAAGTGGGTCTCCTGAAGGATCTGTCGGTAGTCCTCCGGGGACAGACGATTCATGGCCTCGTTGGCGTCAGGAAGCGCGGTCATAGGGTCCTCCCAGAACATAGCCATCGATACGTGGCCAGTCCTGGCGGTGGAAGACAGGGTGGACGGTCTTCAGGGGGCACGTGGAGCAGCGGTCTTGCGTAATGACAGCCCTGACGGCGGCCACCACATCCTCGTGCTCAAGGTTGCGCGAGAGCAGGGACGTTACGAACTGGTTCAGGCTACAGTCGCTCTCTTCGGCTCGATCCACCAGCCTGGCATGCAGATCCTTAGGGATCCGCAGCAGAAGCTTCCCGCTGTACTGGCGGGTGTCGGCAGAGGCAAGGTCCGGCGGCGGGATGGCCACCCCTTCGGCCTTCAGCCTGGGCAGCAGAAACCCATACAGCTCCTCTAGAGCGGCCTCGGCCTCAGTTGGCGTCTCCCCGACGGCCTGGAACGTCATGGCTCCCAACTGGGGAATACAGGCCAGATAGCCTCCTCCGTCCTCCGGTTTGATAGGGCGGATCGAGATCTCGTAGGGTATCCCCACTCCAGTGCCTTCGGCCTCTGGGCCATGCCCAATCATCACTTACCCCTCCCTTGCTTCCTGGCTCTGGTGAACTGAATGACGAGGTCAACGGCATCACGTAACTGGTCAACGTAGATCTTCTTCACCTCTCGGCCATGGACATGCGATATTGAGAGGTTGCCGCCCCGGAAGTGAGCTCTGTAGCCGTGTTTCTGGGCGATCTCAAGGGCCTCATGGTGGATCACGATGAAGTGGGACGTCTTGCCCCCCTGGCGGTACGCGTCCGGAAAGTAGGCCTTCACAACGCGCTCTACATCGCCGATGGGAACAGTGGGCGGAACATTGCTGCGCCAGGCGGCCAGGATCTCGTCAGCGGACCTAGCCATAGTCACTCCATGATATCGTATATAGTATCACAAGACCAGCTTTCGCTACAGTCATCGGCAACTCCCTCCAACCACTTTAGGCCTTTCTACGCCATGCCCAGCCCGCTTCCTACCTCGTCAGCGCCTCTGCCTCTTGCTCTTGAGGAGCGGCCGGGTCATACCGCGAACAGAGGTGGGAGTCCTCGCGGCCGAGACATGTCCGAGCAGCCTCGGCAGGTTGGATCCCCCAGCAGCGCTTTCCTGCGGTACTTCCCGGGGGCTTCTCGCCTTGTCTTCCCTTCCAGGTAGACTGCCTCTCGCTCCTCAGGCGTTACGTCCGGCATGGTCATCCACTCCCGAACTTGCTCAGTGCCTCCTGCGCCTGGTACATCACCACCCCTACAGCGATGCACTCGAGGAGCCCTAGCCAGAACCCGAGCCACTTCAGCCAACGGGGTCCCAGCCTCGGGTTGTTGCGAGCCCGAGCATCAGCGCACACGGCCAGCAGGAGGGCTGCGGGCCCGGCAAGGATTGGGAAGGCTATCATCCCCAGCAGCCCGCAGGCCGCTGACAGAACAGCACAGAGATCGGTCATCTGACCCGGTGGATCCCTGCGAGCCTTCTCCTCGTTGTAGATACGGTCCCTGTCTTCCGGTGTCAATTCCATGACGGGCCCCTCCTTTGATGCGTTCACAGCAGCAGACTCGCGGCGGCAGAGGGGGCAGGCCGAAGCGAAGGGCCTGACCTGCTGGCGGCAGTGCGGGCACTCCTTCTGGTCCCGTCGCAGCGCAGGCCGCCAGATGAGGTGGAGGAGAGGCCCCTCAATTCAGAGAAGCAGGCAGACTCCGGCCCAGTGCATGGGAGCGTAAACCTCCAGCCTGTGCGCGTCGGTGTAGACCCACAGCGAGGAAGGCACCACCAGGGAGACCATGAAGCCTACAGGGTCATTTCCCACCGCCCTCTTGCTCCCCCCTGCCGCCCGGTTCGGCGTTCGATCGCTGTCTCCTCCTCACTGTTTAGTGAGTGAGTGCCGTGGGTGCGATGCGAGCGACCGCGTGTTGTCACCCCCGCGTGGCCGAGGGTTAGGGGTGGCTTGGGGCGGGCTGATGGGGGACGGTACCTGCCTGGAGGCTACCAGTCCGGCAGTTGACACCCCCACGGCCAGTGGAGACAAGCGGCGACGCTTCAGTGGAGGGGGCCTGCGCGACGCGCCAATGCCCTGTGGAGTGCCGCAGAGGAGTTGGGAGCGGACGCGCACTTCGTGTCATTTGGATGGGACCACTGCCAAAGGCGGCACCCATCGCGAGGGCATCGGCGCCTCTGGCCAGTGCCCTTTTCAGACCCGCTGCCCGGCACCCCTGACCACACGCCCCCTCGGCTTCACTGCCGCGGAACCGCCCTCCAGACGCGCCTGTTGGAGCTCCGGCGAGGCTCCCAGGGGGAGGACGCGGCCCTGGCTCGGCCGGGGCGCAGCACCGAGATAGCAGGAGTCCTTCTGCCTATAGGTAACTAGGGTTAGGCGGTAGGAGCGTCTCACAGACAGGAGAGCGCGGCACCCGCCGGCTCCCACGGGCTGGCTGCTGACCTGGCCTGCGCCACCCACGTCGGGCCCGTGATGCCCGGCGCCGTGAAGGGCTCGCAGGCGCTTCAGTCGCCCCGCGGGCCGTGCCGCTGGGGCGATGCCTGCGCCGCCACTCCGGTCGACGTCTTGAAGGGAGCTGTCCGTGCACGCCCTGAACTCCACCACACGGCTTCGGACCGTGCTCGGCTCTCTTCTGGTCGCCGCTCTGGCTTGTATCGGCTCGGAGTGCCGGGCTAGCTTGCCGCGCCCACGGACCCTCATCGGCACCGTCGTCGCGGCCGCGGGGCAGAGCGTAACGGTGCCGATCCGCCTGAACACCGATGGTGCGACCGTCGCCGGCTTCGAGATCGCCGTCAGCCCGTCGGCCGCCGGGGGTACACCCGCGCTGAGCGATCCCTTCTTCACCAATGGTGCCCAGACGGTCGGATGGCTGGGTATACCAGACAACTATGAGCCGTGGCATCAGACGATCATCGGCGCCACCGGTGCCCAGGGCGACGTGGAGGTGCTGAAGCTCTCCGTCAGGGTGCCCATCACCGCGCCGCAGGGCTCGGACTACACGCTCTCGGCTACCTAGGTCTATCTGGCCGACACCCAGGGCCGCGAGAGCTCCGGCACGGAGATGGTGACCGCCGGCCATATCCTGGTGAACAACGCGGCGCCCAGCGCGCTGCCCCAGTCCCTGCAGGGCACGGAAGATACGCCCCTCGCCATTCAGCTCTCCGCCACCGACCCGGAGGGCTACGTCGCGGGCTACCTCGTGACGGCCCCGCCTTTCCACGGCACGCTCTCCGGCACGGCTCCGAACCTCATCTACACTCCCAACCCCAACTTCTTTGGGACGGACCGCTTCCTGTACAGAGCCTCCGATGGCACCCAGAGCTCGCCGGAGGCCATCGTGACGGTGGCGATCGCTCCCGTCAACGACCCTCCCGTCGCCGCGGCGGACAGCGCCAGCGTGCTGGAGGGGCAGTCGGTGTCCATCGACGTGCTCGCCAACGACACGGACCCGGAGGGTGATCCCCTCACGGCAGCCCTGGCCGCGGCGCCCTCCCATGGCACGGCGACGGCTGCCGTCGGCGGATCCTTCTCCTACACCCCTGCGCCGGGCTACCACGGGGTCGACACCTTCACCTACACCGCCAGTGACGGGCACGGCGGCACCGCCACGGGGACGGTGACCGTGACCGTCTACCTGCCCAACCGGCCACCGGCAGCTCAGGATGACACCGGCAGCACAACGACGGGCACCCCCGTGACTCTGCCCATTCTTGCGAACGACACCGACCCGGACGGAGACGTCCTCTCCCTTGTGTCCGTCACCCCGCCTGCCCACGGTACCGCAAACCCATCCTCCAGAGGCATCGTGTACATCCCTTCGCCAGGCTTCGTTGGGGTGGACTGCTTCACGTACATCGTCACCGACCCCTTGGGGGCGCTGGCCTCCGCTGAGGTAACGGTGACCGTGCGCCCCGCCAACCAGGCGCCTACGGCACTGGCCCAGTCGGTGCGGACAGCGGAAGATGCGCCGGTGGCCGTCACCCTCTCCGGCGTCGACCCGGAGGGCGAGGCCCTCAGCTTCACGTTGCTTGCCGGCCCGTCCCACGGCACGCTCACTGGGACCGCCCCCATTCTCGTCTACACGCCCTCGGCGGACTACGCGGGGGAGGACAGCTTCACCTTCAGCGTCAGCGACGGGGCGCTCGACTCCGAGGCCGCCACGGTGAGCCTCGTGGTGACGCCTGTGAACGACGCTCCGAGCGTGACCGAGCTCACGGTCCCAGCCACGGCCGGTGTACCGACAGCGATCACGCTGAAGGCGGCTGACGCCGACGGGGACCCTCTGACCTATGAGGTGGTCACCGCGCCGAAGCATGGGATGCTGGGCTCCGTTACCGGTGCTGAGGTCACCTACACGGCCGACGTCGGCTACACGGGGACGGACAGCTTCACCTACCGCGCCGCCGACGGCAGCCTGTGGAGCCCGGAGGCAACCGTGACGGTGGTGGTGGCGAAGGCGGGCACAGAGGGAGTCCTCGTAGTCGAGGACGTCACGGCCGAGCCCGGCGGAATCGTCCTCGTCCCCGTCACGGCCAGCGGACTCGACGGCCTGAGCGACCTCCGGTTCACCGTGGCGCCCGGCGGCCCGGTGGGAAGCCCTCTGCTGGCCTGGTTATCCGCTGACCGGGGTAGTGGTCTATCCGCGGGCGCGCTGGAGTCTGAGTGCTCTCAGGAGGGCGTGGTGAGCGTGCGCGTCTCGGGGGCGTCCCTGGCGGCGGAGGGGCCGCTGGTGGTGCTCCGGTTCTCCGTGCCCAAGGGAACTCCGAACGGCGCCACCTTCCCCCTGGTTCTTTCCGACACGCAAGCCACGCTGCGGACCGACCCGCCCCGCACCGTCTTCACCGGGCAGACGGGCGGCACCGTGACCGTCCACGTCATTCGCCCGCGCGGCGACGCGACCGGTGATGGCACCGTGAACATCGGGGACGTCCTGATGGCCCTGCGCCTCGCCCTGAGCCTGGAGCCCGGAGATCCCGCCCAGCTTGGGGCCGCAGACCTGAACGGCGACGGAACCGTGACCATCGGCGACGTGGTGCTGCTGATACGGCTGGTGCTGGGGCTGGACCTGGGGTGAGAGGGGGGGCTAGCGCAGGTCAGGGTCCCAAGGCACGCCGGGGCGGCGCCCCGGATGCACCCGGGCCCCCCACGTGGCGGACCCTACGCCCAGGCACCGACCAGATCCGGTGCTGATGCGCGGCAACCCGGCAGTTGGGGCGCAGGCGGGACGCCTGCGCGGCGCCTTGGGGCTGACCCTTACGTGAACACGGACAGACCCCTGCTCGGCCTTCGGCCGAGTCGCAGGCGAGGCGCCCGCGCCGAGTGCGAGCATCCTGCTCGCGCCACCAAGGCTCCGGTGTCTTCTGTCAGGTGGGATGGCTGAGGCGCTGCTTGGGTCCCTTGCCCCGTGGGCGGGACTCGCGGCGCGGGCGCCCGGCAGGAGTCCATGGAACGACACCAGGCGTAGCAGCTTGGCAGGCCGCGCAGGCGAGACGCCTGCGCCCCAACTGCTGTCTTCCCGAGCATCGGTGGCACCGCGTCCCTGCGCCCGATTCCCAGCCACCCCACCGGCCCCTCTCTGTGCCCCTCTGTGCCCTCTGTGTCTCCGTGGTAGGGCAGTTCATGGCAGTTCCTGGTCTCTTGGTGTCTTGGTGTATCGTGCGCAAGCGCACGACTCTTGGTGGTGACGTACCTTGCCGCCGATCCGTTACCCGCGGGACTGGAACTCGGCTTCGCGGATCTGTTCCAGGACCGGGGCGGTTTCGCGGATGAGGTTTTCGGTTGTCTCGACGCCGGTGATGACGGTTTCGAGCTGCGAGGCGATCTCGGAGGGTGGGCGGAGCGAGACGATCCGGTCCAGGGTGAGCGCGAAGGTGTTCTCCATGGAGTCCATCTGCGCGTCCAGCATCCGGCGGTTGCGCTCGATGCGGTCGACGGCGTCCAGGCGCTCCTTCAGCAGCGAGACGTTCTGCTGGAGAACCTTCCTGACCCCCTCATCCTCCTCGCGCTCCTCGCAGGCGGCCGCGTCGTCCAACCGCTCCTGCAGCAGCTCGCGCGCGTTGGGGGGGAGGTAGCGGGAGTAGCGCTCCTTCGTGGCGAGGAAGCCCAGGAAGGCGTCCTGCAGGTAGTCCAGTTTGGCAACCTCGCCGGACAGCAGGGAGCGGGTGGACTCGTCCTGGGCATCCACGGTGGCCTGGAGGCGGTCGCGGAGGGCCTGGAGGTTCAGCCAGCGCTCGTGATCGCGGGGCGCCAGCTCAAGAAGCAGTCGCTCCTTCACCTTCTCGCGCTCGTCGCGCGCGAGCTGACGGTAGCGCTGGTCGACCCACAGGCGGTAGGGGCGGGAGTCGGGGACAAAGAGGAGGTAGAGGGCCTCGGCCGCGGCGCCGAGAACCAGGGGCACCGGGTTGGCGGTGACGAGGGCGGCGGCACCGGCCAGGGCGAGCCCAACGGTGTTGGCGGTCTCCCCCAGCGCCTCACGCAGGTGTGACGCCGGCTTGGGGGCGGCCTGCGGAGGCCACTCCGGTACAGCGCTGGGATCGCCAGGGTCCCAATCCCCCAGACTGTCACTGACTCTGCGCTTCACGAACCACCTCGATGGAGCACGGGCCTGAGGGGACTCAAGGGGCTCAGGGGGCTGAGGGGGAAGACACCAGGGACCCATCTGAGGCCCTTCCCCTCAGCCCCTTCAGTCCCCTAAGTCTCCTAAGTCTCCTATGTTTGAGAGGCGCGCTTGAGGGACTGGAGCACGCGCTCGTGCATCTCGTTGAAGGGGGCGGAGGTCTTGGTCTCCAGGTTGCGCGGCCGGTCGAAGGGGATCTCTATCTCTTCCAGAATCGTTCCCGGCCGGGCGCTGAAGACGCACACCCGATCCGCGAGGAAGACGGCCTCCTCCACATCGTGGGTGACGAAGAGCACCGTGTTGTCCAGGCGGTCCCAGATATCAATCAGCAGAAGCTGCATGCTCCAGCGCGTTTGAGCGTCCAGGGCGCCGAAGGGCTCATCCATGAGGAGCACGCGCGGGTCATTCGCCAGGGTGCGGGCGATGGCGACCCGCTGGCGCATGCCGCCGGAGAGCGTCTGCGGGTAGGCCCCCTCGAAGCCGGTGAGTCCCACCTGCTGGATGAGCTCCGCGGCTCGGGCGCGCCGCTCCTGGGTCCGCACTCCCTGCAGCCGGAGCCCGTACTCCACGTTCGCCTGCACGGACATCCAGTCGAAGCTGGTGTACTGCTGGAACACCATTCCCCGGTCCCGGCCTGGCCCCTCCACTGTCTTCCCGTCAACACGCACGGAGCCGGTGGTTGGCTTCTGAAGCCCGGCGACCGCCTTGAGCACGGTGGACTTGCCGCAGCCGGAGGGCCCCAGCAGGGCCACGAACTCCCCGCAGCCGGGGGCGTCGAGCACCTTCAGGTTGACGTCGCGAGCGGCCTCAACCCAGCTCCCGTCCGGCTGCTGGAAACGCTTGCTCAGCCCCTCAATCTCAACAATGTACCGCAACTCCTCAGCCAAAGGGATCTCCTGAGACAGCCTCACCACAGAGACACAGAGGGCACAGAGGAACACAGAGAAGACCCGGCTTTGCCCTTCCTGGTGTCTTGGTGGTGAAGCAGTTCCTTGCCGTCAGCCCCGCTCTTCTCTGTGTTTCCCTGTGCCCTCTGTGGCTCTGTGGTGAGGTCTTCTTCCTCACGCCTTCTTCCAGCTAAAGAGCCAGCGGTTGAAGCGGGTGATAAGGAGGTCTGACACCAAGGCGATGACGCCGATCATCACGATGCCGGCGAAGATCCAGTCCATGCGGTCCCGGCGCTGCGCCTGGTTCATCATGTAGCCCAGGCCGCCGCTTCCTTCCGAGGTGGCGATCATCTCCGCCAGCACCACGTAGGTCCAGCCGATGCCGTTCATGACCCGAAGCGACTCGAAGATGGAGGGCAGGGAGGCCGGCACCAGGATCGTCATGAGGGTCTGCAGCCGGCCGGCACCCAAGGTCTGGGCCGTCTGGATCATCTCCTCCGGCACGGAGCGCGCCGATTCCGCCACCAGGGGCAGCAGGTAGAAGAAGATGCCCAGGAAGAGGAAGGCTACCTTCATGGTCTCGCCCAGGCCCCAGTTGACGATGAGCAGGGGGATGAAGGCGGTGATGGGCATGTAGCGCATGGGGCCGGTGAAGGGGTCCAGCAGCGAGCCCAGGAAGCTGAAGGAGCCCATCAGCAGGCCCAAGGGGATGGCGATGACAGCCGACAGCAGGAAGGCCTGACCGATGCGCCAGAGGCTGGCGAAGACCATCCCCGCCAGGTCCCTGTGCCACAGCTCCACGCTACCCGCCAGCACCTTGGCTGGCGACGGCAGCGCGGAGGGGTTCACCCACCGCCGCGCCGTCACCAGCCACCACACGAAGAGCACCACCAGCACGGAGAGTAGGCGCAGCGCCATCACAACCCGGCGCGGAAGCTCCTCTCTCAGCGCGAACAGACGGACCTGCTCCTGAACCTGGGCGCCGGCATTAGGCATTCGGGATCAGGATCAGGTCTGTTCTTCGGTTCCGCTCGCGTCCGCTTTCAGTGGTGTTGGGCACCATTGGCTTGTTGAAGCCGTTGCCCACTACCTGGAAGCGCTTGGGCTCCAGACCGTACTTGGCCACCATGTAGTCCCGGCAGGCCGCCGCGCGCTTCAGCGAGAGCATCTTGTTCACCGCCGCGTTGCCGGACCCGGAGGTGTTGCCCTCGACCCTCAGGTAGGCGTTGCCGGCGGACATCATCACCTTCGCCATGTCATCCAGGATGTAGCGGGAGTCCGCCTGAATGGCGGCGCTGTCCGAGGAGAAGTGGATGGTGGCGCGCCGCTTCAGCAGCGGCTGGGCCTGCTTCTTGGGCTGAGTGAAGGTGAACTCCTTGCGGGCAAGCTGGGTCTTCGGGGCCGAAGCAGCCAGCTTCGCCACGAAGCGGCTGTCCATGGAATCCTCGGGCTCCGCCACGGTATCGATCAGCGTCTCCTTGCGCCAGATGGTGCTGGCGCTCTTGAACAGGTTCTGGAACTGGCCGGGGTGGGCGGGGTCCAGGCCAAAGAAGGCGCTGTTGTCCCCCAGTTCAGTCAGCCGGAGCCCGGAGAGCATCCCCTTCACGTCGTCCACGGGCACGTTGAGCGCGTCCGCCACCAGCCGGGCGGAGCCCTCCGGATCCCTGCGGATCTGCTTCACGCCCTCCAGCCAGGTCTCCACGTACTTCTCCACCTCGGAGGGATGCTGCCGCAGGAACTTATCATTGGCCACCAACACGTCGGCGATGAGGTTGGAAACAGAGGAGGTGCTGGCCAAGATGTGACCGCCACCATTGCGGGCCGCGTTGGAGAGATCCGGCTCCCAGGTCACGGCGGCGTCCACCTGATGGGCCACGAAGGCCTTGGCGGCCAGGCCGGCGGTATCCGTGTAGGTGATCTGCTGGCGGACGGCCTGGATGTCGTCCGGAGTCAGACCGGAGTTGTAGAGCAGGTAGAGCAGCAGGAAGTGCGAGGGGGTGTACTGGGTAGTGGCGACCTTCTTGCCTTTGAGGTCCTCGATGGACTTAATGGCCTTGGTGCTCACGATGCCGTCGCCGCCACGGCTCCAGTCATGCAGCACAAAGGCCTTGGAGATGACGTCGTGCTGGGCCCAGTTCACGCGCTGGGAGGCGAAGTTGTCCGCGGTGGTGCCCACGATGTCCAGCTTGCCCGACCAGAAGGCGATGCCCTTCTGGTTCCAGTCATCGATGATGGTGTAGTCCACCTGGAGGCCGCGGCGGGCGTTGATGGAGTCCGGCGCGGTCTTCTTTCCGCCGTTCGCCACCAGTCCGGGCGCGTATCCGCCCCACACGTTGATGCCCACGCGGATGGGCCGGTCCAGCGGAGCGGCGGAGGAGGGCAGGCTGACGGGTCCGGGCGCGGGGGCGCTGACCGGGGTGGCGCTATCCGAGCCAGTGGGCAAGGTGAAATCCGTCTTACTGATCTGGCCCTTGGTCCCCCCAATCGTCGTGCCGCCGCGATGGGTGTAGGCGAACCAAACCGCCGGCAGAAGGATGACCAGCGCGATGACAACCTTCCCTGCTGGGGTGAGCCTGCTCATGGTGGTGTCTCCTCCCTATAGGGTGCCCGGCGGAGCGGCCCGGACGACCAGCGGCGCGGCCAAGCGCACCCCGCTCGAGGCTTCCGACGATGGCCGACGGCTGCTACGCGCTGGGCCTGACCGTTCGTGCCGCCGACACTCCCGGCTTGCCTCTGGCGTACGGCGAGCCTTTACTTCGGCACCCCCTGAAGGACAACTAAGGGGCGAGGCGGCGAGGTTCATAGCTCTCCGGACGCTGGAGGGTCGCGGAGTCAGCCGCCCGGCGTGGCGGCGCCGGACGACGGCAGGTCCGGGGTGAAGAAGTTGACGACCTCCTTCAGCTCGGAGGCGTGCTGCTCGCAGGCGGCCTCCAGGTCCTGCTGCTGCCTCTTACGGGCTTCTTTCACTCGCTCCCAGTCCTGGATCTTCGCCTGGAGCTGAGAGATCTCCGCGTCCGCCTCGGCGGACACCTGCGCGACCTCCTTCTCCCCGGCCTCCAGGTAAGCGTCCAGAGCGCGCAGCTTCTCGGCGGCGTCGGTGAGGGGCTCGCGGAGGTCCTTGCCCATGGTCTCCAGGGTAATCCTGGCAGAGGCGCGGCGCATCTCCAGGGGCATCTCGGCGGGGAACTTGCGAACCATCTCCAGGGCCTTCTCGGCGCTGAAGCGGTTGGGGTCCGAGAGGCCGGCCTGTTGGTAGACGGCGGCGAAGTCCACGGGGCCGGAGCCGGAGGGCAGCGTTTCCTGGAAGGTGGGGGCCTGGCCCGTTAGGAGGTCGCTGACCGGCTGAAGCTCCGGGGCGGGCGGGTCGGCGGACGCCTCCGCCGGCGCGGAGGGCCGAGGGGTCTCGATGAAGAAGTCACGCAGGGCCTGTCCGAAGCGGCCCAGGGGGGCTGAATCGCTCAAGGGGAACGCTCCTTTGCTACGGCAAGTATAGCTGGGAGCCCTGGCAGCGTCAATGAAGGGCGGGTCGTTGGGTCGTGGGGTCGTTGGGTCGTAGGGGAGGGGCCTCAGAGGGTGGGAGGCTGGAGACCTGTCGGACGTGTCGGACCGGTCGGACGGTGAGGGCCTTGGGGACAACGTAGCGAAGCAGCCAGGGGTCGGTGCCCAGCGGCCACCGGCCCGGCGGTGAATCGCCGGGCTCCGAGGCTCAATCCCGCTGAACCGGGGTTCTGAACCAAAGCTGCACCCTGGGGTCAGAACCCTCGTATCGGTACGGACCATGGCCAGGACGCTCAGGTGCAACTTGGGGCCAGAACCCTCCTTCAGGAGGATTGAGCCCCGGAGCCCGGCGATTCACCGCCGGGCGGACCGCCGTCGGGCACACCCTATCGCCAAGACCACCGTCCCCACCCTCTGAGGCCCTCCCCTACGACCCAACGACCCCACGACCCTCCAAAGCCCGCCTGGCGCGGCTGTCAGGCCGAACGTCGGGGCTGGGGGACCGTTTGTCCTCCTTCAGAACCCTCGGGGAACCCGCTTCGCAAAGGGGACGTCCAACAGGTGTTAGTGCGAGAGCGACGGAGGCCTCGGGCAGGAGCGCCGTTAGACGACCGCCTGGAAGCCCGTATGACACACAGGGCTGGGCCTGGCATGCACCGGCACGGTTGGAACGCGGAAATCGTGCTCTGAGATCCGGTGCGGGAACAGGCTGCCGCGGGGGCCCGGGAAGCGAGGGATGGTCCATGGATGACATCTGCCTTCAGTGTGGGAGCTCCCGCCTCCGCCGAAAGCGCTCTGGGGACGAGGTCCGCGAAACCTGCGAGGCCTGCGGTCGGGTGACCAGTTGGCACCAGTGCCCCAAATGCCGGGAGCTCTCTTCAGTGAGACGCTCCTTCTGTGTGTGGTGCGGCTCGCCTTTTTCACGACCACGACCGACTCCCGTCACCGAACCCGCGGCCAAGGTAGGCCAGCGGACTCGTGGGCGGTCCACAACAGCCCTCTCGGCTGATAGAAGCTGGGGAACCACCCATGGATGACCTGGACGCTTTTCTCGTAAGGATCACCGAGGAGTCGCTCCGAGACATTGAGGACGAGTCGTGGTGCCGGCTGAGGAAGCTGACGCCAGGCGAGCAGGCTACTTGCCAGTACCTGCGGGGGCTTCGTCACCGGGTGGAAGAGGCTCGCGCCAGGGTCGCGGAATCCCTACCCGAGACCCGTCGGCGGCAGGTCGCCTCTCGGCAGGACCTGAACGACGAGGAGCTGGACCTGCTCGGGAAGCTGATCCTGTGGCTGGACCGCAGCCGGGCGGCCTCGGAGGCCTTCTGGAGCGGCTTGCGCTACGAGTTCCGAAACTTCGAGCAGATCGTGCTGGACCGGGATACCTACACGCTCTTCGGGCGGCGCTTCAACCGGCGCACCCAGCCGGAGGCCCCGGG
>DASXUI010000217.1:0-6859 GCA_036504955.1 Armatimonadota bacterium
AGGTGTGCCCAGAGGCCGCCCGCCCGGCGGTGAATCGCCGGGCTCCGAGGCGCAATTCCGCTGAACCGGGGTCCTGAACCAAAGCTGCACCTCTGAGGCCCTTCCCCTACGACCTTACGACCCTACGGCCCGCCTTAGGCCCTTCGACCCGCCCTTAGGCCCCAACGACCCGCCTTCACTCAGCCGGCGCCCCCTCAGCCTTGTTCCTCAGCATGGCGTGCTGGCGGGCGAGGCGGGCTTGCTCTTGGCCGAACTGGGAGAGCTGGTCGGCGAGGGAGGCGCGCTCGTCGTCAGAGAGGTCACCTCGCCGGAGCTGCTCCGCGGCGGCCTGAAGGCGGGCACCCACCTCCGCCAGGCGGCTCTCCACCTCGGAGAGGGAGATGGCCTCCGGTGCGGTGGCCTCCTCTTGTTTGGGATCCCCGGAGGAGGTCTGGCTCTTCAGCCACTCGGGAAGGTGCTCGCGGATAATCTCGCCCAGGCCCTGGAGGTCCTTCAGGCCGCTTAGGTTCCCGATGTGCACGTTGACTCGGTCCCCGCTGACCTTGGCGGCCTTCTCGCGCTCCGGCTCGTCGTCATCCAGATAGGCGGCCAACTGTGCGCTGGCGAGGCCGACGGAGTCGAAAGAAGCGTCGCCGTCCAGGTGGGCGAAGAGGCCGGGGGGAAGCTCTTCTGAGTTCTCGAGGTAGGTTAGGACGGAGTTATACTGCTGCACCGCGCCCTTGGCGGCGTTGGGGAGCGCCTCAGTGAGGCTGGCGTGCTCCGCCATCCTCGCGGTCTCCTTCAGAAGGCGCCGCAGCCTGGAGGTTTCGGTCTTGCGCTTGCCATTCTCTCCCATGGTCTCTCCTTAGGCTCCGGCCTTGGGCCGGGAGCCCGTGCGTGATGAGGGCAGTCTTCGTGATGAGGGCGTACCCGGTACAGCGCCCGCTTGGCTAGCTTCCGAGTCTCCGGCGTAGAAGCTTCAGGCCGTAGTGCAGGCGCCACTTAGCGGTGGTCAGTGGAATGGAGAGGAAGCCGGCGACCTGCTGCATGGGCCAGTCGTCCAGATACCTAAGCTCTAGGACGATCCGGTTGTCCGGCGGCAGCCGCTCCAACAGGGTGCGGAGCAGCGCCACCTCGCAGCTTCTGATCGCCTCCTCCTCGGGGCGCCGTGAGAGCTCGGGGCTGCGGTCGAGAAGAAGCTGGTCCAGCTCCGAGGCCAGAACCGGCTCCTGTCGGCTCAGTCCCTGAGCCATCCTCCTCGCCTTCCGGTGGGCGATGGCGCAGAGCCAGGCCCCGAAGCTGGCGGGCTCCCGGAGCTGGGGGAGGGCTCGGAACCCCTGAAGCAGTGCCTCCTGGGCGACATCCTCCGCCAGCTCATGGCACTCCAGGTGCTGGCGAGCGACGCGAACCAGGGCTCCCCGATACCGCCGGACAAGCTCATCGTAGGCGGGCAGCTCGCCCAGGAGTGCCCACACCACTAGCTCCTCATCCGCAACCCCGCACAGCCGCCCCACAGGCGCCCTCTCCACCCCGGCTGTGCCGGGACTCCGTAGTCGCACAGGATTCAGGCGATTCGATGACACCTGGCCCACCTGTGGCATCTACTAGGCTGATTCGCGGACCATGCCATGTAGTAGGAGCCACGGCGCGGACCGGCCTGAACGTGCGCTTCACTAGGTAGAGTCCTCCTCCACGCCGTCCGATAGTACCTCTTCCGGGGATCCTCGTGTCCTGGTGGCAGACGAAGCTGAGGGCCTGGGAAGTGGCACCCCAGGCCCTCTGCTGTGCTGGATCGCGGCCCGGCAGCGCAGTCTCGTGCCGCCGGCTCCTCTGCCGCTGCTAGCCCGCGGGCGGCCCCGGGGGTCCGGGCGGCGGCGCCTGGTCCAGACCCAGGAACTTGCGCACCAGCAGCACTACGTCCCTCAGGTTCAGCACGCCGTCGTTGTTCATGTCCCCGGCCGCGCTCTGGTCGTTGGTGGGCTGGGCGCCGCCGAGGATGAACAGCAGCTCGGTCCGCACGTCCGTCATGTCCACCTGGCCATCAGGAGCGCTGCCAGACACATCACCCTTGCCGCGCAGCCCCAGGGTTCGGAAGGTGACCGTGCGGCTGACGGCCTCTTGCACCCCCACGGCTCTGGCGCGGACACGGAGTTGGTAGTTGGTGCTGGGCTCCAGGCCGCTCAGCGTGACCATGTGCGATGTCTGCGCTTGCGGGTCCTCGACGCTCTGAGCCATCGCGTCAGTGGGACCGTACTCCACGGTTGCGGTGGAGGGCAGGTCCGTGGAGAAGCTCACGACCGCGCTCTGCGCCGTCACCTGGCTCACTACCGGGTCCTGCAGCACTACCTCCAGCGGAGCTGTGAAGTGCAAGTCGTCCGAGGAGACCGGTCCCCCGTCCGGGGAGGTCGCCAGGACGCGGTAGTGGTAGGTGGTCCCCGGCGTGAGGCCTGGTATCACCAGGGTGTGGTTCTTGGAGGCAACGGTGTCCTCCACCAGCAGCCCGTAGTCGTGGGTCTCACCATACTGCAGCGAGGCTGTTGTCTCCACGTTGGTCCCGAAGGTGATGGTAGCGCTCCCTCCCGATAGGTTGGAGACCGTCGGCTCCACCGTGAACTGGGTCTGGGGCAGCGTCATGAAGGACAGCGTGCTCGTGAGCGTCGGCTTTCCGGCGGCGGTCGCGGTGACGCGGACGGTGTAGGCAGTGCCCGGCAGCAGGTTGGTGAGCGCGAAGTTCTGGTTCGTGCCGGGCTGATCGCCGGTCACCTGCTGGTCGAGCTTGCTGGGGTCGGTCCCGTAGGCGAGGGTCACCGACGCCGGGTCTGAGGTCTCCACCTGGATCGTCGCGCCCGTGAGTGAGATGGCCTGGGCGACCGGCTGAGTGGTGAAGGCGAAGGGCCCCTGTGCCTTGGCCGTCAGGACCGCGGACACAGCCTCAGCCAGGCCTGGTGCCGAGGCTCGGACTCTCAGGTAGTAGGTCGCGGAGGGGTTCAGGCCCCCTACGGCCAGCACGTGGTGCGTGCTGGGCTCCGGCGGCCCCTTCACGGTGCTGGTGACGTCCGGCGTGAGTCCGAACTCGAGCACGCCCGTGGTGGGCGTCAGCGTGTCGAAGGTCACCGCTAGACCGCCGTCGCCCGCCGGGGACACGACCGGCGTGCCCATCTGGACGACCGGCCCAGATGAGACGTTGGTGGCTCGAATCCCCAGCAAGCGCGAGTCGAAGCTGCCGTCGCCCGCGGGGGTGATCGGAAAGCTGAAGGAGGCAAGGGAGCGCAGAGAGTACAGCTTCACCCCATCTCCGTTGATGTCGTTGGGGTCCAGCAGCACCAGGTCCACCGACGCGGGCACCCCAGCCAGGTCGCCCCAGCCCAGGGTGATCGTGCCGGGGGTGTCCGAAGTGAGGGCTATCGGGTACCAGTCCTGGCTTTGCCCTGGTGCCAGCGGCGGGCGCAGGTCCGTGCGCAGTCGAGTGGTGGTCGTGGGCCATCCGGGCTCGCCGGAGGGGTGGTAGAAGAAGAGGTCAACGTACCCGGAGAGCTCGTCCTGGATCCAGGGCTTATCCTCCGACCCCAGGGTTGCGGAGGCCCCCACCTGGGTTCCGAGGGTCTTCACGCGCGAGGAGCCGGGGGCGGCTCCGGAGGTGACGGTGGGGACGGAGTGCGTGACGTTGAGCTGTAGGGTGAAGCTCTGGCCCGGGGACGTCTGAGCGAAGGCAGAGCCTGGAAGCACCGCCAGCACCGCCGCGAGGCAGCGGGCGAGGGTGAGTGTGCGATTCACAGTCGCGAATCCCTTCAGCGCCGATTTCGGAGGCGCACACCTGGCGACGGGCGCTTCGGCCTGCTCGCATTGGCAGGACCGACCCTCTCCCAGAGCAGCGCGCTTCAGGCGTAGGGCGGCTCCGGATCCGGCTTGGGCCCGTGAGCCACCGGTTACAGCCTCCCAGATAGTGCCGGGGCGCCGACAATACTCTTACCCAACAGTCGCCCCTTCACTAACGCTGAAGGCTCGGCAGACCGCCACCGTTCCCGACCTATGGGTAACGCTGGCCCTGCCAGACGGTCAACTACGCCTGGCTATGGGGAAGCCCTCACTTGCGTGCTCGCGTGTGCCACCACGGTCGCTGCTTTGGGGCGCCCGGAAAGGGGAGAGGGACAAGGGGGGAGGAGGTCACCATGGCCACCACTGCTGGGGACGTACTGGTGGATACGCTTGGGGATCGGGGTGTCGACACGGCCTTCGGAATCGCCGGAGACGGCATCAACGGCATCATGGCTGCTCTTCGCCAGCGCCGAGACGAGGTCCGCCTCCTTACGCCCGGCACGAGGGGTCGGTCGCCTCCATGGCTTGTGGGTACGCCAAGCTAACGCGACGGCTGGGCGTGTGCCCGGCAACCTCGGGGCCAGAGGGCATCCGCCTGCTTAATGGCTTGTATGGCGCGAAGCTAGATGGGCAGCCCGTGCCGGCGACCACGGGCATGCCCTATCCTCACCTGTTAGGCACGCAGACCCGGCAGGACGTGGTGCTGGACCGGCTCTGCATGGATGTGGCCCAGCACAACGCCCCGATCATGGTCGCCAGCCGGGCAGAGAGCGCCGCGGATCTGGCCTGCCGCGACACGCATGGGCATTCCCGGTGGCCCGCGGTCGCGCTGAAGCATCGCGGCGCCTCCTGCCCGCACGCGGACGCCTGACGGGACTCCTCGTGGTGCTCAGACCGACGGCTTCACGTCCAGGCTGTCCTGGACGGCGAGCACACCTGGTACGTGAGCGGCCGTGGAGACCGCCGCGTCGTGCGCCTCAGCCGTCTCCTGGCGCCCGGAAAGGAAGGCCACGCGATGGTCCACCACTACCTCCACCAGGTGCGGATTGACGCGGTCGTCGGCCTCCAGCGCGGCCTTCACTTGCTCCTCAAGCCTCGGCCCCTGCTGCTCCGGAGCCCCTTCGGGGGTGGTGACGGGAGGCAGGTCCTCCAGGTATGGGTCGCTGCTCTCCTCCTCAAGGGCACTGAGGCTGTTCACCACTGTATGGGCCCCGTGGCTCCGCGCGATGTCCTCGGCTAGCTGCCTGATGGCCCCGTTGGGCACCCGGCCCGAGAGGTACACGACACCGTCCCTCGTATCGACGTTGATGGATCCCGCCCCCGCGCGCTCATCCGCCAGGAGGGCACTCTTCACTCGCAGCGTCAGGCCGATGTCCGCCAGAACCCCCATGCTAACACGCCCCCTTCCAGTGGCCCCAGGGCTCATGGGCCAAGGGCCACCACTCTGCCCTTTTGTCCAGGTGTCTCCTGCTTCCCAGACGCGGCCCGTGGTCGGTCCAAGGCAGGACACCCAGACGTGATCGGCTTGCCCTGGGCACTGGAGGGGCATACAACGGAGGCGTGGCGCGCTGGCGACCGGCAGAGCGGTCTGGGGGGCGGTTGGGCGCCGATTGGCGCGGGCGCTCACCGCACAGGCCGTCGTGAGGGGCGCTCAGGTCGTGGGGGCGGCTCTACGCCCTTCCCCGGGGTCGCGAGACGGGCTACTTTGAGGCGAGGAGTTCGCGGCAGCGCTGGTCGCTCTCCACGAACTTGTCGCTGATGAGGCGCGCGATGGCCGCCATCAGCTTCCAGCCAACCATGGGGTTCTTGGTAAGGGAGGCACGGACCGTTGCCTCGTCCACGCGGATGAGGACGCAGTCGGTCTCCGCGACTACGGACGCGGTGCGGCGGCGCTTGGCGACGAAAGCTAGCTCTCCCACTACATCATTGGGGCCGCGAGTGCCCACTTGGAGGTCGTGCTCGAGGATCCGGACGGTGCCTTCGAGGACGATGTAGAAGTCCCTGAGGCCCATTGCCTCCTCGCGCATGATGGCGGACTCCCTGCGCTTGCGCTGCAATTCTAGCGCTGGGCGGAGGTCCAGCAGCTCGGTCTGGCTGAACTCCTCGAAGAGGGGGATTCTTGCTAGCGACTTAGGGCTTAGCGGGTCCGTACTCTCCATGGGTTCCTCCGGTGGATGCTTCCTGCCGCGCTCACTGACGCAAGCGGAGCCTGAGCCATTATAGCCCGGCCTCGAGGGAGCCGCAACGGCACCCACGGCGCGCGCCGCGCCTGACCTAAGTCAGGATCCACATATGTCCTCACCACCAAGACACCAAGACGCCAGGCAGGTCAGGCAGAGCCTTACCACAAGGATCCGGAGAGCATAGGGGCACACAGGAGGTTACCCAGCCTGGTCTCTCTTGGTGCCCTGGTGGTGAGGCTGCTCCTGGGCACTTGCTACGTGTGTCCTGCCGCGGCTACTTGAGCTTGCTGAGGCGACGGTTGGTGTCCGCGATGGCGCGCAACTGGTAGGCTCGGCTGTTGCTTGCCGTCACGTTCCACACCTTGTCCTGGCCGGCGTAGTCGTAGACCCACAGCGCCGACAGTGGGACACGGGTCCTTTCTATGGCCTGAAGCAAGGAGCTCAATCGCTCCCGTGCCTGGTCGGAGCCCTTCTCGTCATTGGCACCGAACTCACCCACGAAGAGCGGCTTCCGGGCCTTGCGGGCTGCATCCATGCTCACCCGAAGCAGTTCCTCCGCGGTGGAATCGCTCCCAAACCGCTGCTCTCGCGCTTCATAGAGATGGGCGGAGAGCAGGTCCATGGGGGAGGGGGTGTCCCGGAGAAGCAACTCCTGGTACTGGCTCTTCGTGTCCTGGCCCCAGGAGTGCTCCTGTCGCTGGTGCCGCGCGGAGGGGCGTGGGAATCCGTCGCCACTCAGGATCACGCGAACGGGGTCCCAGCGGCGGACCTCACGGGCGAACTCCCGGTACGCCACTCGCACCATCGCGCTGCTCAGCTCATCGCGGGCGGAGCGCGAGGAGGGCGTTCCGAGCTCAGGGGCGACGGGGGGACGGTGGTCA
>DASXUI010000218.1:0-8016 GCA_036504955.1 Armatimonadota bacterium
ACTGTGCGCCCGCCTTCGCGGGCGCGATCGGTGCTCCCAGGTAAACGGCGGCGCCCCCGGCAGTTCGGCCCGCGAAGGCGGGCCGCCGCCGAAGGCCGCACAGCGAGCGGGTTCAGCCGCTCGAATCCAGCGGGAACCGAATCGCCAGCTTCGCGGCAGCCTCGATATCCTTCAGCGAGGCGTCATCCCGAAGCATAGAGTACCTCCGCGGTCGAGAGGATCTCCTGGCGGCGAATGGGGTTTCGGCTGCCTTCAACCGCCTGGCGCGTCACCAGATCGACCTTCCGCCCCAAGAGGCTGGCTAGCTCCTCCTGAACCTGAATATGGTCGAGCAGGCTGATAGGTGGGTCCGGACCGAACTCCACAAGGAGATCGATGTCGCTCTCTGGCCCAAAGTCCTCCCGGAGTGCCGACCCAAACAGGCGGAGCTCCCTGATGCCCCACCGCCGACACAGTCGAGCAAGGTCATCCTCTGGGATTGCTACCTTGGCATGCCCCATAGGTATCCCCTCCATCCTTCAGCTAGACCCTCACGTCCCCAGGTCCGTAGGGCCGCTCACCCTCGCCATCAGGAGTCCCCGAGCACCAAGTCCAGCAGCAGCCTGGCCGCGGCCTTGTCGGGGAGGCGGCCGCGGACGCCGGCGTCCAGGTCCGTGAGGGCGAAGGCGGGCACCGGGGAGCCGACGCAGGAGGGGCAGCCGTCCTCGCAGCGGCACTCCTTGATGACCGAGCGCGCCGTCTCCAGAAGCTCGGGGAAGCGGTCCAGGCACCTCCGCGCGAAGCCCATGCCGCCCGGGTAGCGGTCGTGTACGAAGAGCGCCTCCTTGCCTAGGCAGTTCGCGTCCACCACGGCGCCGATATCCTGCACGTCGCACAGGACGTAGAAGGGCGCCACCTCCACCAGCACGTTGGCGATGCCGACCAGCGCCTCTCCGATCAGCACCTGCCGCCGCAGCATCTCCTGGGCGACCTCCGGGGGTGGCGCGTACCACAGCGCCACCGTCTCCAACTGCTGGGGCGGCAGCTCGAGCTGCTCGAACCCCAGGCTGTCCTTGGAGTGGAAGCGGATCTTCTTGAACATCGGCGTGTGGGTGGTGACGGTCACGTCACCGAAGCCGAGGATCCCGCCCCTCCAGGGCTGCTCGGACTCCGTCTCGTCGACCCGGATCTGGGCCACCTGGATGGACTGCGTGTAGTAGTCCAGCTCCTCACGCTCCACCCGGGCAATCTTCTGCTCCAGGTCCAGCTCCCGCACCAGGTAGGTCTCGGCGCCGTGGAGGTAGACGGCGTGGGTGTGAAGCTGGGAGATGGCGCTGACCTCGTCCATGGTGCCGATGACCTGGTTGGACTCGTTCTGGATGGTGAAGACGGGGCCCGCGAGCGTCCGCAGGCTCACCTCCGCCGCCGGGTAGTCCGTGCTGGCCCAGTACCAATGCTGGTCGATGCGTCGGACCGAGCCATCCTCCTCCAGTAGGTCCAGGATCACTTCCGCGTAGGGCCCGAAGCGCTGGGCATCCACCAGGCTGAGAGGCAGCTCCTGGGTGGCGCACTTCAGGTGGCCGATCACCAGGTGGGGGTTGTCGGGATCGATGACGGCGTGCTCCGGGCTCTGGCTGAAGATGTACTCAGAGTGGGCCATCAGGTACTGGTCCAGGGGTGCGGTCTGGCCGACCAGGAAGACCAGCGACTCGTCGTGTCCGCGTCCGGCGCGCCCGGCCTGCTGCCACAGGCTGGCGATGCTGCCGGGGTAGCCCACCAGGATGGCCGCGTCCAGCGTGCCGATGTCGATGCCCAGCTCCAGGGCGTTCGTGCTCGCAACGCCCAGGATGTCTCGGTTCGCCAGCCGCCCCTCGATGGAGCGCCGCTCCTCCGGCAGGTACCCGCCCCGGTACGCCTGAACCGCGTCCGCCAGCCGCTTCGACACCGGCCTCAGCAGGTCGCGGCTGTTGCGGAAGATAAGCTCCGCCGCCAGCCGCGTTCGCACGAAGGCGATGGTCTGCACCCCATCCTTCACCAGCTCCGTGAAGAGGTTGGTGGCCTCCCGAAGACTGCTGCGCCGCAGACCGCCCGGGGGTGAGGCGGTGTGGGGCGGTGGAGGCTGGATGCTGGGGGCCGGGACGGAAGAGGTGAAGAGGTGAGGAGGTGAAGAGGTGAGGGGGCTCGGTTGAGCTGGGAGCTCGTCGGCGAAGGGGGATGGGGCCTCGTGCTGGGCGGCGAAGGGTTGGGGCAGGGGAACGGGGGGCGTGGGCCGGCGGCGGAGGGGGTTGGGGTGAGGGTCGGAGGGGAGCGGCGCCCCCTCGGCGGCGTCCTCTCCCTCAATGAGGGGCGGGTTCCAGAAGACGAAGCGCTTGGGTCCGCGCGGTGAGCCGTCGGCGGTGATGGGCACCATCGAGCGGCCAGTGATGCGCTCGGCGTGCTCCTGTGGGTTGCCGATGGTGGCGGAGCAGCAGATGTACTGGGGCGTCGCCCCGTAGTGGGCGCAGAGCCGGTCCAGGCGGCGCAGCACGTTGGCCAGGTGAGAGCCGAAGACTCCGCGGTAGGCATGCACCTCGTCCACCACCACGAACTTGAGGTGGGTGAAGAAGCGGTTCCAGCGGGCGTGCTGCGGCAGGATGCCCTGGTGAAGCATATCCGGATTGGTGAGGAGGATGTTGCCCTTGTCGCGCAGCTTCCGCCGGTGGGTCTGGGGGGTGTCGCCGTCATAGGTACCGGCGACGAACTTGATCCCGAGCTCCTTGCGGTTGAGGTCCTGGAGGCCGCGAAGCTGATCCTGGGCCAGTGCCTTGGTGGGGTAGAGGTAGAGCATGGTGGGGAGGGAGCTCTCCAGCAGCGCCTCCACCACGGGGATGTTGTAGCAGAGGGTCTTGCCGCTGGCGGTGCCGGTGACGACCACCACGCTGGCCCCCTCGCGGATGCTGCGCAGGGCCTCCGCCTGGTGGCTGTAGAGCCTCCGGATCCCCTGCCACTCCAGAGCGCCCTGAAGCGCGGGCGCCAGGCCTCCGGGCACCTCCGCGAACTCCGCCGGCCGCTCCGGCAGCGTCTGCACGTGTACCGCCTGGTCCCGGTAGTAGCGCTGGCTCAGCAGTTGGTGGAGAAAGGCATCAACGTCCATCGCAAACCCCTCACCACAGAGACACAGAGGGCACAGAGAAGGGGCTGAAGGGGTTGAGGGGGCTCAGGGGCTGAGGGGAAGGGCCCCAGCGCCTGACCTGTAGGCTCCCGCCACTATGGAGTGCGGCGACTCCGGCGCCGCTCTGCCTTGCGTAGCGATGGATCCTCGCTCACAGGTCCCCTGGCCACAGTCCCTGACAGGGGTGGAGCTCTATGGCAGTGCTCTAACGGTTACGCCACCGCAGAGTAAGGCAGAGCGGCGCCGGAGTCGCCGCACTCCATGGAGGCGGTAGCCCAAAGGCCAGGCGCTGGGGCCCTTCCCCTCAGCCCCCTGAGCCCCCTCAGTCCCTTAGCCCCTTCTCTGTGCCTCTGTGCCTCTGTGGTGAGGCAGTCATTGGGACCGGCTACTCGTCCTCGGGGATGCCCTCCAGGTTGTATTCCACGTAGGCGACGTTCTCCCAGGGGATCACCACCAGGGTGCCCTCCTGGCGAACCTCGACGCCCTCCATGCGGCCTGTGGGGCCGTGGAGGATCTTCAGCTCGCCGTAGTGCTCCGAGAAGCCGCTCTGGAGCTGGCGCAGATAGACGGTGCCGGGAGCGTACTCCTCGGTCTCCGGGTGTTCCTTCTTGATGGGGTCGTGTTCCACAGCTCTCTCAGTTCAACGGCGCGCGCTCACGTTCCTGGGGAGGAGCTCCTCGGGCCGCCGGTAACTCCGTTGTAGCGAAGCCGGCGCCTGCGGGCGAAAGAGTGGTCCCAGCATACAAAGCGGCCGGGGCCGAGGGTATGCTGCCGCACGTATGCCGCCTCTCACGGCGGCGGTGCCTGGCGCTTCCCGCGAGCGTGGGTTATGCTTAAGGAGCCGGAGATGCTCCCTCCCTGGGGCCACCGTGCCTCACGGCCGGGCCGCCGCGAGCGATGACCCGGTAACCTTGCCAGCACCATAGACCTAGCCCGCACTGTGCGCGAAGCGCTTGCGCCTCGGGCATGTCGCGGGCTTCCACACGCTCTCGAGAGCAGCGCGGCCCGCGATGTCCCATGCCGTCGACCAGCGGAGAGCGTCTCTGGGGTCGCGCGAACTAGAGGAGGATCTAGCATGAGTAGTGTGATCTTGCGCCGCGGAGGCATCGTGGTGCTTAGCGCCTTGGTGGCGGGGTCTCTGGCTCCGCGCCTGTTCGGCCAGGCGGAACCTGCCGCCAACCCCGCGCCGGCTGCCCCCGTCATTCCGTTCTCCCCCCGGCCGCCCGCCGGAGCCGTTCTCCTGTTCACCGGCAAGGCTGACCAGATGAAGGGGAACTGGTACTCCCGCGGCAGCCAGGACCCGTCCGGCTGGGAAGTGGACGCCGCCGGTGTGGCGACCCCGAACAAGCACGACATCACCAGCAAGCAGGAGTTCGGTGACTGCTTCCTGCACGCGGAGTTCCAGGAGCCCATGGAGGGCCACGGAAACGCGGGCATTGGCCTGCAGGGCCGCTACGAAGTGCAGATCATGAACTCCTTCGGAGCCAAGGCTGAGAACACAGCCTGCGGAGCCTTCTACAGCCAAACGGCCCCCCGCACTATAGCCTCCAAGCCCGCCGGCCAGTGGCAGACCTACGACATCATCTTCCGTGCCCCGCGCTTCGATGACCAGGGCAAGGTAGTGGAGCAGGCTCGCGCGACCGTGTTCCAGAACGGCATTCTGGTCCAGAACAACGCGGAGTTCAAGGGCCCCACCGGCATCCAGTACGGCGAGTTCAGGGGCGAGGCCAAGACCGGCCCCATCGTCCTCCAGGGCGACCACGACGTAGTCAAGTACCGCAACGTCTGGCTCGTCCCTATGTAGCAAGGGCCGCACCACAGAGCGGGGCCCTCCCCACAGAGACACAGAGGCACAGAGGGGCACAGAGAGGGGCGTGAAGAGGTGAGGAGGTGAAGAGGTGAAAGGGCCTCAGAAGTAAGCCTGTGCTCGTCCGAGCCACTGGGCTGAGGCCCTTTCACCTCTTCACCTCCTCACCTCTTCACGCCCCTCTCTGTGCCCCTCTGTGCCTCTGTGTCTCTGTGGTGAGGGCCTTGGGCTTCTACAGACTCCCCTGCTCGGTGCGGGAGATGATCTCTTCCTGGAGGCTGGGGGGGAGGTCGCAGAAGTAGTCGCTGTAGCCGGCGACTCGGACGATCAGGTGGCGGTGGGAGGCTGGGTCCGCCTGGGCGGCGCGCAGGGTCTCCGCGCTCACCACGTTGAACTGCAGGTGGTGCCCGTTCATCCGGAAGTAGCCCCGGATCAGGTGCGCCAGCTTCTCTATCCCCTCTTCACCCTCCAGCAACTGGGGCGACAGCTTCTGGTTCAGCAGCGTTCCCCCCGTCCTCAGGTGGTCCATCTTTGCCGCCGACCTCAGTACCGCCGTCGGGCCCTTGCGGTCGGCGCCCTGAACCGGGGAGATCCCCTCGGAGACTGGGACGCCCGCCCGGCGGCCGTCCGGGGTTGCCCCCACCACGCTGCCGAAGTAGACGTGGCAGGTGGTGGGCAGCATATCGATGTGGTAGGTGCCGCCCCGGGCGTTGGGCCGGCCCTCCACCGCCCGATAGAAGGCCTCGAAGCAGCGGCGCATCACATCATCCGCCTCGGGGTCGTCGTTGCCGTACTTGGGAGACCTGCCCAGTAACCGCTGGCGAGCGTGCAGATCTTCTGCGAAGTCGGTCCGAAGCAGCGCCATCAGCTCCCGCAGCGAGAGTGCCTGATCCTCGAAGACGTGCTTGCGGAGCGCCGCGAAGGAGTCCGTGAGGGTGCCGATGCCGACCCCCTGGATGTAGGAGGTATTGTAGCGGGCGCCGCCCTCGTTGTAGTCCATCGCCTTCGCGATGCAGTCGTCGATCAGAAGAGATAGGAAGGGCGCGGGGGTATGGGTTGCCACCATGCGCTCGATGATCTGGTTGCCCTCCACCTTCAGATCCACGAAGTGGCGTAGCTGGTGCTCCCAGGCGGTGAACAGGTCGTCGAGACAGACGAACTCCCGGGGATCGCCGGTATCGGGCCCCAGCTTCCGACCGGTGCGAGGGTCCACGCCGCGGTGGAGGGTGAGCTCCAGGATCTTCACCAGGTTCAGGTAGCCGGTGAGGATGTACGCCTCCTTGCCGAAGGCTCCGGCCTCCACGCAGCCGCTGGTGCCGGCCTCTCGGGCATCCTCGAGGCTCTTGCCCTGCCTCAGCAGTTCCTCCACCACGGCGTCCGCGTTGAACACCGAGGGGAAGCCGAAGCCCCGACGGATCACCCGGCAGGCCGCCTTCAGGAAGTGGTCCGGCGTCTGGCGTGAGAGCTGGATGTTGTTGCTGGGCTGAAGAAGGTGCATCTCCTCGATCACCTCCAGCAGCAGGTAGCTGACCTCGTTCACCCCATCGCCGCCCTCCGGCGTCAGGCCGGCGAGGTTGATGTTGGCGAAATCGGTGTAGGTGCCGCTCTCCTCCGCCGTGACCCCCACCTTGGGCGGCGCCGGGTGGTTGTTGAACTTGATCCAGAAGCACTCCAGCAGCTCTTTGGCGGAGTCCCTCGTGAGGGTGCCGTCGCTCAGTCCGCGCTGGTAGAAGGGCAGCAGGTGCTGGTCCAGCCGCCCGGGGTTGAAGGAGTCCCACCCGTTCAGCTCCGTGATGACGCCCAGGTGGCAGAACCAGTAGGCCTGCAGGGCCTCCTGGAAGGTGCGGGGCGCGTGCGCGGGGACCCAACGACAGGTCTCCGCAATGGTCGCCAGCTCGCGGCGGCGCTGGGGGTCGGGCTCCTGGGCGGCAAGCTGATCGGCCAGGTCCGCGTGCCGCCGCGCGAAGAGGATCGTGGCATCGGCGGCGATGGCCATCGCCCTGAGCTGCTCGCGCCGCTCGTAGGCTCGCGCGTCACCGCGGAAGCTGAGGGACGCCAGGCTGAGGGCGATTTCTTCCTTCAGATCCAGTAGGCCCTTGCAGTAGATCTTGCCGTCCGCGACGGTGTGGCCGGGGGCGCGCTGCTCCATGAACTCGGTGAACACGCCGGCCTCGTACGCCTCCTGCCACTCCACGGACATCTGCTGGAAGATGCGGTCCCGCAGCGACCGTCCGCGCCAGAAGGGGATGACCTCGGTCTCATAGACCGAGACGGCCTCTGGCCCCACCCGATAGGCGGTCTTCTCCCGCTCGTCCAGGATCCGCAGGTCCTCGAGGCTGTGGCAGGTCAGCTCCGGGAAGGTGGGCGTGGCCTTGGGCGCCGGCCCGCGCTCCCCCACGATCAGCTCTCCCTCGCCCAGGTACAGGGTCTTCTTCTCGCAGAGGTGGTAGAACGCCAGGGCCCGCAGCACCGGAACGGAGCAGCGCCCCTCGTGCTCCCGGTAGAACCCCGTCATCAGCTCCGCCCTCTCGGCGCTGACCTCGGGCCTCGCGGCCAAGCTCGCCTCTCGAAGCCGCTGAACTCTGTCCGTCATGGTGTCGCCTCCGGCGGGGTCGTAGGGTCGTAGGGAAGGGCCTCAGAGGAGGCGGTAGGCAGGTGCTCCTTGGCGCCAGGGGTGTTACCCCTGGCTGACGTAGAGGCGCCCCTCCGGGGCTTCCCGCGCTCCATGCATCTACATCCTTGTGCTAACGCCAGCCTGCTTCAGCCTCGGAGGGGCGCCTCTACGTCAGCCGGGGATGGCATCCCAGGCATAGGAGTGCCTTCTTGTAGGTCCCAATCGTCAGGCTGGTCCGACCCGCCCCAACGACCCTACGACCCTCCCACCCTTACCTCAAGTCCCACATCCTTCAAGGACTCCGCGATCCGCTCAAGGGTATCCGGTGCCGGGGCGGCCAGGGGCGTGCCGGACTCGCCCAGGCCCAATCGGGCGCGCTTGCTCTGCCCTAGATCATGGCAGGGAAGCAGGTAGACGGGCAAGTGACCTGGCAAGGTGCGGGTGAGATCCACCAGCGCGCGGGCG
>DASXUI010000219.1:0-11864 GCA_036504955.1 Armatimonadota bacterium
CATGACGTCCGGCTCCTTGGCCCAGCGCTGGGGCCGGTCACCCTCGTAGTAGAAGCGGGGGTCCGTGCTCCCCTTGGTGCCCCGGACGTCGAAGTTGGGGGTCACGACGTCCTTCAGGGTGGAGAACCCCTGGTTCGGCCACCGGGCGAGGGTCATCGGCTTATCGTCGAGGAAGACCTCGAGCCCAGACTCCGAGGAGCCCCAGCCGGGGGCGCTCTTCATCTCGCCATAACGGGTGATGCCCTGAGCGCGGAGGTCGGCCTGCCACACGTGGCCTCGGGCGGAGGGGTCCATCCGCTCCAGCACCTCCGGGTCAGTGACCGGCCGCCAGCCCTTCACGAAGCGCCCGCCCACTAGCCGGACCTGCTCTCCGGCCCGCGCCCGCCAGGTCACTGGCGCCGACGCGGTGCCCGAGTCCTCCTCGTTCAGCTCCAGAGGCCGGGGCAGCTCATACAGGCCGCCTCGGACCTCGATCACCACTCCACCGGGCAGCGGGCCCTGCTTGCGGAGGGCTCTGGCGGCGTCCCGCGCGCGCTCCAGCGTCGCGAAGGGCCGCGCGAGGGTGCCCGGGTTGGCGTCGCTTCCTTTCGGGGAGACGTATAGGGTGGCGGCCGAGGCTCCGGTCGCAAGCGCCAGGGCAAGGGAGGATACCAGCAGGTGGAGTCTACAGGTCATGGTGGGGGCCTCGGGGGGAGGTGGGTGGTGCATTGGGGAGGGGAGGAGACGTGTCTGACCGGTCAGACGGGTCGGACGATGAAGGCCTTGCGGACAGCGCCGCAGCATAGCGAAAGACCGGTGCTCGGAGTCCGGCCGCCCGGCGGTGAATCGCCGGGCGGAGTGCCGTCTGGGGCCCGTGTTCCAGTTGGGCGATGGCCGGGGCGTGGCAAGATTGTCACGCCCCGACCGCAAGGGGATCAGAAGTCGTGGCAGAAGGAGCCGCTGGCCTCAGGGTTGCGGAACTCCGCGCCATCGGAGGGACAGTACTTCACCTTCTGAAGCGCGTCACGAGACCACCACTTGGCGTGGCCGTCCACGAAGGTCATGGTGATGCCGCCGCTGTGCCGGTCGATGCCGATGCGGCCGAGGCCGCCGTCGTCCACACCCTTAAGCTTGTCCTTAGGGATGGACTGGCCCTTGTTAGGCCAGGCGTCGATCCAGATGCCGTCGGAGTCGAACATCGTCTCGGAGGGGTTCTTCACCTCGCCCGCGCTGTAACCGTACATCCAGCCGTTGTGGCAGTAGGAGCCCTGCTCCTTGACCGGCTTGCCCCAGCCAGCCTGCCAGCCGGTGTTCGCGGTGCCCCAGCCGTTCACTCCGCCGCCGAAGTCAGCCGTCGTAGGGCAGTTGTGGACCTGTCCGGTGGACTTGATGAAGGGGTTGAGGGCGGAAGGCCACAACCAGCCGGCGCTCAGCGTGTAGCTGGGCGAGTAGCCGTCGTTGGCGTCCATGTACATCAGCATGGCGCGGCCGATCTGGATCTGGTTGTTCATGCAGCTCGTCAGCCGAGCCTTTTCCCGGGCTTTGGCGAAGACCGGGAAGAGGATCGCCGCGAGGATCGCGATGATGGCGATAACCACTAGCAGCTCAATGAGGGTGAAACCTCGGCGGTTCGTCCTTCGTAACATGCGAACTACTCCTTCACCTTAGGAAGTGAACCCTTCCCAAGTCCTGCAGCGTGTATTCCGATGATTGCGTGCTGAGGCGCCGCCTGTTTCGCTGCCCGGCGGGCTCCTCTCTGCCCAAGGGTTCTGGAGGGGCTGAGGAAGTACCTCTCTCTTGTCCGTTGGGGTCTGGAGGAGCCGAGGTGCCCATCGCCTGGGCATACCGCGAGGCCAGTGAGCCCAGGCTCCGGGCGCCCACTCAGTGGACGGGCGGACGATCCGGTAGGGCCTTTAGCAGGGCGAGGGCCACAGGCGACAATGGGCCTCTGGGGGCCCACGGAGGGCGGCGACTAGCACGCCTGGAGGAGTGCGCCGCATGCACCCTCAGGATGGGCGGCCCGGCATAGGAGGCTGTGTATGGGAGTACCACTGTTTGAAACGGAGCGTCTGCTGATTCGTCCCTTCGAGTTGAGCGATCTGGGTGTGATTCATCGCCTGCTGGATCCGGACTGCGACTGCCAGGGCGGATCCCGGCCACACTCGGGGGCGCTTGCCCTGAGAGACCGGTGGCTGCGATGGACTGAGCTAAGCTATGATGAGCTGGACCGCCTGCACCAACCGCCCTACGGCGACCGAGCGGTGGTGCTCAAGGACAGCGGGGCCGTCATCGGCGCCGTTGGATACGCCCCCTCCCTCAAGGCCTTCGGGCAGTTCCCCACCTGGGCTGGTAGTGCCGGGCCGCGCCGGAGTCTCCGAGCTCCCGAGGTGGGTCTCTTCTGGTCGGTTGTGCCGGAGCACCGAGGCCGGGGGTACGCGGCGGAGGCCGCCCAGGCCCTCATCGACTACGCCTTCCAGGTGATGGAGGTAGCCAGGATGGTTGCCAGTGCGGACTACTCCAACGCCTCGTCGCTCCGAGTGATGGAGAAGCTCGGGATGAGGATCGAGCGCAACGCGTTTGACGAGCCCCCCTACCTCCAGGCCATCGGGGTCCTGGACAACCCGGCTGCCCCGTAGGGTACGCCTTACCTGCGGGCTTGCCGACTGCACGCTGGTCTGCTAGGTCGGGAGTATAGAGCCCCCGCCGAGCGGTGGGCCCGCAGGGCCCATCCACCTAGTGGTCTTCGGCCGGGCGTCCCTCTGGGACGCCAAGGGGACGCCCTGGGGTCTGAGCCTCCGTCCTGCCCCCAAGCACAGGGGAACCCGGACCGGCTCGTGTGCCTCTTTACTGGCCTCCCCATACTGTGCTGCCAGTGGTGCAGACTAGGGCCTTTCGATGGACCAGAACTCCAGGCCGTAGGGCTCCAGGTCCGTCTCCGCCTTCGGGCTGGTGCTTTGGAGCTGGAGTGTGGGCAGGCGGCGCAGGCGGGAGTTCTCCTCCGGGTTCGGCGCCTGGGCGTCCAGCCGCAGGCGGCGGGCTACCCGGCCGGAGGGCAGGTCGCGGAGCTCCACCGATACGTGGGCAGGCTCCGACGAGAAGTTCCAGAGCAGGACCAGGGTGTCGCCCAGGCTGGGCTCCCGTGCCGCGAAGCCGTGGAGGCGAGCGTCGGACGAGGTGAGGCGCAGTCGCTCGCCGGTCAGCCGCGCGAGGAGCTTGAGGGTGAAGTAGGAGGGGCGGACCGTGCTCTGGTAGTCAAAGAGCCCATCAACCTGCAGGTTCCGGTTCCACCAGCGGGCCATGAAGGCCGCGCCCTCCGCGGACATGAAGCCTCGGAAGAGCGACTCCTCCACGTGGTAGTCGCGCAGGTGGTAGTAGCAGGAGAGGTCCAGCCCGCCCTCGCGCATCTGGTAGGCGACCTCCGCGATGTAGCAGGGCTGGTAGCGCGGGTCCTCCGGCGGGCTGAAGAGGTCCATGTTCCACTCGTCCAGCACCAGCTCCGGGTGCAGGGCCGGGTGCTTGGCGACCAGTGCCCGAACGGAGTCGATGGTCCCTCGGATAGCGGTCGGGTCGGTGTTGTAGATGTGCCAGGAGACGAAGTGGAGGGGCGTCTTGTCGCGCTCGCAGGCCTCCAGCAGCGCGGGGAGGATGGGCGAGCCAGGGCTGGCGAGAGCCGGGCCACCCACCTTCGCCTGAGGGTCCTCACGCAGGATGGCCGCGACGGTGTGCTGGTAGTAACGAGCGTAGGCCTCCGGCGTGAAGCGGTATGGGCAGCCCCCGGGCTCCCCCAGGTCCGGCTCGTTGCCCACCTCCCAGTAGCGGATGCCGGACCCACGCTCCCGGTAGTGGCGCACCAGCGCGGAGATCAGCCTCTCCCACTCCCCGTAGTCGGTGGGCTCCACCACATCCTGATCCACCTTCGGGAAGAGCGCGTGGGGCTTCATGCAGAGGCTCATCAGTGGCTTGGCGCCGGCCTTGAGGATAAGGTCCACCGACTGGTCGAGGGTGTCGAAGTGGTAGCGCCCACGCTCCGGGAGCAGGTCAAAGTACTCCTGGACGAAGAGGCGGATGACTCTGGGGTGGAGGGCACGGACCTCGGCGGCCCGATCCTCCCACATTGGCTCCGGCGAGAGGCCGCCCTGCCCAAGCGCGAAGCGGTCCATCTCCATCGGTCCCAGCCGCTCGCCGGTCATGACCTGAACCTGGACCTCGCGGGGCGCCGCAGAGGCCGAGCCGGCGGCCAGTACCGTGCCGAGAAGCACCATCAACAGTAGTGAGGTCATCGGAGGCCCTCCTTTGGGGCACGAGCGGCAGAGGCACGAGCGGTGGGGGTGCGAGCGGCCTGTGGTACGAGCGGCTGAACCCGCTCGCTGCGCGGCGGCTCCTCCGGTGCCGCCGGGGGTGCCACCGCCTCGCCGCAGCCGCCCCACCGCGCCCGCGAAGGCGGGTGCCCGGCCGCAGGCCGCGCAGCGAGCGGGTTCAGCCGCTCGTGCCCACCCCGCTCGTATCTCCGCCGCTCATGTATCCCCCACCCATGCCCCCTCTCGCCGCCGTCCCCCCAGGGGACCTGCGTCTCGCGCGGCGAAGAGAGCGGTGGTGTTGCTTCGCCTGGTAGGAAAGGAGGCCCGATAGATGGCCACGGTCGCGAACCTCAAGATGAACTCCCCTGTGAACCGGCTGCGAACCCCGCTGCCCAAGATAGGCATCCGCCCCATCATCGATGGGCGCTACGGAGGCGTGCGCGAGAGCCTCGAGGGTCAGGTCATGGCGCTGGCTCGCGCCGCGTCGGACCTGCTGACCGAGAACCTGCGCCATCCCTGTGGTCTGCCGGTTGAGACCGTGATCGCGGACACCTGCATCGGCGGTGCTACCGAGGCGGCCCAGTGCGCGGCCAAGTTCGCCCGGGAGGGAGTCGGGGTCTCGCTCTCCGTGACGCCCTGCTGGTGCTACGGCGCCGAGACGATGGACATGGACCCGCTGCTGCCCAAGGCGGTATGGGGCTTCAACGGCACGGAGCGACCCGGCGCCGTGTACCTGGCCGCCGTCCTCGCCGCTCACGCGCAGAAGGGCCTCCCCGCCTTCGGCATCTACGGGCGTGACGTACAGGACTCCGGCGATACCACCATCCCGGCGGACGTGCGCGGTAAGCTCCTCAGCTTCGCCAGGGCCGGCCTGGCGGCAGCCAGCATGAGGGGCACCAGCTACCTGTCCATGGGCGGCGTTTCCATGGGCATCGCGGGCAGCATCGTGAACCACGAGTTCCTCCAGGACTACCTGGGGATGCGGCCCGAGACCATCGACCTCACCGAGTTCACGCGCCGCATCGAGCGCAAGATCTACGACCCCCAGGAGTACGAGCGCGCCCTGGCCTGGGCCCGCGAGAACTGCAAGGAGGGGCTGGACCCCAACCCGGCGGACCAGCAGTTCCCCCGCGAGCAGAAGGAGCGCGACTGGGAGTTCGTGGTCAAGATGGCGCTCATCGCTCGCGACCTGATGGTCGGCAACCCGCGCCTGGCCGAGCTGGGCTACACCGAGGAAGCGCAGGGGCACAACGCGCTGGCGGGCGGCTTCCAGGGGCAGCGGCAGTGGACCGACCACTTCCCGAACGGCGACTTCTTGGAGGCCATCCTCTGCAGCTCCTTCGACTGGACCGGCATCCGGCAGCCCTACGTCGTCGCCACGGAGAACGACTCCCTGAACGGGCTGACCATGCTCTTCGGCCACCTCCTGACCGGCACGGCCCAGATGTTCAGCGACGTGCGCACCTACTGGAGCCCCGCCGCCGTGAAGCGGGTCACGGGCCACGACCTCACCGGGCCCGCGGCGGGCGGCATCATCCACCTCATCAACTCCGGGGCCTCCGCGCTGGACTGGACCGGCGAGATGAGCGTGAACGGCCAGCCGGGTCTGAAGCCCTACTGGGAGATCGCCGCGGAGGAGGCCGGACGCTGCCTGGATGCCACCGCCTGGTGCCCGGGCAACCTGGGCTACTTCCGGGGCAGCGGCTACTCCAGCAACTTCAAGAGCCGCGGCGGCATCCCCGCCACCATGTCCCGCCTGAACCTGGTGAAGGGCCTGGGGCCCGTCCTCCAGATCGCGGAGGGCTACAGCGTGGAGCTGCCGGAGGAGGTCCACCACATCCTCAACGTGCGCACGGACCAGACCTGGCCCACCACCTGGTTCGCGCCGAACACGACCGGCAGCGGCCCCTTCGTGGACGTCTACTCCGTGATGAACAACTGGGGCGCCAACCACGGGGCCATCTGCTACGGCCACGTGGGCACGGAGCTCATCGCCCTGGCCAGCCTGCTGCGGATCCCCGTGGACATGCACAACGTACCGGAGGAGCGCGTCTTCCGGCCGGCGGTCTGGTCCCGCTTCGGGGCGCAGGACCCCCAGGGCGCCGACTACCGCGCCTGCGCCAACTTCGGGCCCCTCTACAGGTAGGGGCGGGTCGTTGGGTCGTGGGGTCGTAAGGTCGTGGGGTCGTAAGGTCGTAGGGTCGTAGGGAAGGGTCCTCTTGCCGGAGCGCGATCGGCTCCGGCGGGAGGGCCTTTCCTCTTCAGGGGATGCCTGCCGCGGCGTCAGCCCGCGAAGGGTCCTCAGCCGGCAGGGCACCCTGTGGCGTGGCGCGATCCGATGAACCCTGGGGTCCAATGGCAAGTCGTACCGGCGTGCGAGGGTCGCCATGGGGGGACCCTCGGCCGCTCTCTTGGGCCGCCTGATGCTGCCCCTCGCAGGCTGTATGTGCCTGACAGACCCCAGTGATGCCTCCGGAGACCCTATGACCTTCTACTTCATCGCCGCCAACGTCTGGCTACTCCTCGCTCTAGTGCTGTTCCTGGGCCGTACCAGCGTGACGACAGCCCTGCCCGTCTACTACCGCTTCATGGGCGTGGGTGGCTTGCTATCTGCCACCGAGTACAACCTGGGCATCCTGCTCTGTGTAGTGGTCGCCGCCATCTTCTTCTTCAAGGACTCCGAGGTCCGGGCCCGTGAGCGCCGGGCGGAGCGTCGAGGGGAGCCCACCAGGCGGGGTTAGGACCTGGGTGTACTCAACGGCGATGCGCGTGGCGTGCACAACGCGCCGGAAGAGCGCGTCTTCCGACCGACGGTCTGGTCACGCCTCGGCGCGCGGGACCGCCGGGGCGCCGCCTTTGGGCCGCTCTACGGGTAGGGAGGGTCGTTGGGTCGTAAGTTCGTAGGGTCGTAAGGTCGTTGGGGGAGGCCCTCTTGCCGGTAGGTGGTAGACTTCGGCGGGGGGCCTTTTCCTTTGGTTGAATGCCTGGCGTGGTGCCGAGGGGTGAACCGCGGGCTCCCTTGGTGAGTCACACGGGCGTGGGAGAGCCTCCCTGGGGAGACCCATGGCCGCTCTCCCACGCCACCTTCATTCGCTGCCGCGTGCGGGCCGTCCGCGTTCGAGCAGGCCCCAAGGATGTCCCGGGAGGTACCATGAGCCGCTACTTCATCGCAGCCAACCTGTGGCTGCTCTTTGCCGCCGTGCTGTTCCTGGGTCGGAACGTGGCGCGGAGCCAGCCAACGTTCTACAGCTTCTTTGGCGTGGGAGGTTGGCTGTCGCCCATGGAGTACAACCTGGGCATCGTAGCGGCTGTAGTGGTGGCCGCCTTCTTCTTCTTCAGGGACGCCGAAGCCCGTGACCGCGAGCGCCGGGCGGAGCGTCGTGGAGACCCCACAAGGCGGGGGTAGGACTGGGCGTGCCTGGCGGCAAGGCGTGTGCGGGGGCCGGACCGGGGTGCGCCGTGGTTCGGCGGGGATGCGCCGGGGTCAGCCGTGGTGCGCCGTGGATGTCATCCACGGCTGACGTAGAGACGCCCCTCCGGGGCTTGGAGGCGGCTCGGCACCCTCCTGGTCTGCGGAATGGCCGGTTGGTAGGTGGCCTGGAAGGGTGGCCGCCCGACGGGTCCTCGCCCGGCGGGGAATCGCCGGGCTCCGGGGCTCAATCCCGGTGAATCGGCGCTCTGAACCCAGGGTCGTGGGCGGCGTCCGGGCCATCGGGCTGGGGCATCGCGCCATCTGACCTCGCGCCCAACAGCCGTAGTGCCCGGTATGGCTCTTGACGTCACCTACGCCTGGTGGTAGCCTGGCATGGAACATTTGTGTGTAACGTTCCCCGCGACATCGGGGGCGGTACGTTTCTCACAAAGCAAGCGCCTGGTTTGTCCTGGGGGGACGGTTGCAGCGGTAATGAGTGCGAGATGAGCGACCACAGCGCGATCGAGTGGACCGACTCCACCTGGAACCCCGTGACCGGCTGTACCCAGATCACCCCAGGGTGCGACCACTGCTACGCCACTGCCCAATCCTGATCGCGTCGCGCTGCAACTACCTGGTCTGGGGATGTAGCCGCACAGCCAGGCAGATCGCCGTGGATGTTATCCACGGCTGACGTAGAGGCGCCCCTCCGGGGCTTGCAGGCCGCACTCCCGACGGGCGGGCGTCTCAAGTCCTGGGGGTGGGCCTTAGCGGACGCGAAGCCCTGATGAATGGTTCACCCGGCCAACCGCCAGGAGTGCCCATGCCCTCAACCCATGCTTGGATACACCTGCACGTCGTCTTCAGCACGAAGGGCCGTCTCCCCCTCATTGGGCACGAGTGGCGAGGAAGGCTGCACTCCTTCCTTGGAGAGGCGTTGAGGCGGTCTGGGGTGCTGCCCCTGGCCATCGGGGGTGTGGAGGACCATGTGCATCTCCTGTTCGCGCTGCGGCCCAACCAGCGCATTGCGGACATCGTGCGAGACATCAAGGCCCACTCATCGCACTGGATCCGCGAGACCCTTGGCGTCTCGTCGTTCGGATGGCAGGACGGGTACGGTGTCTTCACGGTCAGCCCAGAACATGACCAGGTTCTGCGGAAGTACATCGAGGACCAGGAGGCCCACCACCGCCAGCGCCCATACCAGGCCGAGTACGTCGCCCTGCTGAAGCAGCACGCCATAGGGCATGACTCCAACCGCCTATGGTGACTCCGCCTGGCGCCAACTAACCCAGCTGGCAGGCAAACAGGCCGACGTGCTCACCTCAACTAGGGCACGCCGACCTGTTTGAGCCCCGGAGGGGCGCCTCTACGTCAGCCGTGGATAACATCCACGGCGTCCATCCACGGCGTCCATCCCTGGCGCTCATCTCCGGCGCTCATCCCCGGCACGCCGCCCCGGGCCCCAGTCTACCTCCCAGCCTACCCCCCTGCCAGCACCCGCACCTGCGCTACGGACCAGGCCGGAAGCGAGAGGGTCAGCTTCCCGTCCAGCACCTGCAGCGCGGAGCTGACGGGGACGATGGCCTCGGGGGCCTCCAGCGTGTTGGCGGACCAGGGCTTGGGGGCCGTGAGCAGGTCTACGTGGGCCTCGGCGCCGGGGGTGAAGCCCTGGAGGTCGATGGTCAGCTCCTGGGCGCCCTCTCCCCGGTTCACGAGGGAGAGCAGCAGGCTCCCGTCCTTGGCCACGGCGGCCAGGGCGTCCACGGTCGCGTAGGTGCGCGCCTCCTCACCCACCTTGTTGATGCCGGCTCGGTCGTTCTTCCAGAGGGCCTTCACGTCGCCCAGGACCAGGGGCATCTGGGCAGTCGCGCACTCCAGGCGCACCGGCACGGGCCGGGCGCCCGCGAAGTCGTTGAAGAGCGCCTGAGAGTAGTGGCAGGGGTTGGCGTAGACGCGCTCGCGCTCCTTGCGCAGGCCGCCGCCGTGGTTCACCGTGGCGGAGTGGGTGATCACCTTCACGAAGGGCGCTAACCTCACCGCCGTGTGGTACAGCAGGCGGTCGTACAGGGCCTCGCAGTGGGTGGCGGGGGTCACCAGCACCTCGCGGGTGAGGGTGACGGGCGCGCCCTCCGCGGGCGGGGCGAGGTGCGCGAAGAGCTGGAGCTCCGTCACCGCCAGCTCGGGAGTGGCGATGCCCTCGGCCTCCATCTGGTTGTGGAGGTTGGTCCACAGCCGCTGAAGGACCTCCGGCACGCCCACGAAGTCACGGTAGACGTCCAGGGGGTCGGTGCTGCCCGGCGTGGGGCCGCCGATGAGCGGGTGGTCGGTGGTGGCGGGAAGGTCGTGGCTGGCGCCGGAGACCAGCGCGTCGTTCCAGTCCTGACCCCAGAAGACGGGCGCGCCGCAAGCATAGAGCTTGATGCTGGGGTCCGCCTGGAGCATCGCCTTGCTGAAGCGGTGGTAGCGGTCCACGTAGCCGTGGGGGGTGGTCCAGTGGACTTGCCAGTTGCCCCACAGCTCGTTGCCCACCTCCCAGTGGTGAACGCCATAGGGCTCCGGGTGGCCGTTGCGGGCGCGCAGGGAGCCCATGGGGGTATTGGCGGCTCCGTTGCAGTACTCCACCCACCGGGCGGCCTCCTCTGGTGTGCCGTCACCGCCGTTGACGCAGATCATCGGCTCGCAGCCCACGGCGCGGCAGAAGGCGATGAACTCGTCCGTCCCGAAGAGGTTGGGCTCCACGCTGCCCCAGGCGACGTTGGTGACGCTGGGCCGGAGGTCCTGCGGACCGATGCCCTGCTCCCACTGGTAGCCGCTCACGAAGTTGCCGCCCGGCCAGCGCAGCAGCGGCAGCCTGGACTCCTTCAGGAAGCGGATCACATCCGGGTCGCAGCCGCCGACGTGGTCGGCCGGCAGCAGCAGCACGCGGCCCAGCACCACCTGGCCCGGCGAGTCCGCCGTGACGGTGAAGCGGTAGAGGGCGTCCTTGGCCGCGGTCTCCGGCATCTCCAGCTCCGCCTGCAGGGCCGACCACTCGCCGGTCAGTCCGGAGACGGTCGCCTGGCTCAGCGGCTGCTTGCCATCGCCCGCGTACAGGCTCACCTTCACCGACGGCACTCCGACGGACCGCGCGACCACGCGGACCTGGAAGCGCCGGACGCGGTGCAGCGGCAGCGGAGTCCACTGCGCGATGCCTGCGCCGGCGGCCGAGAGCTCCAGCCGCTGCGCGCGGCCACCGTTCGGGCCCGTGTCGGGGCTCACGCGGACGGTTTCGGGCGTGCCCTCGCGCAACCATCCGCAGGCCAGGCCCTGCCGGAACGCGGCGACCAGCGCCTCCCCGACCGACTCAGGGCAGCCCATGGCGGTCGCGCGCCCCTTGATGATGCCGGCGATGGTGTCAGGGTCGTTCCGGAGGGAGATGCGGCCGTCAGGGGTCATCCTGCCGTCGTGGAACTCCTCGGTCGCGAAGGTCGCGTTGTGGAGGATCTGTGCAAGATGCCCGTTGACGATGTTGCGCCCCAGGTGCTCACAGAACTTGCCCGTGATGAAGGGGCTGACAGGGTGGCTGGACGGCTCCCCTGCCAGCACGGTGAGGTGGGCGCGAGACGCATCGGCGTGGACCTGGTGCTGCCTGAGCTTCAGTGAGAGTTCCGCCATTGATAAGCTCCGTATCGGAAGTGATGGCCCAAGGTGGCGAAAGAGTGAGGGGGTGAGGGCGGGTCGTGGGGTCGTGGGGTCGTAGGGTCGTAGGGTCGTAAGGTCGTAGGGAGGAGCCTCAGGGGGTGGGAGGTAGTGGAGTTGGCGGGGGTGGGTGCCCGGCGGCCGTCCGCCCGGCGGTGAATCGCCGGGCTCCGGGGCTCAATCCTCCCAAAGGAGGGTTCCGACCCAAAGGTGCATCTGAGCGACCTATCCATGGTCCGTACCGATACGGTGGTCGGACCCCAAGGTGTAGTTCTGGTTCAGAACCCCGCTTCAGCGGGATTGAGCCCCTGAGCCCGGCGATTCACCGCCGGGCGGACGGCCGCTGGGCACCCACCCCCGCCAACTCCACTACTTCCCACCCTCTGAGGCCCCTCCCTACGACCTTACGACCCTACGACCCTATGACCCGCCCTCAGTCCTTCGCTACCTTGGGCCATCACTTCCGATATGGAGCTTAGCAATGGCGGAACTCT
>DASXUI010000220.1:0-19193 GCA_036504955.1 Armatimonadota bacterium
TGGGGAGGGGCCTCAGCGGGTGTCCCTAGGTCTCTTCAGCCAAGGGACGGAAGAGACCCAAGGGACCCCAGGGACCTAGGAACACCGGCTGAGGCCCTTCCCCAACGACCCTACGACCTAACGACCCAATGACCCATCGTCAGGTCCGCGCCTCCCGAACTGTGCCTTGCAGAGGCGGGAGTAGGCGCCGCCGAGGGCCTGGAGCTCCGTGTGGGAGCCGCTCTCTACGACACGGCCTTCCTGGAGCACTAGGATCCGGTCCGCGTGTTGGACGGTGGAAAGCCGATGGGCCACCACGAAGCAGGTGCGGCCAACCATCAGCGTCTCGAGGGCGGCCTGGATGGCGGCCTCCGACTCGGAGTCGAGGGCGGAGGTAGCCTCGTCCAGGATGAGGATGCGCGGGTCGCGGAGCAGGGTGCGCGCCAGGGCCAGGCGTTGTCGCTGGCCGCCGGAGAGCTTAGCTCCGCGCTCTCCTACGGGGGTGTCGTAGCCTTGGGGCAGAGCCTGGATGAAGCCGTGGGCGTTCGCGGCACGCGCGGCCTCCTCCACCTCTTCGTCCGTCGCCTCCGGTCGCCCGAAGCGGAGGTTCTCCCGCACGGTGGTGGAGAACAGGAAGGTTTCCTGAAACACCACGCCCACCTGCCGGCGCAGCGATTCCAGGGTCACCTTGCGGAGGTCGATGCCGTCCACCGTGACGCGCCCCCCAGTGGGGTCATAGAGGCGGGGGACCAGCGATACCAGAGAGGACTTGCCACCTCCCGAGGGGCCCACAAGGGCCACCATCTCCCCAGGTTCCGCGCTCAGGCTGATGCCCCGAAGGGTCGCGTCTCCGCCATCGTAGGACAGGGACACGTCCTCGAAGGCGACGGTCCCTCGAATGGGGGGCAGCTCGAAGGCTCCCGGCGCGTCGGCGACGCTGGGCGCGGTGTCCAGCAGTTCGAAGACCCGCTCGGCGCCGGACAGGGCCCTCTGGAGCATCACGTTCAGGCCCATCAGCCACGCCGTGGGGCCGAAGAGGCTCTCCAGATAGTTTACGAAGGCCACCACCGCTCCAGGCGACATGCGTCCCGTGAGCACCTCGTTGCCGCCCCACCAGATGACGAAGACCACGCCGCCCAGCGCGGTGACGCTGGTAAGGCCGCCGGCCGCGGCGCCCAACGTGGCCTGCTTCACCTTCACCGGCACCAGATTCAACAGCCGGCCGCGGAAGTCGAGCGTTTGGCGCGTGCCCTGGTCGAAGCCAATCACCTCCCGGGCGCCCGACAGGTTTTCCTGGAGGCCCTCGGTGATGCGGGCCGTCCGCTCCTGCACCTCGGAGCCCAAGCGGCGGAGTGGCCTGGCAAGGGCAGCCATACTCAGCACAAACAGCGGCGCGGCGACCCAGGCGCGCAGCGTGAGCTGCGGGCTCAGGTAGATCAGGAAGGCTAGACCGACCAGGATCCGCAGCGCGTTGGTGACCAGCTCCACCAGCGTGGAGGAGTAGAGACCCTCCATGGCGCCGACGTCGTTGTTGAAGGTGGAGAGCACCCGGCCGGAGCTGCCCTGGCTGTGGAAGGAGAGGCTGAGGCGCTGCAGGTGGGCGAAGAGGTCGGAGCGCAGGTCCGCCACAGCCCTCTCGCCCAGGCAGGAGAAGAAGAACTGCTTGGCAGCCCCGAGGACGGCGGACAGCACCTCCGAGAGCGCCAAAGCCACCACGCAGAACTTGAGCGCCGGATAGGACCGCTTGAAGAAGGCCTCATCCACCAGGATCTTGATGATCCATGGCCCAGCTAACCCACAGACGGTGGCCCCTAGGGCGCACAGCAGCGCCGGGATCTGCAGGTGCCAGTATGGCTTGAGGTAAGCAAGCGCACGAGAGAGCGTCTTCATGGGGTCGTAGGGTCGTTGGGTCGTTAGGTCGTTGGGTTGTTGGGGAAGGGCCACGGAGGGTCTACTCTCGTCCCTTCCGTCCCTTATGTCTCTTTGGTCGCTTCGGCAAAGGGGCTTAAGGGACCCAAGGGACCTAAGCAACCCAAGGCGCAGCTTGTGAGGCCCTTCCCCAACGACCTAACGACCTAACGACCCGCCCCTACACCAGATCCCACGGGCTTCGGGCGCCGGGGCCGCCGATGCGGACCAGGGGGCGGACCAGGAGGCGCTCCAGGAAGTCGATGGCCTCGCCGCCCGCGTGGACGCCTCGCCGCTTCTCCGCCGTCGCCTGGTACTGCCGTGCCTTCTCCACCAAGCCGCTGCGCTCGTAGTGATAGGCCAGCAGTTCCAGGTTGTGGGGCAGCCCCTCACCCTCCCTCGCCTCCAGAGCCTCGGCGACCCGCTGGTGGAGGGCCCGGCGGTGACGGCTGAGCAGGCTCAGGTAGATGGTCTCTTGGGTGAGGATGTGGTGGAAGGCGAACTCCTCCTCCGGCACCACCCGCTCGCGCAGAACCAGCCCCTGGCTCTCCAGCTCCCACAGGGCCGTGCCGAGGGCCGGCTTGCCCGGCAGGATCGCTTCGAGCAGGCCTATGCTGAAGCGGGGCCCCAGCACGGACGCTGCCTGCAGGACCCGCCGAAGCTCCGGGGGCAGGCGGTCGAGACGGCTGAGGATCACCTGCTGCACGCTCTCCGGCACCAGGGTCGTCGCCGCGCCTTCGCGCACTCGCCAGGTGGTGCCGTCGCGGGCCAGGTCGCCGCTGCCGATCAGCGCCTGAACGATCTCCTCCAGGAAGAAAGGGTTGCCGTGGGAGCGCTCGAGGATCGCGTTCCGCGTGCCGGCGGGGAGGTCATCCGAGCCGAGCAGCGACTGCAGCACGTGCAGGCTGTCCGGCTGGGGCAGCTCCTTCAGCTTGATGCTGACAAAACGTCCGGGGCACTCGCGCTCCGCCAGGCGCTCCAGCAGCGCGGAGCGGTGGTCTCGGTCCGGCCGGTAGAGGCAGAAGAGCAGCAGCTGGGCGTAGCTGAGGGTTCCCATCAGAAGCGAGACGAGGTCCAGGGAGAGCTCGTCGGCCCAGTGGACGTCGTCGAGGACGAGAACCACGGGCCGGCGCCGCGTTAGGACCACAAAGAAGTCGCGCAGGGCCAGCAGGATCTGCTGCTTGTGCTGCTCCGGCGAGGCCGCGGCGGCGCGCTCGTCCCACTCGTTGCCGAAGCGGGCCGAGAGAAGGCTGCCAAGCAGCGGACCCATCTCCTCGTAGCGCTCCGGCGTAAGGTCTCCACGCTCAAGCAGTTCCCGCAGGAAGGCCAGGATTCGCTCTCCCCGCACGACCTCCGTCTCCTCCGCGCGGCGGGAGAAATGGTGCCGGAACAGGTCCATGAAGAGGCGGTACACGGCCGTGGTGCCGTGGTCTAGGGACCGGGCCTCCAGCCACAGGGGGACGGGGCCGGTGGCGGCCAGCGGGAGCCGCTTCGCCTCCCAGGCCAACCGGCTCTTGCCCACCCCCGCGTCGCCCGTGACGCAGATGATCTGCCCGCGCCCACGCTGCAGCTCCTCCAGAGCGGCGCGCACGCGGGCCGTCTCCTCCTCTCGCCCCACCATCTCCGACCTCAGGCCATCCACGCCGCGCGCCTTCTCTGGGCGCAGGAGGGTCCGGTGGAGGTCGAAGGCCTGGGAGGCGCCTTCGCCGTTCAGCGCGGGCAGGGTTCGAGGGATGAACTCGAAGGCGTATCGGTTGGCCTGGTAGGTGAGGGGGCCCACGAGGATCTGCCCCGGGGAGGCCAGCTCCGCCAGGCGGGAAGCTGAGTCGACGGTGGGCCCAAGGACGGTGATGCCGCCGCTGGCATCGGTCGCCAGCACCCCCACGTAGGCTTGGCCCGTGCTTACGCCCACGGAGACGACCGTATCTAGGGATTCGGCGGTCTGTTGGAGTTCCAGCGCCGCGAGCAGTGCGTGCTCCGGGTCGTTCTCGCGCGTGTGGGTGGCGCCGAAGACGGCCAGGAGCCGGCCGGCCATCAGGCGGTACAGGCGCCCGCCGCGCTGGCCCAGCCCAGCCCGGACGGCCTGGTAGAGGCGTTCCAGGTCGTCGGCGATCTCGCCCGGGTCAGCGGGACCTCCGCCTCCGGGGTGGGGGATCGCGACCAGGGCGGTGACCACGCGATTCTCGCCCTCGCCCACCAGGCCGGCGATGAGCCCCTGCTCCTCCGCCGCCTGAAGGGCCATAAGGCCGGGTGATACGGGGTCCTCCAGGAGCGCGCTGTTCAGGGCGTCCGCTTGCACGCCCTCCGGTGTGGAGGAGGGTGCCGGCATGGCGGCGGATCCCTCGATGGGTTCCGGGGCTGGGCCCGTCTCGTTGACGGTCGCGCGGGAGACGGTGGGGGAGGAAGAGGTGACCGGCAGCGAGCGGACCCTTATCTCTTCCGCCAGGGTTCGGGTGGCCGCGGTGGGGGTGGTGCCGAGCTCCTCTTCCAGGATCTCCTGAAGCTTCTTGAACTGGCGTTGGGCCGCGGAGACCTGGCCCGTCTGCGCGTAGAGGCGCATCAGGTCCGCGTGGGCTTCCTCTCGGAGGGGGTCGGCTGTCACGGCGCGGCGGGCGTAGTCCAGAGCCCGGCGCTGCTCCCCAAGCCGCTCCAGCAGAGGGATGGCCTGGGACAGAGTCTCAACGTAGGCGCCGGCCAGCCGCTCCTGCTGCTCCAGAACCCAGTCGTCGTAGTAGCCGGGGAGCAGTTCGCCCTGGTAAAGGTCTATAGCGGTGGTTAGGTGCTGGGCGCGCTCGGCGTCGTCCTGGGTGTGCTGAGACAGTTGGAGCGCGCTCTCGAAGTCACTGACGTCCGTGGAGACGTGGGTGGTCTCCAGGCCCACGGAGAGGCGGTCAGCGATGAGGATGGTGCCGCCTTCGCCGCCCTCGGTCTCAAGCTGCTGTCGGAGGGAGGAGAGGGCGCGGCTGAGGCTCTGGCGGCCGGCATCCAGCTCGCTGTCCGGCCACAGGAGGTCTATCAGCTTCTCACGGGGATGGGGCTTATGCTGAAAGAAGGCGAGGTAGGCGAGGAGCGCCCCCGTCTTCCGGGTGCGGAAGTGGGTGATCACCCGCTCCTCGCGCCGCAGACGAAGGCCGCCCAGTAGCTCTACTCGCCACGCTTTGGGCATCGTGCGGTCCGCCAGTTCCCTACCTCACAGGTCCTCTGGGGGGATCAATGATTGGCACCATGAACCCCTACCCCGCATCCTGCGCGAGGCGGTTGCGCGTCGGGCATGGCGCGGGCTTCCACACGCCCTGGGGAACTGTGCGGGCTACGGCTGCTCGGCCCCCTTCGCCAGTGGAGGCTTGGAGCTGGGACCCACGTTCAGGAGCGTCGGTGTGGATGTCAAAAGGGCCCCTGGGGCCGCCGGGCGCCTTGCCCCAATCAGCCGATGCCGCCCCAGTCGGCCGACTCAGTATGAAGCTTCGCTGACAGGGGTCTGACATCCCTCCCCAGCACCTGACACATATACCATAGAGCGCCCGCTATGGCAAGCACGCAGCGGATGGGTCGTTCGCCAGCCGCGGGCCGCCCCCGCCTGATCGCTGTTCCGCGCCACTCCCACGCGGGACGCAGAGGGGTCGGGTACCGCCCGGGCGCCGCTGGCCTGCACTCGCCACGAGAAGGCCGTGGAAGCCCGGCCCCTGCGCGACGCGCGGGCGCCGCGTCCAGGATGCGGGCTAGCTCCCCGCGTGCCGCCGGCCACCCCCTCTTAGGCGAAGTGCCGGCAGCAGTGCGGCTCAGATCGTGGCACAACTGTCTAGCGGCGCGGCGCATCCGATGGTGAGGCTCCCGCTCTGACTGTGCTTTAGTGGATGGGCTGGACGGCTTACCCGGCCCGGGTAGGGTGAGGACTTCAATGGTAGGGTTTGTGGCACGGCCTCTCGCCGGTTTGGCTCTCGTGAGCTCTCTGCTTCTGGCAGCCCTCTCCGCGGAGGCGGGAACAGTGCGTGTCAGCTTGTCCGGCTCCGGCGCCGAGAGTAGCGGCGATAGCCACGCCCCCTGCCTAAGCGCCAATGGACGCTACGTGGCCTTCGAGTCAACCTCGGCCGACCTGGTCCCAGGGGACACCAACGGTGCCACGGACGTCTTCGTGAAGGACCTCTCCACCGGCGCGATCCGAAGGGTCTCCACCTCCTCCAGTGGTCAGGAGAGCAATGGTGAGAGCTACTCGCCGAGCATTAGTGCCGATGGCCGATACGTCGCCTTCGAGTCCTTCGCCAGCAACCTGGTGCCAAATGACACCAACGGGGCCACGGATATCTTCGTGAAGGATATGCTCACCGGGGCCCTGATCCGAGTCAGCATCGCCGCCTCCGGCGCGGAGGCCAACGGGGAGAGCTACTGCTCCAGCATCAGCGCGGACGGCCGGTACGTCGCCTTTGAGTCCTTCGCCAGCAACCTGGTGCCCGACGATACGAACAGCGCCACCGACGTCTTCGTCGCCGACCTTGGGACCGGCGTGCTTCGGCGGGCTAGTGTCTCCGCCTCCGGCGCGCAAAGCGACGAGGACAGCTACCGCGCTCACCTGAGTTCCGATGGGAGCAGCGTCGCCTTCGAGTCACGGGCGGACAACCTAGTGCCCGGCGACACCAACGGGGCTATGGACATCTTCGTGAAGAGCCTCGCCACAGGCGCGATCCAGCGCGTCAGTGTCTCCAGTTCCGGGCAGCAGTCCGACGGAGAGAGCCACAGCCCCACCCTGAGCGCGGACGGGCGATACGTGGCCTTCGAGTCCTTCGGCACCAACCTCGTGCCGGGCGACACCAACGGCGTGACCGACATCTTCGTCTGCGACCGCTCCACCGGCACCCTGACCAGAGTGAGCACCACCCAGGCTGGTGACGAACCCAATCTCGATTGCTACGCGCCCAGCCTGAGCGCCGACGGGCGTCTGGTGGCCTTTGAGAGCACGGCGAGCAACCTCTTCCCAGGCGACACCAACTCAGTGTCCGACGCGATCGTGAAGGACCTCTCGACCGGCCTCATGCAGTGTGTGAGCCTGAGCAGCGTCGGCGGGCCGGCGAACGGCGATTGCTTCCTCCCCGTGCTCAGTGCCGACGGCTGCTACGTGGCTTTCGAGTCAGCCGCCACGAATCTGGTCCCCGGAGACCTCAACGGCCATCAGGACGTCTTCCAGGTCGCCATCAGCACCTCAATGCGCCCGCAGGTGAGCGCGACTGCCTCCAGGGTAGAGACCGACGCGGCGGGTCCGGTACCTCCGGACGGCGTCTCCACGGCCGGCATCATCGTCACGGTAAAGGACCCCGCCGGGCAGCCGGTGATGGGGCTGTCGGTCGCGCTGGTGGCCACCGGGGACGGCGTGGCGCTCACGCAGCCGGCCACCACCGATGCCTCGGGAGTCGCGCGCGGTCGTATCGCCGCCACCATCGCCGGCATCAAGAGAGTCACGGCTCAGGTGACCGCCGCCGGCTCCTCGGTGACCCTGGCGACACAGGCCGTGGTGAGCTTCAGCGCCGCGCCCACGGCCCAGTCCCTGTCCCTGGCCGCTACGGCCGGTGTGGCGCTGCCCATCACCCTGTCCGCCACTGACGCCGGCGGGCTCCCTTTGTCCTACACCGTCACCCAGGCCCCCTTGCATGGCACCCTGAGTGGCACCGCTCCGAACCTCGTCTACACGGCCTCGGCCAGCTACGGCGGCGTGGACAGCTTGCGGTTCGTGGCCAGCAACGGCTCCACGCAGTCGGCCCCCGCGACGGTATCGCTGACCGTGGCCGCCGTCGTCCGGGGCGACGTCTCCGGCGATGGTCGCATCACCCTGGCGGACGCGATCCTGGCCTTGCGCATCTACGTGCTGGGCACGGCGCCTCCCACGCCCGCGGGCCTCGTTGCCGCGGACGCGAACGGGGATGGACGCGTTACCCTGGCCGACGCTATCCTGATTCTCAGGAAATGCGTGCTGGGTGTGGATCTCCCCTCCTAGAGGTATGCCTTGTTCCTTGGGTCCCTTCGGCGGAAGGGACCCAGGCGACGTAAGGGACCCAAGGGACCTCGGGTAGGCCCGGCACACCGCGCCCCCAGTCAGGAGTCCCCTTGGCCCTACCCTCCGGTTCCGGCACGCCTCGGAAGGCGTCGCCTCTGAGCGTGCTGCGACACCGCAACTTCGCCCTCTACTGGTGCGGCCAGGCGGTCTCCCTCACCGGCACCTGGATGCAGGTGCTGGCGCAGAACTGGGTGATCGTCGGCTTCACCTCCTCCGCCTCCGTCCTGGGCCTTCTCAACTTCGCCGGCTCCTTCCCCATGATGCTGCTCACGCTGGTCGGTGGCGTGGTGGCAGACCACCGGGACAAGCGGCACATCCTGCTGGTAACGCAGGCCATCTTCATGCTGACAGCCTTCGCCCTGGCGGGGTTGTACCTAACCCATACCCTGAAGCTCTGGCACATCTTCGTTCTGGCGGTGCTGAACGGTATCTCGGCCGCCTACGATATGCCCGCGAACCAGGCGTTGACGCCCGAGCTCGTGGAGCAGCAGGAGATACCCCAGGCCATCGCTCTGAACCAGTCCATCTTTCACGGGTCGCGAGTGATCGGCCCCGCGCTGGCCGGCGTCGTGATCGGTGCCCTGGGCACGGCCAGCGCCTTCATCGCGAACGGCCTCAGCTTCGTGGCAGTGATCGCCTCGCTCCTGCTGATCGACTACAAGCCCCGGTCGCCTGTCCATCCGGCCAGGTCGCCCCTGGGGGCGATGCGGGAGGGCCTCCGGTACGTCTCGGAGCGCTCGCGGCTGAGGGTGCTCATGCTGCTGACGATGCTCACCACGATGCTGGTCTTCCCCAACCACGTGATCCTGCTGCCGCTGTACGCCAAGCGGATCCTTCACGTGGGGGCGGCTCAGTTGGGGTGGCTGATGGGCGTCTCCGGCTGTGGGGCGCTGCTTGGATCACTGATGCTGCTGGGAGTGCCGAGGGAGCAGAGGGTGCTTCGCATCGGATTGGGCGTGACGGGTATCGCGGTCGGGATGGGCATCCTCTCCCGCTCCCACAGTATCGGTGTCTCGTGCCTCGGCAGCTTCATCGCCTCGCTGTCGCTCTCTCTGGCGATGGGCCTCTCCGCTACCATCACCCAGGAGGTGGTGCCCAACCACCTGCGCGGGAGGGTGATGAGCCTGAACTCCCTGATGTTCGTGGGGGTGCTCCCCATCGCGGGGATCCTGATAACCTCTCTGGCTGACCTGATTGGAATCCGAGAGGAGTTGGCCGGAAGCGCCCTGCTCTACGCCCTGGGAGGCCTATGGCTTCTCTCTTCCTACGTTCGCTCGCCCGAGATTCACGACTACGAGGAGCCGGCCCCTGAGCAGGAGGCCGGGAGGGGGGAGGCTGAGGGGGTGAAGAGGTGAAGAGGTGAGCCAGGCCTCGGTGGGAGGGAGGTGGGTTGTGGCCCGGGAGCGCGAGGCGGGCGGCGCCGGGGGTGTTGCCCACGGCTGCCACAGAGTCGCCCCTCCGGGGCTGAACCCAGGCGGCGGAGCCGCTCGACATACCGCACCCACGCACCAGACGGTGCCTCTGGGGGACCAGCGAAGGCGCATGCAGAGATCGCAACTGCTGGGAGGGTGCCGGTGTCTATGGATTGGGCCTGTGGGGTCGCGCCCCTTGCACGAGAGGCGGGTCTCATCCGCATCTAGTGGTGAGGGCCGTTCGGAGTGAGCGGCAGAGCGACGCGCTCGGAACTGGGGCCCTGGCAGCGCGGGCCCTCGGGGGTCCACTCCAGCGGATCGATGCAGAGGCGGCGGGCCGTCATCTCGGGATCCCAGGCGTGGTAGACGATGAAGAGGGTGAGGCCGTCCGGACCCAGCACCACGGAGTTGTGGCCCGGCCCTATCACCTTCCCCGGGACCCCGCTCAGGACAGAGGGGCGCGACGGCGCGCCGGGCTCACGGTAGGGACCCAGAGGGTGGTCGGCTACCGCGTAGCCAACGCCGTAGTTGGGTTGGTGCCACGCGCCGCCGCTATAGAAGCAGTAGTAGAGGCCCTCGTGGGCGACCACGAAGGGTCCCTCGACGGTGTGCCAGGCATCCCAGGTGCGGCCGTAGATCTCGCGGTCGCGCTGATGGATCTGCCAGTCCGCGGTGGCTCGAACCACGGTTTTGGGCTCGCCGGCGGGGCCCATCAGGTCAGCCCGAAGGGGCACGACCGCGGTGCCGGTGCCCACGCGGCCATCGAAGTAGTCGCGCGCGAAGAACAGGTACCACTGGCCGGTGGCGGGGTCTCGGAAGGGGCTGGCGTCTATGGTGAAACTTTCGTCCGGAAGCAGCAGGCGTCCGGAGTCCACGAAGGGGCCGGCGGGGTGGTCGGCGGTGGCCACGCGCAGACGGTGGGTCTCGTCTCCGCCCGAGCTGGAGGCCGAGTAGTAGAGGTAGAAGCGGCCCTCGTGCTCGGCTACCTCCGGGGCCCAGAAGGCGTTGCCCGGGGCCCAGTCCTCGGTGGGGGACGGAGGCTCCAGGGCACCACCCAGGCAGCTCCAGTGCACCAAGTCCGGGGAGTGAAGCAGGGGGAAGCGCCGGCCGTCCGGCGCCGCCGGGCCGGTGCCGTAGGCGTAGTACTCGTCCTCCCAGCGGAGGACGAAGGGGTCCGCGAAGTAGCCCGGCCATACGGGGTTCTGATAGGTCATAGGGGTCTCCGGTGGGAGCGTTCGCAGGAGTGCGGAGGCGACCGTAGCGCCATGTCTGCGTCGCGCGGTGCCCACCCTCGGCATTCGGGGCGAACGGAGGTGGAACCTGGGTGGCGAGAGCAGAAGAACGCGCTATCGGTACCCAAGGCAGGCCCCCAAGGCGCCGTTTGGCGTCTAGTGGCGCCAGAGAGCTGTTGCTCCCTTTGATACAGGGAGTACCGGCAGACCCCTGAAAAACGAGCGCCACCGGAGGATCCCTTTCAGTGTGTTGTCAGGGAATTGTCAGAAGCGCGGCCTAGACTGGCGAGGAGATAGGCCGCATCTTTGAGCTGTGCTGCAGGCCCTTTGGGCCTCTCGTAGCCTCCAAGGCACAGGTGGCGCAGACTGCCGCAAGCGTGGCGCGAGCCGCCCGGCGCACCCCTAGAGGGAGGGGAGTTGGCGTCTGATGCGCCCTTGGGGTGCGCTTCGCGGTGGTATCGGCAGTCCAGCAGCTTCAGCATCCTGGGAAGGGGCTCCTGCCCTTCCGTCGGGATCCGGCTCTAGCACTCCGCCCCTTTCTGAAAGGATGCCCCACGGTTTCGTGCGGCGAGGTTGAGGCATGAACACACTATCAAGACGCATCCTGTTGGTCGCGGCAGCTCTCCTCCTAGGGCTGCCTCTGGCGGCCCGTGCCGCGGATGAATACGTGCTGGGGCCTGAGGACGTGCTCCAGATCCGTGTCGCCCGGCACCAGGAGTTAGATATCGAGGTATCGGTTCTCACCGATGGCAGTGTCTCCGTGCCCCGCGGTGGCTCCGTAATGGTGCAGGGGCTCACCGTGCCTCAGGCACAGGAGAAGGTTGCCGAGGCCCTGAAGGCGGTCCTCGTAAACCCCCAGGTGACCATTAGTGTCAAGGTTCCCAGGCCCAACCGGGTGCGAGTGACCGGCCTGGTGAACCGTCCGGGTACCTTCGACCTGAAGCCGGGCGAACGGGTGATGGATGTGCTAGCGGAGGCCGGCGGCCTGCGGGGTAAGCCGGAGCTAGCCCACTGCACCATCTTCCGCAAGGGCGGAGTCATGGTGCCGGTGGACCTGGTAGCCCTGCACATCAAGCGTGACCCCGCGGCTAACCTGGAGCTGCAGCCCCTGGACGTCGTCGACGTTCAGGAGGAGGCTACCAACCGCATTTACGTCAGTGGTCGCGCGGTGAAGGCGCCGGGGCAGTTCGACCTGACCGAGGGACTGGGTGTAGTCGAGGCCCTGGCGATGGCGGGCGGGCTGCTCGTCAAACCCGAGGTCGGCCGCGCGACCCTCTTTCATAAGGACGGCACCACCGAGAAGGTTGACCTGGTGGCGATTCACAACACCCAGGACCCGAGCGCGAACCTGAAGCTGAAGCCCGGCGACATCCTGGACGTGCAGGAGCGGCCGACGAGCCGAATCTACGTGAACGGTCAGGGCGTTCGCACCCCGGGTGAGTTCGACGTGGAGACGGGCCTCACCGTGGTTCAAGCCCTGGCCAAGGCGGGTGGCTTCACCCCCAACGCCGCGCTCCGCAAGGCGCACATCGAGCGCGCGCCCAAGGATGGGCAGCCCCAGGAGGTCATCCCCGTGGACCTCTACGACGCGGTGCAGAAGGGTGAGAAGGGCCCCGATCTGATGCTTGAGGCTGGCGACACCCTGGTGGTCCCCGAGATCGCCGCCCGGGTCTCGATCTTCGGCATGGTTCGCGCGGCGGGCTCCTACCCCATGCCTGAGGTGGATGCCTTCGGCGTGTCGGACGCCATCGGTCTGGCGGGCGGCGAGATCAAGCGCGCCAACCTGAAGTCGGTCCGCGTAGTCCGCAGGCAGGGCGCCGGCACGCAGCCCAAGGTCATCAAGGTGAACGTCGCGAAGTTCCGAAAGAACGGCGATATGTCCCAGAACATCGCCCTGCTGGACGGCGATACCATCGTCGTTCCCGAGACGGGTAGGCCGGACTTCTTCGGCCGAATCGTGCCGGCCATCACCAGTCTGGGCACCTTCGGCTACTACATGGGCTTCCGGCCCTAGATTCGGCATCCTGAAGCGCTGGCCGGAGCGTCCCTCTGGCCAGCGCCCCGCTCTCAGCGGCTTCGGCGTCATCCATCTCCCGCCCGCATCCGGCGTCACCTAGGCGTTCGACGCAGGATGCGGGTCGCGACAAGCTCGCGGCGGCTACCGCGGCGGGTGAGATGCGGTGGGGGCCGGGTCCGCTGACCTCGGCCCGCCTAGCGCGGGTTCGGCCGTCTTTCGGGATAGAGCGTCCCGGTCCACTGACGGCCAGGTGGCTCGCTTTCGGAGCTGCCATGCCAGTCCGCAAGCCTTGCGCTTCGGCCAGAGGTCGCCTTCATGCCCGACGAGGTCCTGTCAGGTTTCCCAACCACCCGAGGTCAGTCCGAGGAGCAGTTGGTGGAGCGAGTACTCGCCCAACAGCTCAACTGGGAGGAGGCCTTCTGGGTGCTGCTGCGCCGCTCGCAAGGCGCGCTCCGCCACCTGGCGGCTTCGCTGGGGACCGATCCCGGGGACCTCTGCCTGCAACTGGTTGCCTTCCTTCAGCGTGAGGAGTGGCGCCCGCTTCGGGCGTACCAGCAGCATCCCCAGTGCGGCTTCGTTCGCTGGATCACCACTGTCGCACGGCGAATGGAAGGCGTGCGAGATCGCCCGCTGGGCAGAACACCGGAGCCCTTGGAGGTGCTGGCCCAACGCGACGGCAGCCTGGTCCTGGATGCTCTCACCACCGTTCCGCCCGCAACCCAATCCTTGTACGTCCGCCGCTCCGCCGCCGAGGCCGTGCAGCAGGCCCTATCGCGAATGAAGCATCCCCGCAACCAGGAGGTGCTCAGGCGGTACTACCTCTCCGAGGAGAACTTCACGGACATCGCGGAGTCGATGCGGCTCACGCGCCTCATGGTCCGCCAGATCCACCATCAGAACCGGCGAATGCTGGGGCATCTCCTCCTGGAGTACCTGGCTCACTCCGCGGGCCCGGACGCCAGTGAGGGCCCGGCAGGAAGGGCGAGCTAGCCCATGTCCGCATCAAAGTCGAGCCCCGGGGCGGCTCAGACCGCGGACACCTTGCTGAAGGGTGTGAAGCGATGGCTGGACTCCGGTTCTGAGGCTCCCATTCTGCATCCCCCTGACGAGCGGTTCGCTCTGTACGTGGACTGGCTGCTGGAGGGCGCCCAGGGCTCCTGTCCCGTGCCCGAGGTGAAGACCCACGTGGGGGACTGCCTGGAGTGCTACCGCCAGGCGGAGGACCTGATCCTCACGCATCTCTCCGCCCAGAGAGATGAGCGGCCCACCTCCTTCATCCTGAAGCTCTCCGAGCGGCTGGAGGACTCCACGGTTCTCTGGGTCAGCGATGGGGGATCGGTAGTGCGCCGCCCGGTGGCTCCCCTGACCCTGCGCTCGTTGGCGATGCGGCACGCCGGCTTCGCGCTCTCCACACGCCCGCCTGAGCCTCTGGGGGCGCCGCCTGCCGCCAACCGTGCCGCCGAGGGCAGCCTGGCCGGCATCGAGCCCACCACTTGGGCCGTGTTCAGGTACCGCGCCGCGGGCCGCGACCCCGTGCCGTCGGAGGAAGAGGCCACTCCCGTCCCCTCGCGTCTTGAGGACTCCTCCGCGGAACTGAGCGGCATCCTGGTCCGCGTCTGGGCCCGCCGTCGCAGTGAGGGATACGACGTGATGCTCTCCGTCCAGGATCGAATAACAGGCCGGGAGCTGCCGGAGGCCAGTGTTACCTTGCTGAATGAGGAGGGGCGGCTGCTGAGGGACGACCGGGCGCGTCAGGGCCTGGTGTTCTGGACAGGGCTCGCCCCGGCGGAGTATGTTGTAAACGTTCTAGAGTAACCCTCCGCTTCCGCCGCCGGGCTCCTCCGGCCTCCCTCCGCACAGCAAGGTGGTACCACAGACATGCGCAAAGCCTTGATCACGGGCGTCACCGGCCAGGATGGCTCCTACCTCACCGAGCTGCTTCTCGCCAAGGGCTACGAGGTCCACGGCATCATCCGGCGCTCCAGCACCTTCAACACGGACCGCATCGATGCCCTCTACCAGGACCCCCACGAGACCGGCGCTCGGCTATTCCTGCACTACGGGGACCTCTCCGACGGCACCTGCCTGCGGAGGGTTCTGGAGAAGGTGACCCCCGACGAGGTCTACAACCTGGGCGCTCAATCCCACGTGAAGGTCTCCTTCGACCAGCCGGAGTACACCGCCGACGTGGTGGCGACCGGGGCCTTGCGACTGCTGGAGACCCTGCGCGACCACATGAAGGTGGCCGGCTCCAGCGTGCGCTTCTACCAGGCGGGCTCCTCCGAGATGTTCGGTGCCGCTCCGCCTCCCCAGAACGAGCAGACCCCCTTCTACCCTCGCAGCCCCTACGCCGCGGCCAAGGCCGCCGCCCACTACTACGCCCGCAACTACCGCGAGGCGCACGGCATGTTCATCTGCAACGGGATCCTCTTCAACCACGAGTCTCCCCGGAGGGGCGAGACTTTCGTTACGCGCAAGATCACCCGCGCCCTGGGCCGCATCAAGGTCGGCCTCCAGAAGAAGCTCTACCTGGGCAATCTGGATGCCAAGCGGGACTGGGGCTTCGCCGGCGACTACGTGGAGGCGATGTGGCTGATGCTTCAGCAGGAGCAGCCCGACGACTACGTGGTGGCGACTGGCAAGGCCTACTCGGTGCGCGAGTTCCTGGAGGCCGCCTTCGGCAGCGTGGGGCTGGAGTGGCAGGAGTATGTGGAGAGTGATCCCCGCTACCTGCGCCCCTCCGAGGTGGACTACCTGCTGGGGGATGCCAGTAAGGCCCGCGACGCCCTTGGGTGGGAGCCCAAGGTTGACTTGGGCGCGCTGGTCAAGATGATGGTCGAGCACGACCTGGAGCTGGCTCATCAGGAGCAGACTCTACGCGATGCCGGCCACACGCTGGGGCTGAGGGGGCTTACGCGTGGATCTCGGTAGCCGTATCTTCGTCGCCGGCCATCGGGGGCTGGTAGGCTCTGCCATTCTGCGGCGCCTCGCCTCCCGGGGCTACACCTGCCTGGTGACCCGCACGCGGCAGGAGCTGGACCTCTCGGACGCGGAGGCCGTGCGGCGCTTCTTTGACCAGGAGTGCCCGGAGTATGTCTTCCTGGCCGCGGCCAAGGTGGGCGGGATCTTGGCAAACAACACCTATCCGGCAGACTTCATCCGGGAGAACCTGGTGCTGCAGACCAACGTCATCGACTCCGCCTACCACGCCGGCGTGACCAAGCTGCAGTTCCTGGGCTCCTCTTGCATCTACCCCAAGCTGGCCCCCCAGCCCATCCGGGAGGATTCGCTGCTGACGGGTCCCCTGGAGCCCACCAACGACGCCTACGCCATCGCCAAGATAGCCGGCATCAAGATGTGCGAGGCCTACTGGCGCCAGTACGGCTTCCGCTCCCAGGGGCTGATGCCGACGAACCTCTACGGCCCCGGCGACAACTTCGACCTCCAGAGTTCGCACGTTCTGCCCGCGCTCATCCGCCGCTTCCACGAGGCCAAGGCGGCCGGCGCGGCGGAGGTCACCCTGTGGGGCAGTGGCTCCCCCCGCCGGGAGTTCCTGCACGTGGACGACCTGGCGGACGCCGCCGTGCATCTGATGGAGACCTACGACGGCACCGAGATCGTGAACGTGGGCACCGGAGAGGACGTGACCATCCGGGAGTTGGCCGAGCTGGTTCGCCGCGTCGTGGGCTTCGACGGGCGTATTGCCTGGGACACCAGCAAGCCGGACGGCACTCCCCGGAAGCTGCTGGACGTCACCCGTCTCAAGTCTCTGGGCTGGAGCGCCCGGATCCCGCTGGAGGAGGGGATTCGGTGCACCTATGACTGGTATCTAGCCACGGTCGCCTGAGGCCTTGTGCGAGACGACCACCCGCCACCATGGGCGTTGGTGGCGCGGGCGTCTCGCCTGCGGCTTGGACGCGGGCCGAGATGTCCGCGGACCCACTGCCTCGACTGTGGGCTTGGGTTTGAGTGCCAGAGGGCCCTCGACCGTTCACTCCGTGTCCGGCCGCGACGGCGGCTTCGGTCTCCCCGTGTCCTTAGCCCCGTCGTCGGCCGGACGATCCTCGCTCTTCCTCGCCTCCATCGGGATCACGTTGAGGCTGCCGTCTATCTCCAGCACGGCCCAGCGTACTTGTGGTAAGTCGTCGAAGCCGCGCCCCCTCAGCCCCTCCATCAGGTCAGAGTGCGTCATCCCCACCTGCCGGAGCCGCTCCTCCAGTACGCGGCCTTCGTGTACCACCAGCACCGGGTGTCCCACTACCAGCGTGCGTAGCCGGCCGGAGCGGGCGAGGCCATGGCCCAGCACGCGGTCTGCCACCAGGAGGGTAAAGGCACTGGTGAGTCCCGCTCGCAGCGACACGTTGCCCGCGATCAGGGAGGTCTCGACCGACGAGCCAAGAATCACGAGCACGACCAGGTCTACTACCGTCATCTGGCTGAGCTGCCGGTGGCCCACCACCCTCAGCATCAGGATGAGGAAGCAGTAGAGAGTCAGGGTATGCCCAACCACCGTTAGGAGCGAAGGAGTCATGGGCTCATGCTATCACGCGCTCTGGCTGACGTCTTCTCCCACCCGGACCTGTTAGGCGCCCTGGTGGTATCCGGGAAGACGGCTGTTGTGTACCTGTTCCTCGTGGTAGGTCTGCGTGTCCTCGGCAAGCGAGAGTTGGGGCAGATGAACCTCTACGACCTGGTGCTCATCGTGGTGCTGGCCAACTCCGTGCAGAACGCCATGGTGGGCAGCGACACCACGCTGCTTGGTGGGATCGTCTCGGCCACTACGCTTCTGGTGATGAATCGGCTCCTGGTAGTGCTGATGTCCCGATCCCGCATCGTGGAGCGCCACCTCGTCGGAGAGCCGGTGCTGATCCTGCGGAACGGGCAGCTCCTCCGGGACCGCCTGAAGCGTGAGGGCGTCACGCCGGATCAAGTGATGGCGGCCCTTCGGGAGCACGAGCTGGCCCGAGTGGACCAGGTTGCCATCGCGGTGCTGGAGGTGGACGGTACCATCAGTGTTGTGCCCAAGGAGGCGACGATCCATCGCACCCATCGACGCTTCCGCCAGCTTCGGATGGGCTAGCCGATGCACGCGAGCGACGCGGTTGTCCTTGCCGTGGCGATTCGATCGGCCGTTGTTCTGCTGTTCCTGTGTCTGGGCCTTCGCCTGATCGGTAGACGGCAGCTCGGCCAGGTGAACGTGTACGATCTGGCGATGATCCTGGCACTGGGCAACGCGGTTCAGAACGCGATGACCAAGGGTTCCGGCAGCCTGAGGGTCGGCGCTGTCTCGGCGGCGGTCGTGATCGTGCTCGGCCGCTTGTTCTCCCTCCTATTCCTCCGCCGTCCTGACCTGGAGGAGCGCTACCTTGGCTCGCCCATCCTGATCATCAGCAAGGGCGAGCTGGTCCAGGAGAACCTGCGCCGGGAGCACATCTCCACGGATCAGGTGATGATGGCCCTCCGTCAACACGGCCTCGTACGCCCCAGCCAGGTGAAGCTCGCCGTCCTAGAGATAGATGGCTCCCTCAGCGTGGTCCCCATGCCCGAGGAGAAGAAGCAGTAAGGGCATGGGGGGCCGCGCGGAGTGCGGCCCTGGGGTGAGGGGGTGAAAGGGCCTCAGCCTTGCGGCCCCAGCGAGCACGGTCCAACCTCTGAGGCCCTTTCACCCCCTCACCCGCTCACCCCCTCAATGGTTGATGCCTGCCGCGTGCAGCCGCTGGTGCAGGGCGGCAGAGGCTTCGTGGAAGGGGCGCTCCAGGAAGGCCTGGTGGTCCGCCTCGCTGTGGTGGTGGGTGATGCGCTCCTCCGGCGTCTGGGCGCTGCGCTGGCGGATGTACTCGAGGCCGCCGTGTACCAGTGTGAGCATGTAGCTCACCACCTCCGGGTCCATGAGCTGGTAGTCGCCGCCGCAGGCCAGGTAGATGGGCGAGGTGTGGCCCATCACGCCCCGGCGCCAGCTATCGAAGTGCGGGATCGCCTCATAGGCCGGCCCGCCGCACCGCGCCGCGAACCAGGTGTCGCCTGTCACCCGAAGGCGCGTCTTCAGGTGCAGCTTACGAGTGCCCCTGGCGTCCTCCGTCTGCGCCACCACCTTGCCCTGCTGGACGATCTGGAGCGTGTGGATCGGCAGCACGGACTCCGCCATCGCCTCGACCTCCACCGTGCCGCCGCCCGAGGGCAGCTTGACCGTGGATCCCAGGGGCTGGCCCTCCACGGCGAAGCTCAGCAGCGGGCCGCCGCTGAGGAAGGTGTTGCCGGTCTTCAGCGCCGCGCACCAGTTCTCGTAGGTCAGCTCCTGGTCCGGCGGTAGGTACGCGTAGGTCCGGTAGAGCCCGATGGGAACGCTGGACTCCATCTTGTCCGTGCCGCCGACCAAGGGCAGCCGATACCCGGCGTTCAGGTAGCGGTAGTACTCCTGGTGGAAGAAGTGACCGTGCGAGATCATCTCCACCGCGTCCGTGCGCCCGGTGGCGACGAGGGCCGCTGGCTCGCCGTTGGGGCAGGGGAAGTGGGGGATGACCACCGTGCCACCCTGCGCGTGACAGGCGTCCGCCCAGTGGCTGAGCGTGGTCTCCATGTTGCCGCCCATCTCTGCCTCGGAG
>DASXUI010000221.1:0-6367 GCA_036504955.1 Armatimonadota bacterium
CGGCGGTCGAACTCGTTGTGACCCTTGTCGTTCGTGTTGCTGGCAAAGAAGGACTCGGGTCTGAGCCCCTTCGCGGGTGGCGGCACAACGCCAACGGTGACCATCTTGGTGGCCGACGTGCCGCCCGTTTTTGCGGTCACCCGAACGTCGTACACGCCGGTGCCCGTGGGCCTGAAGCTCAACGGCCGCTCTACTTCCTTGCCGGGCTCCAGGCTGCCCAGATCCCAGGCCTGCCTCGCCAGCTCCTTGCCCCAGTAGTCGAGCACCACGACCTCAGCGCTGACATCCTTCAGTGCCAGGGCGAACCGGTTTGCCACCGCGACCCGAATCAGGGGGCCAGCCGAACTTGCCAGCTCGGAGGTCAGGAACAGGTTTCCCTGAGCCGCTGTCCGCACGTCCGGCGCGAGGGGAGTCTGGGGCTCGGCCGAGGTGGCCTGGGCGAAAGCACCGGCGGTAGTGGCTATCATCAGCAGCAGGGAGGCGAGGATGGGGCGCATAGACGTCTGATCTCCAAGGTGTGGGTAAGCGGAGGCGAGGGCACCGTGGCGGGTACCCAGCGTGACCTGGCGCGGCGCGGAGCTCCTGGGGGAACGAGGGATCGCCAGCCCGCGCGCCGCACAGGGGTCTCACCACCGCCCCAAGGGCTCAGCGACGTGGCAGCCCCCGCGGTCGTCCGGACCGGTCGGTGGCAGTCCGCACCGGCACCCTCGGTTAGCCTGTGACGGCAGAGGCGTAGGGTCCTGCCAGAGCGAGGGTGTGCTGAGTGCGGAGCAACTCCTCGGGGACGCCCATGTCCAGGCGCTGGCCCTGGATCTCCGCTGCCAGGAAGGGCTCCTTCCGCCTGCAAAGCTCCAGAGCGTTCGTAAGCTGGAACTCACCGCCCTCCCGCAGATCGTGGTCGATGTGGTACCGGAGAGCCTCCATCACCGTTGGCTGAAGGGCCATCTGACCGAAGAAGGTAAGAAAGCAGCCCTCGGGCAGTCCTGGCGTCGCCAGCCCAGCCCGCGCCTCCTCGATCCCAGGCTTCTCACGAAGCCGGCATACCTGGTAGACGCCGGGCTCCCCATCGACAGGCCGCCCGGCTACGGTACCGAAGAGATGCAGTTGCTCCTCCGGAGTCCGGCTCACTCCCGTGGTCGTACGGCCATGGGAGTGGAACACTCGGAGGAGCTGTGCGGAGCAGCGTTCCTTGGTCTCGGACAGGTAGACGTGGTCCCCCAGTAACAGCAGGAAGGGATCGTCTCCCACGAAATGCCTGGCGCAGAAGACAGCGTGGCCGTACCCCAACGGCGCCGTCTGCTCAGCGAAAGCTAGCCTACGGCCCAGGTCCCGCAGCTTCTCGGCCTCCGCGCGGGCCCAACCCTTGCTGGCGATCGCGGCGGCTTGCCTCTCGTCCGGTCCGGCGAAGTAGGCGCGGAAGCTCTCCTTCTCCTCTGGCGAGGTGACGATGCAGATCTCCTCGATACCAGACTCGACGGCCTCCTCGACCACCATCTGGATCACCGGCTTGGTGATTCCATCCCGATCCACCAGTGGGAAGAACTCCTTGCGCACCCCCAGGGTCGCCGGGAAGTGCCGGGTCCCCATCCCCCCCGCCGTGATGACCGCCTTCCGAACCCCTATCACCTCGCCGCCCCCGCCCGCCAACTACGCGCCATCAGAACGCCTCACCACAGAGGCACGGAGACACAGAGAAGAGCAACAGGCAGAGCGCCAAGGGGCTGAGGGGACTGAGGCGGCTCAGGGAACAGAGGTATCACCCCAGACCCGACGTCCATGCCGATCGCTAAGCCTCCAATTGCCTCGTCCCCTTCTATGTGCCCCTCTGTGTCTCTGTGCCTCTGTGGTGAGGGCTTTGTGGTGACGCTCTACCCCCGGCACCTACCGACGGCCGCTAGCCACCGTGCTGGAAGACGTCCCAGCCGAGGTAGGTGCTAAGAGCCTCGGTGATGGCCTCGGACACTGTGTCGTGGGAGACCGCGACGTGGTGCTCGTAGCCCTGCTCACAGAGGAAGCGCATCAGGCCCTGGAGGTCGGCGATGCGGGCCACCCCGGCGCCGCCGAAGGTGTCCAGCGGGTCGTCAGTGAACTCACCCTCTCCAACGTAGGCGCAGAGCGTGCCGTCCATGTCGCTGGTCGACGCCCGAACGTAGGTGAAGGGTCCGCTCTTGATGCGCCCCTCAACCGTACCCCAGGTTTTCTCCAGGCCGACGGTGCCACCGACGATCCACTGCTGGCTCATCTTGGCGCAGGAGAGGCACCCGGTCGGCAGGTTGCTGCAGTGGAAGAGAACGCACTTGTCGGGGTCCTCGCCATAGTTGTTGTTCCAGTCCAGCAGAGCGGCCGGAACTCCGGTGGCGAGGGTGAGGGCGTACATGCTGAGGGCCCCCATCACGTCAACCTCGCAGGCGCTGGGCAGCAGCTTGTTGCTGAGCATGCTCATCACCGTGCAGGGGACAACGCCAAAGAACTCCTCGATGGCGGTCCAGCACTGGATGGTGGTGGCGTTGAGCTCGTTCTCATCCATCCAGTCATCGATGACGACGGCCAGCTTCGCCATCTTCATCAGGGGCTCGGCCGGCACGTTTTTGGCATCCACATACTCGCCGATTGCCTTCAGCTTCGCCTGGACGGCTTCGGCGCCGTTGTCCAGCAGGCCAACCTTGCCCAGCACCTCGGAGAGGTCGATCGTTTCGATGGTGATCCCGTTGGCTTCGAGGATCTTCTCGCTGTATCGGACGGTCTTGAAGGCGGCCGGCCGGGCGCCGATAGCGCCGATGCGAGCAGTGCTCAGCCCCTTCACCACTCGGCAGGTGGCCTCGAAGCGCTTCAGGTCAGCCAGGAAGCTGGCGGAAGTGGGGGCGACGGTGTGGAGGGTGGTGAGGGTGTAGGGGATGCCATACTGAGTCAGATTGTTGCAGGCGGAGAGCTTGCCGCAGAAGCTGTCGCGACGATCCTTGATGGACATCCTGCCGGCGTCATCCGGATAGGCCTGCATGAGGATGGGCACGTCGAGGCCGGAGAGCCGAATCGATTCGGCGATCCCGCGTTCGTCACCGAAGTTCGGCAGCGTAACCAGGATGCCGTCGATCTCGTCCGCGTGCTTCCGGAAGAGTGCCGCGCACTTCTTCGCCTGCTCGCGGGTCTCCACGGAGCCGAAGGGGGTCTCCTCCGGGGTCAGTGCGATGGTCTTGATGCCCTGGTTGGCCAGGACGGAAAGGACCTGCTTGCGCCCCTCATCGCAGAGGTGGTCGGGGAAGAAGCCCCGGTTGCCCACGATGACGCCAAGGGTAGTCTGGGTTGCCATGATGATATCCCCTCCAAGCTGATGTGTTGTGAAGATCGCTCATGCCCCCGTGTAGACCCGGCCCGACCGCACCGGCAGCACCAGGCAACGGTGCCCTTGGGATAACGGGCTCAGTGCCCTCCGCGGGTGGTACCTGACAGGGGTAACGTCTGCTAAGCCCGCTCGCCCGGCTGCCCGTAGTAGGCTCCTGTGCCGTGCTTGCGCAGGAAGTGCTTGTCCAGAAGAACCTTTGAGATCCCGTTAGCCTCCGGGGCTAGGCCGCGGGTCAGCAGGCCGCAGAGCGCCACCTGCTCCAGAACGATGCTGTTCTCTACGGCGTGCTCCGCGGACGGGCCCCAAGTGAAGGGCCCGTGGCCAGCCACCAACACCGCCGGCACTTCCGACGGCGCGACCTCCGCGAACGCGCGTACAATGGCGTGCCCCGTCTCAACCTCGTAGTCGCCCAGAATAGCTTCGGCGGGCATTGGCGCAGTGACCGGAATCGTGCCCCGGAAGCTATCCGCGTGCGTGGTACCGAAGCAAGGCAGCGCGCGCCCCGCCTGGGCCCAAGCCGTCGCATAGGTGGAGTGCGTATGCGCCACCCCACCAACCCCCGTGAACGCCGAGTAGAGCACCAGATGGGTCGGGGTGTCGGAACTGGGCCGCAAGTCGCCCTCGACAACTACCCCCTCGGGGTCGACGACCACCATCTGCTCGGGTTGCATCTCGCCGTAGCTCACCCCGCTGGGCTTGATCACCACGAGTCCGGTGTTGGGATCGCGGCCACTCACGTTGCCCCAGGTCAGCAGCACCAGGCCCGCCCTCTGCAGAGCCAGGTTCGCCTCACAGACCCGGGCCTTGAGATCCTCCAGCATCTACTACTCCCGTCCCCGCCGGACAAGCAGTTGGGGCGCAGGCGTCACGCCTGCACAGGGCACCGAAGGAGCCCCTACGCCACGGGTCGGCTACCAGTCAGCCACCCAGCCGCCCCACCGTCAGCCTCTGGCAGTGCGGCTCTTAATGTCCAGCAGCGACTTCATCACGTCGAAGAGGCAGTCGCTGTGGCCCGCGACTCCGAAGCTGTCGTGCAGGCGCTTGTAGAGTCCGTACAGCTCCTGGTAGGCGGAGTGGCGGCCAGGATCGGGAGTGTAGGTGGCGGAGGCAGGGCTGGCCATCACAGCCTGCGCCGCCTCGGTGGTGGCATACCCTCCAGCCTCGACCCCGGCGGCCACGGCGCCGAAGATGGCGGCTCCCAGGGCGCAGGTCTGCTTCGACTTGGTCACGCTGATGGGTTGGCCGTCCACGTCCGCGTAGATCTGCATGAACAGTGCGTTCTTCTCCGCGATGCCCCCGCAGGCCACAAGCTGCTCGATGGGCACCCCGTATTCCCTCATCCGGTTGTGAATCGTGTGGGCTCCGAAGGCGGTCGCCTCGATGAGTGACCGGTAGATCTCCGCCCGGGTGCTGTGAAGCGTCTGGCCTATCAGCAGTCCCGTCAGGCGCGCGTCCACAAGCACGGTACGGTTGCCGTTGTTCCAATCGAGGGCCAGTAGGCCGCTCTCGCCTGGCTTCAGCGCCGCTGCCTCGCGGGTAAGCTGCTCGTGAAGGCTCGCGTCGCCCTCGCACACCTCGGACACGAACCAGTTGAGGATGTCGCCAACGGCCGACTGACCCGCCTCGATGCCGAAGTAGCCGGGCAGCACGGAGCCGTCCACGATGCCGCAGACGCCGGGTATGCTGGCGGCCTGGCTCGTCTTCGGCGCCACCGTGATATCGCAGGTGGACGTCCCAATGATCTTCACCAGCCGGCCAACGCCGACGCCGGCCCCCACCCCGCCGTGGTGGGCGTCGAAGGCGCCCACTCCGATCGCGGTGCCGGGCCTGAGGCCCAGCGTCTCGGCCCACTCCTCGGAGAGCCCGCCCGCGCGCACGTTGGAGCTCTCCGCCTTATCGAACAGCCTGGGGCGAAGCGCGCCCATCCTGGGGTCCAAGCTCGCGAGGAACTCCGCGTCCGGCAAGCCGCCCCAGTCCTCGGCGTACATGGCCTTGTGTCCCGCCGCGCAGACGCTTCGGTGAAGGCGGTCCGGCCGGGTCTCGCCGGCAAGCAGTCCGGGGATGTAGTCACAGCACTCCACCCAACTGGCGGCGGCCTCAAAGACCCCAGGATCCGCGTTCAGGCAGTGCCAGACCTTGGAGAAGAACCACTCCGAGGAGTAGGTGCCGCCGCACCGCTGGAGGTACTGAGGCCGAGTCTGAGCGGCCTTGGCCGTGATTCGCTCCGCCTCCTCCATGGAGGAGTGGTCCTTCCACAGCCATACGTGCGCGTTCAGGTTGTCTCGAAACCCGTCTTTGAGGCAGAGGGGCGTCCCCTCGGCGTCCACCGGAATGGGGGTGCTGCCCGTCGTGTCCACGCCGATGCCGATTACGCGGTCGGCCGAGAAGCCAGGCACGGCCTCGGCGGCCTCGAGAGCGCCGCGAATGGAGGCAGCCAACCCCTCCTGGTAGTCCGCGGGGTGCTGCCGGGCAACGTGGGGGTTCTTGGGGTCGGTGAGGATGCCGTGGTCTCCGCGCTGATACTCGTGAACGGCGGTAGCGATCTCCTCGCCGGTGTGAACGTTCACGATCAGCGCTCGGACCGAGTTGGTCCCGAAGTCAACACCAAGGGAGAACTTGTCCTGAGACATGGGGGCGACTCCTGCGGTGGAAAGATCTGACTACGGCCTGAATGGGTGGGCTACGCGGAGGCGTTTCGGAGCCCAGTACCAACTTCCAGGCCGCGAGGCGGTGTCCCTGTTCGGGCCCGCCACGGGCGCGTCGTAGCGAAGCCAAGCGCAGGCGCGTCTGAGGCTGTGGTCCGAGCCCATCCGCGCCGCACCGAGGGTTGGCGTTGGCAGACCTAAGCTCTTTGGGCCTCGAAGCGCTCCGTCGGCGGTCCCCGCGCTGAAGCACGGGGCGACAGTTGGCGGAAGCCGGCTCAAGCCGGCTAACAGCCTTCAGGCCTCCCGTCTCCACCAGCAGAGGTCGGCACGTAGGCCTTGAGCGCGCTTAAGCACGCTTCCGCTGGCTGTAGCCCCGTGCTTC
>DASXUI010000222.1:0-5788 GCA_036504955.1 Armatimonadota bacterium
ACCTGGCCCGGGTCGGCCATCACCGTCACCGGGTCGGGACCAATGGAGGTCCGGAGCTCGATGTCCTCACCGATGAGACGGCCAAGCATCCCCTCCACCTTGGCGACAGCGTCCTTCAGATCCAGGGGCTGCGCGGGGACAACCTGCTGCCGGCTGAACGCCAGGAGCTGACGAGTCAGGTCCGCTGCCCTCTCCCCGGCCGTCTGGAGCATCAGCAGGCTCCGCCGCCGGGAGTCCTCGGCCGACGTCTTCTCCAGCAGCATCTCCGCCATGCCGTTGATGACGGTCAGCAGGTTGTTGAAGTCGTGGGCAACACCGCCGGCCAGCCGCCCCAGTGCCTCCATCTTGCTGGACTGGGCGACCTGGCGCTCAAGCTCACGCCGGTCCGTGATGTCGGAGAAGTTGGTCAGCACTGCCCGGACGGCGGGATCATGCAACAGGTTGCGATCCCTGCACTCCATCCTCCGCCACGACCCGTCTTTGTGTCGGAACCGAAACTCCTTCGTCAGAGTGCCGCCTGGCCGTTCCTTCACCGCGGCGAACCTCTCCTGGACGCCCGCAAGGTCGTCCGGGTGAACGTACTCGCCTACGAGGTGCCCCAGGAGCTCCTCCGGAGCGTAGCCGGTGATGTCTAGGGCCGAAGGGCTGAGGTAGATGAGCGCGCCGTTTTCGCCGATGAGCGCGATGCCATCAGCGCAGTTCTCCAGCAGAGACGCGTAACGCCGAACCTCCTTCTCGGCCCTCTGGCTGTGCTCCAGCAGCGCTCTCTCCAACTCTTTGTGCTGGGAGACGTCGGAGTAGGCGGCCAACGCCCCCACCAGAGCACCTCCGGCGTCCCGCAGGAGCTCGACGTCAGCCACCACTACTCGGCAGGAGCCATCGGGGCGGAGGACCGTCTCCTCCATTCCCAGGACCCGCTCGCCCCTCATCAGGGCCAGAGCAACGGCGGAGTGGGCAGGCACCATCGCCGGCTCGGGTGCTACGCCTCCAGCGTGCCGGCCCCTCTCAGACGCAACGGCGGGGCGGCAGCCCCAGAGGCCCTCTGCCCGGCGGTTGTACCAGAGGAGCCGGCCATCGGGGTCGCTGAGGCTGAGGGCTACGGGGATGCTGCCCGCGAGCAGTTCCCCCAGATCGGTGCCGCACTGAAGCGCTTGAAGCAAGGTGAGTTCCATTGGGCGGAGCCTTCCGGGGCGCCAGAGCGCCCCCACTGCGAACGGGACACTGAGTCTACAGAGCAAACCATCTAGAGATACGCCGGCTTCTCAGGACCGAGGGGTCGGCACAGGCGGAGTTGGCCGCACGCCCAACCCGGGTGCGCGGACCTGGCATCCCATTCAGGAGGGTGCTTCGAGGAGGAGGTCGGCGAAGGACACCCCGACGGTGGCTCCGTGAGCAGCCTTCGGTCTGTTCCGAGCGCTCCAGGCCACCAAGCAAGACAAGAAGGTGGCCTACGAAGATCAGGGGATCCGGTGACCCGGACGAGAGGCAGCCGAGGTAGCCCGCGAAGGCTCCTCGCTTATTTGAGGCTAGTAAGCCTGAGGTCTGAAGGCGCCAGACGTCGGCCTCGCAGAGGGTGTACGCGAGCGTCCGCTGGGCGGTATCGTGGAGGACAGATTCACTCACAGATGGGCCAGCCTTGTGGGTGTGAGCCGAGGGGAGGCAGCCCCGCCCTGCCACGCGAGTTGGGTGAGGCGCCCAACCAGGACCGGCGCCCCTCGCGTGATCGCACCCATCGTGCTTATCGACAGCGGAGCGTCATATCATGAGTCACTCTGCTGCTACGGGTAAACGTATGGTTAGTATGAACCGCCTCTCGCCAGCAGTGGCGGAGGCGGTGTTCCCCACGCCGGGCCGCTGGGAGGACGCGCGACTCCCGCCCAAAGGGAGAGGACTGGCGAGCCCTTGGATCTGACGCGTGCGCCAGTAAGCTAAGTGCCTTAAGCAGCGGGGGAAGCCCCTAAGGACTCCCCTCCCCTCTGCGCCAGCACGCCGATCTGTAGTGGGCCCTCTCTTGCCCCATTTGGTGCCCTGGTGGCAAGGTGATTCCCTACAGCCAGCTAAGCGCGTTTGGCCAACCAGCGGCAGGCGTTGCCGATCACCTTCTGCACCGGCGGCATGAAGTAGATGGGATAGCCCTCATGACCGATGCGGAGGTAGAAGACGCGGCCGGCCCCGATGGTGAAGCAGATGCCGTCTCGCACGATCTCGCTATCGTCCTCGTTCAGGCTGGCTAGCACCACCGCGTCCGGCTTTGGGATGGCGAAGGGCTCGGCGTAGAACTCATCCTTCGGCACCGTGAAGTCCTTCACACCCTTGGCGATGGGGTGCTCCGGCATCATCACCTTCACCTTCACGGGCTTGCCGTCGTCCACATAGGCACCCCAACTGCACTCGGTCCCCGTGAGGGCCCTCAGAGCCTTGGAGAAGTGCGAGGAGTGGAGGGCAAAGAACCCAAGGCCGTTGTCTCGCACTCTCCGAACGATCCGCTGCACGTTCTCGTTCTTCACATCGCCATGGCGCTGGTGGCCGTACCAGATCAGCACGTCCGTCTCGGCCAGCACTGACTCCGCAACCCCCTGGTCGGGGTCCGTAAGCGTGGCGATCCTGGCAGTGATCCCCTTCTGCTTGTTCAGATAGTCCGCGATGGCGGCGTGCAGGCCGTTCGGATACACGCTCTTCGGCTCGGTCAGCTCGGACCACACCAAGACGCGAACGGGGCTCTTGCTGTCCCCGCCGGCCGCCTCGGCGGAGCGGGTCAGGGCAGACATACCGACGGCGGTCAGCGCCCCGGCAGCGGCGGCAGTACCCAGGAACTCTCGTCTCTTCATCAGGCGCTACTCCTCGCCCGGAGGCGCTCCACGAAGCGTCCGAAGGGGACCCTTCGCGGAGGCTGCCTCGAGGCTCTTCCCAAGGCAGGGACCGTCGCTGTCGAGGACTCTCGTGCCGGCGACGGCCCACTTAAGCAGAACCCCCAGCCCTATCGGCTCAGGGCCAGGGTGATGATCTCGAAGGGTCCAAAGGTCAGCTCCGTACTGCCCTCCGACCACTGAACCGATCCTTGAGGCTCCTCCAGCAGGTTCACGCTCTGGGCGCCGCTGAAGGGCAACGACGAGGAGAGCCGGGCCTTGCCACGGGCTCCGTGCGCTTCATAGAGCCGCACGATCACGTCGTCGGAGTCCTCGGCCTTCTTGACCGTGTCGATACACAGGTGGGGAGAATCCACCGAGAACCAGCTCGTCTCCTCCCGCGCTCCCGGCAACACCTGCAACGGCACGTTGAACTCGAAGGCGCGGCGAACCACCTCCGCCTGCACCAGGTCGCCCTCGTGCGCGTAGCAAGCGAACCGGAAGCTGTGCTGCCCACGGTCCGCCTTAGGATCCGGTGAGTTCGGGCCCCTCAGCAGCGAGATCCGCATCACCGACCCATGCACCGAGTAGCCGTACTTGCTGTCGGTGATGAGCGCGACGCCGTGCCCGGTCTCGCTCAGGTCCGCCCACTTGTGGCCGGGTACCTCGAAGCGAGCCATGTCCAGCATGGTGTTGAAGTGAGTCGGCCGCTTCACGTAGCCGAACTGGATCTCGTAGGAGGCCTCCAGGGACCGGACCTGAACAGGAAACTCCACCTTGAGGAACTGCTCCCTGTGCTGCCAGTCCACGTCGCACTGGAACTCCAGGTGCCGGTCTCCGCAGCAGAGGAAGACGCGTTCCACCAGCTTGCTGGGCGCGAAGTCGAACACCATCTCGAGGCCGACCCGAGCGGGCCCGGTCTCGATGAAGCGCACGCTTGTCGCGGGCGGCAGCGGGGAGCGAGTCTCCAGGTGGTAGGCGTCCACGTCCCAGGCCTCGAAGGCGCAGGGGTGGTCATCGAACAGGACGAACTGGTTGGCCGGCTGGGCGGCGTCCAGGGCCTCGCGGCCACTCTCCTTGTTGAGCAGCCGAACCAGGGCGCCACTAGCGTCGAACTCCGCGCGCAGCAGGCCGTTCTCCAGAACGAAGCGTCCGCCCTCCTCGGCACAGGTGGCCTCGAAGCAACTCGCGTCCAGCTCAGGGATTGCAGCCACGCCCAAAGACGGCGCCTCGGCCCACACGATGGGTCTGCCGAGGTAGGAGGTCTGGGCGCTCTTCGGGGAGCCCTCAGCCACCTCGAATACCCCTCCCCTCTTCCAGCCGAGGGTGTTCAGCACCGAGTACCCCTCGGCCTTCGAGGCGACGGAGCCCGCCACGGCACTCACACCGGCAGCTCTGAGCTTGCCGGCGCTTCCCAGCACCTCGGCGTAGTCTCTGGCAGAGTCCTCGTAGACCTCGGTGATGGAAGAGCCGGGTAGGATATCGTGGAACTGGTTCAGCAGAACCAGTTTCCAGAGCCGCTCCAGCTCTTGGGCTGGGTACTCGGTGGAGGCCAGGAGCTGACCGAGTACCGACAGCAGTTCCACCTCGCGCAGCAGCAGCTCGCAGCGGCGGTTGTCCCGCTTGTTGGCCGCTTGGGTGGTGTAGGTGCCTCGGTGATACTCGAGGTACAGCTCGCCCGCCACCACCGGAACATCGGTGCAGTTGGCCGCCAGGCGCTCGAAGAACTCCAGAGAGCCCCGCTGCTCGGTCCTGGGGAGCCCCTGGAAGTCCTTGATCCGCTTCAGGATCTCCAGCATCTCCTTGCGAGGGCCGCCGCCGCCATCACCGTGACCGAAGAGCATCATGCTCTGGTTGCCTCGGTCGTGGTCCTTGTAGCGGGTGAGGGACTTCAGTGGGTCCGCGACGCCCGGGTCGTCCGCCATGGCGTTGTAGGTATCGGCCGGCGGAAAATGAGTCAGCACCCGTGAGCCGTCGATGCCCTCCCAGTAGAACGTGTGGTGGTCCGGCGGGTTGAACTGATTCCAGGAGAGCTTCTGCGTCAGGAAGTAGTCGATGCCGACGCCCTTCATGATCTGGGGGAGCGCCCCGCTGTACCCGAAGACGTCCGGGTTCCAGAACTCCTTGCAGTCCCAACCAAACTCCTGACGGAAGAACCGCTTGCCGTAGAGAAACTGCCGGACGAGGGACTCTCCGGAGGGGACGTTGCAGTCCGGCTCGATCCAGGTGCCGCCGACGGGAACCCACTGACCCTTCTGGGTGTAGCGCTTGATGCCCTCGTAGATGGAGGGGTAGTCGTCCTTCATCCACTGGTACTGATGGGCCTGGGAGCAGGAGAACTTGTAGTCCGGGTACTCCTCCATGTAGGCGAGGGCCGAGGAGAAGGACCGGGCCGCCTTCCGCTCCGTTTCCGCCAGGGGCCACAGCCACGCGGTATCCAGGTGGGCGTGCCCGATGGCGGACAACTCGTGGCAGTAGGTCGCGTTGCGGCAGTCGTACAGGCGCTTCAGAAGCTCCTTCGCCGCCGGCCAGGTGGTGCGGTCACGCGGGTCCACCCGGTTTGCCACCTCGTTGAGCGTCGCCATGAGGAAACCTTCCCACGGCGTCAGACGGTTCGGGTCGGCTCGCCGCAGGAGATCCTTTGGAACGAAGAGATCGAAGTAGAGGTCCCAGGCCTCCTGGTCAAAGAGGGCCAGGTCGGCGCGCTCGAAGACCTGAGCTTCCAGCGTGCTGTAGTGGCCGATGCGGTCTCGGTTGGAGGCAGCCTCCACCTCCAGGTACACCTGGCCGTCGGCGGGCAGATCCCTCAGCCGGGCATCCTTGCGGTCGGCGCCGCTCCAGGAGTCGCCCGGGACGTAGTTCAGCCCCTGGATGGGCACGCCATTCCGCCAGAGCAAGCACTCGCCGTGGGTGATGAAGAGAAGGTCGATGGCCTTGCCCCG
>DASXUI010000223.1:0-4892 GCA_036504955.1 Armatimonadota bacterium
CGCTCCGCCAACCCCTCGCACCTCTCTCTGCCGGTCAAGGGCACGACGGAAGCGTCCGCCATCATAACGCGTGGATCCGAGGGAGGCGATCGGCTCAGGCGTACTCTGGTGACGCTCCGGTTGGGGGACTACAGCCAGCTCATCTCCGTAGTCGACACCGCCTCCATCGAGCTTGGCGCCAAGGACGCGGAGCATGGCCTCGTGCTCGTCGAGCCGGAGGACGGCGGGACCACGTCAGGGCCCAACGGTGTGGGCAGGACACCGGTCCCCTTCGCGAACGGCCAGTCGGCCTACCTCTACCTGCGCTTGCCCGCGGCGATGCCCAGGACCGGTGACACCTACCTGACGGTGGAGTACCTGGACAAGGGTCGGGGCACTCTTGCCGTGCAGTACGACTCCCAGGACGCCTCCCTTCCGATGTCCGGCGCCTACAAGCCCACGGAGTCGCTGAGCCTGGGCGACACCGGGCGCTGGCTCACCCACACCTTCCGCCTGCCGGACGGCCGTTTCGCCGGCCGCCAGAACGGCGCCGCCGACCTCCGCTTTGTCCTTTCAGTGCCCCCCACCGTGGTTAAGGGCGTGGTGGCAACCAAGTGGGCGCCTAATGGGTGAGGGGGTGAGGAGGTGAGTGGGTGAGGGGCTGAGGCCCTTCTGCCCCCTCACCCACTCACTTCCTCACCCCCTCACTTCCTGTGCTGGCGGTGCTCCGCGGCACCCCCGCCGGGGCTCGCGGTTCCACGTCACCGGCCCTTGGGGCTATAATGAAGAGGCGCTCCGCGCCGGAACCCCTGTTCTGTTTGGTGGGTTCTCCTCCCCTGATAGGTGGTTACTCTCTGTTGAAGGATCTGCTCTCAGCCCTTAATCCCGAGCAACGGCAGGCGGTCTGCCATGAGTCGGGCCCCATCCTAGTCCTCGCGGGCGCCGGCAGCGGCAAGACCCGCGTGCTTACCCATCGTTTGGCTTACTTAGTGCGCGAGTGTGCCGTCGATCCCCGGCGCCTGTTGGCCGTCACCTTCACCAACAAGGCCGCCCGTGAGATGCGGGAACGTGTTGAGGCACTGATCGATGGGCTGCCCCGGGACGTATGGATCGGCACCTTCCACGCCATCTGCTCCCGATTGCTGCGCCGCCACGGCCAGACCATCGAGATCAACCCGAGCTTCGCGGTCTACGATGACAGCGATCAGATGACGCTCATGCGGCAGTGCCTGACCTACCACAACGTGGACGAGAAGCGGTTCCCGCCCCGCTCCGTCCTCTCCGAGATCGGCCGCGCCAAGGATAAGCTCATCACCCCCGAGCAGTACTCGAAGCACGCCCTCGACCCCTATCAGGAGACGGTCGCGCCCCTGTACCGCACCTACCAGGAGCGGCTGTCGCTGAACAACGCCTTGGACTTCGATGACCTGATCATGCGGACGGTGGAGCTGCTGGACCGCTCTCCCCAGATTCTGGAGCACTACCAGAAGTGGTTCCAGTACCTGCTGGTGGATGAGTACCAGGACATCAACTTCGCTCAGTACAGCATCCTGAAGCGGCTGGCGCAGAAGCATCGGAACCTGTGCGTGGTGGGAGACGACGACCAGTCGATCTACGCCTTTCGCGGCGCCGACGTGAGCATCATCCTCGCCTTCCAGGAGGACTACCCGGACGCACGGGTGGTGAAGCTGGAGCGCAACTACCGCTCCACCTCCACCATCCTGGAGGCAGCCTGGGCGGTGGTGAGCAAGAACAGCAACCGAACGCCTAAGAAGCTGTGGACGGACCGGGCCTCCGGCGACCAGATTCACCTGTACGAGGCCCTGGACGAGCGTGACGAGGCGGCCTTCGTGCTGAACCGCGTCGAGGCGCTCATGGGCCGTTTCGCCGAGGGGCCGCGCCGGACGCCCAAGGACATCGCCGTGCTCTACCGCGTGAACTCGCTCTCTCGAGTGCTGGAGGAGGAGTTCATGCGGCGCCGGGTGGCGTACCGCATCGTCGGAGGCCAGCGTTTCTACGACCGCAAGGAAGTGAAGGACGCTCTCGCCTACCTCCGCCTCATCAGCAATCCATCGGACAGCGTCAGCCTCCGGCGCGTGATCAACACGCCTGCGCGAGGGATCGGGAACGTCAGCATCGAGCGACTCGACGCCTTCGCGGAAGCACAGGGCATCACGCTATTCGAGTCCGCCGGCCGGGTGCGCGAGGTGGAGGGGATCACGCCGCGCATCAAGCAGTCCGTCTCGGAGTTCCATCGGCTGATCGACGAGCTTCGGGGCATCCAGGACCGCACTCCGGTCTCTGTGATCCTCATACAGGCTCTGGAGAGGTCCGGCTACATTACCGAGCTTCAGAGGGAGAGATCCACCGAGTCAGAGTCGCGCATGGAGAACCTGAAGGAGCTCCTGACGGTCGCCAAGGAGTTCGAGAAGGCCAGCGAGGATGGCACTCTGGGCGCCTTCCTGGAGCAGGCGTCGCTGGCCACGGACGCCGATACCCAGGCGGAGGGCCAGGAGGCCGTCACGATGATGACGCTCCACGCCGCGAAGGGCCTGGAGTTCCCGGTGGTCTTCCTGGTAGGGCTGGAGGAGGGGCTGCTGCCCCACAGTCGCTCCAAGGATGATGCCTCGCAGCTTGAGGAGGAGCGCCGGCTGTGCTACGTGGGCATTACTCGCGCCAAGGACAGCCTCTTCATGAGCTACGCCGGGCAGCGGCAGACCTTCGGCGAGCGCCTCTCGACCAAGCGGTCACGCTTCGTGGAGGAGGTTCCGGAGGGACTCTTCGCCCAGGCGATGCCCGGCAAGGGCGGGGCGACCTCGAAGCCCAAGTCGCTGTGGGAGCGGATGTCGGCCCCCACGGAGCGTCAGGTCGCCCTGGGGCAGGGGAACGGCGACGCCGCTCCGAAGCCCAAGGCGCCCTACAAGGTGGGTCAGAAGGTTCGCCACGCCAAGTTCGGCGAGGGGATGGTGCTAGCCTGCACCCCCGGCGGCGATGACTGCCAGGTCACCATCGCCTTCGCGGACAGCCTGGTGAAGAAGCTAGCCCTAGCCTACGCTAAGCTCGATACCGTGGACTAAGCGCGCTAACTGCCCCACCACAGAGGCACAGAGGACACGGAGAAGGGATTGAGGGGGGTGAAGGGCTGAGGGGAAGAGCCTCAGAAGTGGGATGGGGTCTGCGGACCGGGGCGTAGCGCCGGGACACGCCGGGAATGCCATTCCCGGCTGACGTAGAGGCGCCCCTCCGGGGCTTAACACGGTCAGAGGCGCCGCAACGCCGCCGGTGCGCCGGCCTGCGTCTGCCCCGGAGGGGCGACTCTATGTCAGCCGTGGGTGGCACCCACGGCGCCGATGGGCGTTTGGATACCCCTCCTCTGAGGCCCTTTCACCCCCTCACCCCCTCAGTGTCTTCTCTGTGTCCTCTGTGTCTCTGTGGTGGGGCAGTCTGCTCGCTCACTGATAAGGAGGTCTGCCGTTGGAGGGTCCTGGGGAGCGGGTTCGGCAGCTTCGGGAGCTTCTGGACTACCATAGTCATCGGTACCACGTGCTGGACCAGCCCGAGATCTCCGACGCGGAGTATGACCGGCTGTTCCGGGAGCTTCTGGACCTTGAGGCCGCCCATCCGGAGCTGGCCAGCCCCGACTCCCCCACCCAGCGGGTTGGCGCGCCGCCCGTCTCCGAGCTGCCCAAGGTCCAGCACCGGCAGCCGATGCTCAGCCTCGGCAACGCCTTCTCTGAGGAGGAGCTGCGGGAGTTCGACGCCCGCGTGCGCCGCTTCCTCAAGGCGGACCTGCTGACCCTCATCGACTACGTGGTCGAGCTGAAGATGGACGGCCTGGCGGTGAGCCTCACCTATGAGGAGGGCCGCCTAGTGTGCGGCGCCACCCGAGGCGACGGCTCCACCGGTGAGGAGGTCACCGCAAACCTTCGCACCATTCGAGGCCTCCCCCTGCGTCTGCGGGTGGACGGGGGGTACCCCATTCCCCGGCTCGCGGAGATCCGTGGCGAGGTGTTCCTGAGCCACCGTGAGTTCGCTCGCGTGAACGAGGACCGCGAGGAGGCCGGTGAGCCGCTCTTCGCCAACCCAAGGAACGCGGCGGCGGGCTCTGTTCGGCAGCTCGACTCCCGTATCACGGCTCGCCGCAGGCTAGACCTCGTGCTCTACGCCCTGGGCCACTGGGAGCCCGAGGGGGAGGCCCTCCCTTCGGCCGAGGGGGACGAGGTGGCCGCCGAGACTGGCGTCTCCGGTGCCGGCCTTGACTCCCAGTGGAGCCTTCTCGAAGCCTTCGACGCCTGGGGCTTGAAGACCAACCCCCATCGTCGCCTGTGTACCAGCGTCGACGGCGTGCTGGAGTACGTGAGGGAGTGGGGTGAGCGCAAGGAGAAGCTCCCCTACGACATCGACGGTGTCGTGGTGAAGGTCAACTCCTTCGACCTCCAGCGGCAGCTCGGGGCCGTCGCCCGCACGCCCCGCTGGGCCATCGCCTACAAGTACCCGGCGCTCCAGGCCACCACCGTCATCCGCGAGATCCGCGTGCAGGTGGGGCGCACGGGCGCGCTGACGCCCGTCGCCGTGATGGACCCGGTGCCCTTGGCCGGCGTGATGGTGAGTCGGGCGACGCTGCACAACCAGGACGAGATCGACCGGAAGGACGTCCGTATTGGGGATACCGTCGTCATCCAGCGGGCCGGCGAGGTGATCCCGGAAGTGGTGGAGGTGGTGACCGCGCGCCGGACCGGCGGTGAGGTTCCCTTCACGCTGCCGGATACCTGCCCCGTGTGCGGCTCAAAGGTGGAGCGGCCGGAGGGCGAGGCGGTGGCCCGCTGCGTGGGACTGGCCTGTCCCGCTCAGGCGAAGGAGCGGCTGCGGCACTTCGCTTCCCGGGGGGCAATGGACATCCAGGGCCTCGGCCA
>DASXUI010000224.1:0-6799 GCA_036504955.1 Armatimonadota bacterium
CCAGGGGTGTAACCCCTGGCGCACCCCTGAGGCCTTTTCCCAACGACCCAGCGACCTAACGACCTAACGACCCAACGACCCGCTCTCCCCCTAGACCCTCACGTCCCCAGGGTGTAACCTGGTGACGTGATAGACCCTACCCTACTCTCGGAGGCGGTGTTCGCCGCTCTCACTGATGCCAGAGCGGCCAATCTGCCGGCCCAGCAGCTTCTGGAAGGTCTGGGCTACTCCGCTCCCATCGAGGCCGCCAGGCAGCTCGCCCTGGTGCTGACGCAGAGCCGGGACTTCCAGGCCGCCGAGAGGCTGGGGGAGGCGCTTCTTCAGGAACTGGCTGACTCACCGGACCCGGATCTTGCTCTCGCCGGCCTCTCCCGCTGGGTCTCCAGCCTCGCCAGCCCCCGCTCCGTGCTTCAGCTCCTGGTGGATGATCCCCGCACCCTGGCGGACCTCATCCTGCTCTTTGCCACCAGCATCTACGTGACGGAGGTCCTGGAGCGCAATCCCTACGCCTATGACACGCTTCTCTCGGAGCCGTTCCTACCTCTGGCCGAGCGCCTGGGGACGGCGGTCGAAGGGTTCTTCCGCTCCTACCCCACCTACGAGGCGCGGCTCAACGGACTCCGCCGTCTGCGGCACCAGGAGACGCTGGCCATCATCTGGCGCGACATCACGGGCCGCGCGAGCTTCCAGCGCACGGTCGAGGAGATCAGCGACCTCGCCCAGGCGATGGTCGGGGCCTCGCTCCGCCTCTGCCGGGAGGAGATGGCTCGCACCACGACGCTCACGGGCCCCCGCGCCGGCAGCTTCCCCTTCGCCGTGTTCGCCCTGGGCAAGCTGGGCGGGCGAGAGCTGAACTACAGCTCCGACGTGGATCTGCTCTTCGTCACGGAGGCACCGGACGGCCAGGACACCTTGCCGCATGGCTCCGAGCGCCTGGGTGAGCGCCTCATGGCCGCCCTCACGGAGGCCGGTGAGGAGGGATACCTCTACCGCGCGGACCTTCGACTGCGGCCGGAGGGGCGCTTCGGACCCATCGTCCGCACCTTGGAGAGCTACCGGGAATACTACGAGAAGTGGATGCAGCCCTGGGAGCGGCAGGCGCTGATCAAGCTGCGCTTTGTCGCGGGGGACCCCGAGCTGGGGCAGCGCTTCTTCCAGATGGTGGAATCCCTGGTCTACCACCACGACGCCAGCTACGACTTCCTGGAGGACATCAGGGCCACCAAGGAGGTGCTGGAGACGAAGGTCGCCTCGGAGGGTGAGGCGGAGACCAACGTCAAGCAGGGACGCGGCGCCATCCGCGACGTGGAGTTCTCACTCCAGTTTCTACAGCTCACCTTTGGAGCAGAGGACCCCTCCCTCCGAACCCCCAGCACCCTCACCGCGCTGGAGCGCCTGTGGGAGGCCGGCATCCTGCCGGTCTCTGACGTGGAGGTCCTGCGGGAAGCGTACCTGTTCCTTCGAGTGGTGGAGCACAGGCTCCAGATCTATGAGGACAAGCCGGTCCGATGCCTGCCGTCCGACCCTGAGGAGCTTGACCGCCTGGCTCGGAGGTTGGGATACCCCCGCGGCGAGGAGCCCCGCTTCCCCCAGGACTTTCTGCGGCATCGCGACGCGGTTCGGGAGATCTTCACCAACCTCTTCAACCTTCACGGTGAGGACGCCCCGCCGCGGCAGGTGCTTCGTGGCCTGCTGCTCTCCATCGAGACCGACGCGGCGCAGTCGCAGCTCCGCGAGGCGCTGACTGCCGAGGGCTTCCGGCATCCCGAGCGCTCCGCTGCCGTGCTCGCGAGGATGGTCGGAGCGGGGGCGCGCATCTCCTGGTCGGTGCGCCGAAGCCTCACGGACGTGGTGGGGCCGCTCATCCACGCCGCCGCCCAGGCCCCCGACCCCGACGGCGCGCTGCACAGCCTCGACTCCGGGTTCTGGCATGGGGCCCTTCGCGAGCCCAAGAGCCCCCTGCGCCAGGAGAGCGCCCTGGCACTCCTGTGTCGGCTGGGCGCCTCCGGCTCCGTGATCCCTGAGCTGCTGGAGCGGACGCCCGAGGCCAGGGAGGACGTGCTTCGCCTGGTGGCAGCTCCCGAGGCCGCTGAGGCGGCTGCCTGCGAGCTGCGGAGCCGCGAGGCGCTGCGGATGGAGTTGGGCGTGAAGCTGGCCACGGCCCGCACGGACACCGCCGCGCTGGACGCCTTGCGACGCCTGAAGCGCCGGGAGCTCGCCCGCATCGCGGTCTGTGACGCCCTCGAGCCGCTCGATACCTGTGGGGGGGCGGTGGGGAGCAACCATGCCGAACCCATCGCCATTGGGCTATCAGACCTGGCTGACGCCTGCCTGGGCTCGGCCCTGCGTGTCTGCGCCCAGAAGGTCTCTGCCGCGCTCCCCGCGCTGCCGCTCACGCCGATGGGTGACCCTATGGGGTTCGCCGTCCTGGGCTTGGGCCGGTTGGGGGGACGGGAGCTCAACTACAGCTCCGATCTGGACCTGATCTGCCTATGCGACGACATCGCCCAGGGGCCCGACCTCCATCTGGCCCACGAGCGCCTGGCGGAGGCCCTATACCGGTCCCTCAACGAGATCGCGCTGGAGGGAACCCTGTACGAGGCGGACTTCCGGCTGAGGCCTGAGGGGAAGTCCGGCTCCATGGCCGCCTCCCTGGGAGCCTGCGAGCGCTACTATCGCGAACGGGCCATGACCTGGGAGAAGCAGGCGCTGCTGAAAGCGCGCTTCGTAGCGGGGGACGCCTCGGTGGCGGAGCGCTTCTTCCGCCTGGTGGAGCCCTATGTGTTCCCGGTGGTGGTCCCGGGGAGCGTCGTGGAGGAGGTCCGGGCGATGAAGCGCCGGGTGGAGCGCGAGCGGGTGCCGGAAGCACAGCGCGCGGGCCATCTGAAGCTAGGTTCGGGGGGCCTGTCGGACATCGAGTGGACCGTGCAGCTCCTTCAGCTGCTCCACGGGGGGCGAGAGCCCTCCGTCCGCAGGCAGGGCACACTGGAGGCGCTGCCTGCGCTCCTTGGGGCTAGACTGCTGGAGACTGAAGAGGCAGAGGCGCTGCGGAGCGCCTACCTGCTCTACGTACACCTGAGGAACCACCTCTACCTGAGAACCGGTACAGCCACCGACTCCCTACCCGTGGATCCGGAAGAGCAGGAGATCCTCGCGGCGCTCGTAGGCTGCGCCTCCGCCCAAGAGCTCAACAAGCACCTGGAAGCCCATCGGGCAGCGGTGCGTGAGATTGCCCAGCGCCGCTTCTGGACCTCAGGCCAAGGGGAATAGGGGGCTGAGTCCCCTCAGCCCCCTATTCCCTAAGCCCCTTCAGTCCCCTGAGTCCCCTCAGCCCCTTAGCCCCTTCTGCGGCGGAGGAGCAGGCCGAGCGGGGCCAGGCCGGGCAGCAGCAGGGCTAGGCCGCTGGCGTCCGGAACCTTGGTTACGGCACCCCAGGTGCTGCTGCCCATCAGGCAAGAGATGTCCTTGATTCGCGCGAAGTGAGCCGCCCCTACGAAGCCGGCGGAGTTGGCCTCACCGAAGCCCGCATTCGTGGCGGTGCCGGTGTAGCTCAGCACCGTCGTGATGCTCGTGGAGGCGCCGATGGCACCGGCACCGCCGCCCCCCTGGTACTTCAGGAGGTAGTCGAAGGTACCGAAGTCAGACACGTTCTTGCTGGCGCTGATTCCGGGCTGGTAGCCGCTCTTATAGCTGAGCCCGGTGAGCGTGCTGGGGCTGTTGAAGGCGAGCGCGAAGATGTCCTCTTTGGACGTGTTGTTGACCGTCACCGTGAGCTCGTGGGCCGCGCTGTTCACGCTGAAGGTGACCGTGGCGTTGAGCTTCGCGAGGTCCGAAGCTGAGAGCGCGGGGTGGTCGTTGGTGACCTCGGAGAACTGCAGGGTGGTTTGTGCGCTGGCGGGCGTCGGCGCGACCAACGCGCCAAGGGCGAAGCCGCCCAGGGCCACGGCCAGGGTTAGGAGGTGCCTGTTCTTGGTCATTAGCGAGTCCTATTGGAGGGCGCCAACCCGTTCCGTGCTCCCCGGGTCTAGGTGCACACCGGTGAGCTAGGCTTGTGGGCTCGCATGGAGTGGAAAGCGTTGCGACCTTGCCCTTCCTGTTCCACACTAGGGGATGAGGCTGACGGCCCTCTGACATAATCCTGAATGCAGAAGTCTTCTGGGATCTTCTTGTCAGGATAGCGTCAGCCGCTGTGGGCGGGCCTGGGGGCTGTGGGGCCGCCACCGGGGCAGAGTCAAGCTCGCGGCCCGTTCCTCTGCTACTGGTTGCGCGGGCTGGCGCTCGCGGTTCGGATTGCCGCGATGCTTGACGGCGGCTCCTGCTACCTCCCTACTGTCGGCTTGCTACCTCGGAGACTCCCCCTTGGCCCAAGATGGCACCGGATTACCCTCTGGAACACTGGACCTGTCCGGCACCTGGGAACTGCACCACACGGAGGACGAGCCGGAGCACCTGATGGCCGCCGACCTCCGTGGCCGTGAACCCCTTGCCGCGCGGGTGCCCGCCCCCGTCCATCAGGTGCTGATGGAGGCCGGGCTTCTGGAGGACCCCAACTACGGCCTCGGCTCCCTTCGGGCGCGGTGGGTGGAGGAGCGCTACTGGGTCTACCGGCGCACCTTCGACGCTTCTCAACAGGCCGCGGGCGCCAGAGCTTGGCTGTGTTTCGGCTGCCTGGAGCTCCACGCGCGCGTGCTGCTGAACGGCGAGGAGGTCGGCCGCCACGCGAACTCACTCCGGCCCGCCCGAATGGAGGTGACCGGCAAGCTGCGTGACGGTGAGAACCTCTTGGTGGTGTGCGTGGAATCGGGCCTTCACGCCACGGTGGACCGGCCGTCGTCCTGCTACTCGCACGACGAGCAGTCCCGTGTGACGCGGCGGATGTGGATGCGGAAGCCGCAGTACCAGTGCGGTTGGGACTGGAACCCACGGCTAATGAGCGTGGGAATCCTGGGCGACGTGCGGCTGGAGTGGGCCGGGGGGCCCCTGATCCGTGAAGTAGCGGTGGCAGCCCAGCTTGACGAAAGCCTGACCGCCGCCAACCTGCGGGTCGGCGCCACCCTGGAGTCGGGGGCGGAGTTGGCCCTGCCGGTGGTCCTGCGGGCGAGGGTGATGGAGACAGGCGACGAGGTGAGCCTGAGCTGCCTGGCCCCCTCTTCGGCGGATCCGGAGGCCCGGTGGGAGTTGGAGGTCCCCCTCCGGCAGCCCAGTCTCTGGTGGCCCGCGGGGCAGGGGGCGCAGCCCCTATACCACGTGGAGGTCACGCTGGAGGGCGGCGGCTCCCCACGGCAGGTCGTACTCCGGACCGGCATCCGCCGGGTGAAGCTGGACCAAAGCACCCACCCGGTTGAGGGTACTCACTTCATCCTCCGGGTCAACGGGCGGCCCATCTTCTGCAAGGGCGCCAACTGGGTGCCCGCGGACCTCTTCCACAGCGCGGTGCCGGCGGCGAAGACCAAGGAGCTGGTGCGCCTGGCGGCGGAGGCCAACTTCAACCTGCTGAGGGTGTGGGGCGGGGGCCCCTACGCGAGCCACGAGCTGTGCGACGCCTGCGACGAAGCGGGCGTTCTGCTGTGGCATGACTTCCCCTTTGCCTGCTCCAAGTACCCCGGCGACGACCCCGAGTTCGCGCGGGAGGTCGCCCTAGAGGCCAGAGCCGCGGCCCGCGAGCTGGCGCGCCATCCCTCTCTGGCTGTCTGGTGCGGCAACAATGAGATCGCCTGGGGTGACGCGGAGTGGCCTTGGAGTCAGGTGCCGCCGGAGCGCCCTCACGACGGCCTGTTCTTCGATGTGTTCCCGAAGGTTGTGGCGGAGGAGAGCCCCGGCACCCCTTACTGGCCCAGCTCGCCCTACTCCCCCGAGGGCTACGGCCCCAACGACCCCCGCGCGGGCGACCAGCACCCTTGGGAGGTCTCGCTCATGCAGCCGGGCGGGGCCGACTTCTGGCGCTATCGAGCGCAGGTGGATCGATTCCCCAACGAGGGGGGCGTGCTGGGCGCATCGTCCCCGGCGACCCTGCGTCAGTTCCTACCCGACGGGGAGCGCCGGCTTCTGTCTCCCAGTTGGGTCCACCACGACAACCCCTTCGCCCATCGCGGAGGCGCTCCGGGGAAGTTGGGGCGTGCCTACCAGACCGTTGAGCTGTGGACCGGGCTCGACCCCCTGTCTCTGCCCTGGGGGCGGCACGCCTTCGCCAGCGCGCTGCTTCAAGCGGAGGGCCTGCGCGAGTACATCCTCAACTACCGGCGCCGCATGTTCAGCAGCGCCGCCGCCATCTTCTGGATGTACAACGACTCCTGGCCAGTGACGCACGGGTGGACCATCGTGGACTACTACCTGCGGCGGAAGCTGGCCTACCATCCCGTCCGGCGCGCCTTCCAGCCTGTGACGGTGGCCCTGGCGCAGGAGGACGGCGAGGTCCGAGCCTACGGAGTGAACGACACGCAGGACGCCTGGCGAGGGGAGCTGCGCCTCGGGCTCTTCCGTCTTGCCGGCGGCTTCCCTCTGGACCGTGCTCTGGCAGTGGAGCTGCCGCCTAACACCTCCACACTTCTGGGCAGCCTTCCGCTGCGAGCCTGGCAGGAGCTGGGACTGAAGTCCAACGGCGCCTTCGCGGTCCTCTCGCGCGATGGAAGGACGCACGCCCAGGATCGCCTCTTCCTGGAGCGTTTCGGCGACCTGGAGTTCCCCGCGGCGCCCATCGAGCTGCGCCGGGAGGGGCAGGAGGTGGTCCTGTCCAGCTCCGCCTTTGCCTGGGGCGTGTGCCTCGACCTGGACGGCGAGCTCCCTCTGCGTGACAACTGCT
>DASXUI010000225.1:0-12098 GCA_036504955.1 Armatimonadota bacterium
TGGGGAGGGCCTCAGAGGGCGAACTGCCCCTCACGCCCCTACCCCAACGACCCTACGACCTTACGACCCTACGACCCTACCCGCCCTCCACGACCCCAAAGTAGTGCTCAAAGAAGGCTGCCGGGTTGACCTCTACGGCCACCTCGTGGGGCTGGGGGGGCGGGCCGGGCGACCAGTAGGTGAGACCGGCACCCTGTGGGCTCGCGGTCTCAACGGTGACGGTGCCTGTCTCGAAGCGGCAGAGACTGGGCTCGAAGATGGTCGCGGCGGCCAGGGGATCGTGGAAGGTGATCTCTCGGGCGTGCTTGAACCAGACCTCCGCCATCTCGCCAACGACGGCCAGGGCGCCGCCCGCGGCGGTGAAGCGGCGGCGGCACTCCTCGGCGGGAAGGCGGCACTGGGTGGTGACTTCCAGACCGATGGAGCGGTGGATGGCCGTGGCCGCCTGGTACGTGCGCGCCGTGGCGATGGGATCCACCAGCGCGTTCCACTCTCGCGAGCCCGGCCCCTGGCCCCCTCGGCCCGTGAAGACGCCGCACATCAACACCAGCCCCTTCAGTAGAGCGGGGATCTCCGGGTCGGTGGCGAAGAGCAGGGCCACGTTGGTCATGGGACCGATGGCTAGAAGCGTGACCTCGCCAGGCCGGGAGCGGATGGCGCGGCGCAGGAACTCCACCGCCGTGTTGGCGCCCCAATCGCGGCGGTGTGGCAGAGACTCGATGGCGGCGTACTGAGGGACCTCCGGCTGCCCGGGACCGAAGAGGAGCACCTGGCCCGCGCCCGCGTGGATGGGCACGTCCTCGCGGCCGGCGGCGCGACACAGCACCTCGGCGAGGGCGGCGCGCTGGTCCACTCGCCCCGTCACCGTGGTAATCCCCAGCAGCTCGCACCGCGGCTGGCTCAGGAGGTAGGCAAGAGCGACCGCGTCATCGATGTCGGAACCAATGTCGGTGTCCAGCAACAGCGGAACCTTACCCAAGACCTCTGCCACCGCGAATCCTCCTTCGAACCCCTATTCAGGGTACTTCTTGCGCGGACTCCTGGGCTTGGCTCCTCCGCGAGGGCCGGTCTTGCCCTTGGGCCAGGCAATATCGGCGTGTACCTTGCGCCCCTTCAGGGTGGTCTTGTTCAGGGCAGCCAGCACCGCCTGCGCGGAGTCCTCGGGAACGTCCACGAAGGAGCAGGACGGGTAGATCTCGATGGAGCCGATGTTCCTGCCCGGCACTCCCGCCTCGTTGGCGATGGCGCCCACCACGTCCTGGGGCCGCAGACCGGCCTCCCGCCCCACGGTGATGAAGAGCCGGGTCATCCCCGCCTCGGCCGTGACCCCATCGTCCTCAATCTGTGGACGCTCCTCGGTGCGGGGGCGCTCGGAGTCCGCCAGGGTCTTCAGCGCCGCGGCAGCGACCTCCACCGTGTCGTAGTCCTCGCCAAGGTCCTCCACCAGGGAGACGTAGTGGTCGAGGTCGCCCTCGGTGAGGGTGGCCAACACCCTCTCTCGCAGGGCGCCAAGGCGCCTCTCGGCAACGTCCGCCAGCGTCGGCAGGGGCTTGAAGGGGATCTTCTTGCCCAGCAGCCTCTCGATGGTGAGGAAGTTTCGGCGCTCGCGGGGAGTGACCAGGGTGATCGCGCAGCCCTCCTTGCCCGCTCGGCCGGTACGGCCGGTTCGATGGATGTAGGAGTCCACGTCGCCCGGCACGTCGTAGTGCACCACGTGGCTGACTCCGGTGATGTCCAGCCCGCGAGCCGCAACATCTGTCGCCACCAGGACCTCCACCTGGCCCTCGCGGAAGCGGCGCATCACGCGGTCGCGCTGAGTCTGGTTCAGGTCGCCGTGCAGCGATTCAGCCTGATAGCCCAGCACCGCGAGCTCCTCGCCCAGCTCCTGGGAGTCCTGGCGGGTGCGCGTGAAGACGATGGTCGCCTCGGGCCGCTCCGCGTCCAGAATGCGGGTGAGCGCGCCCAGCTTGGTGCGCTGCGCGACCTCGTAGGCCATCTGGACCGTCTTGGGCACCGCCAGCTTCTCCCGCGCGATGGTGATCTGCTTCGGGTCGCGCATGGTGGAGCGGGCCAGTTCGAGGATTGGCTTAGGGAAGGTGGCGGAAAAGAGGCAGGTCTGGCGCTCGGCGGGCAGGTGGCTGAGGATGAACTCCACGTCCTCCAGGAAGCCCATGTCCAGCATCTGGTCGGCCTCGTCCAGCACGCAGAGGTCCACTCCACTCAGGTCCAGCGTCTCCCGACGGATGTGGTCCATGATGCGGCCCGGGGTTCCGACGACGATCTGCACGCCCTGGCGCAGCGCCCGAAGCTGGCGGTCGATGGGCTGCCCGCCATAGACGGCGAGGATGCTGGCGTGAAGGTGGCGGCCCAGAGCGTGGGTCATCTCGGCCACCTGGATCGCCAGCTCCCGCGTGGGAGCCAGTATCAGGGCCTGGGTGCGGCGGGACCCCAAATCCAGCGTCTGGAGCATGGGGAGGGCGAAAGCGGCGGTCTTGCCGGTGCCCGTGCGAGCCTGGGCGATCACGTCCTGGCCGTCCAGCAGCAGCGAGATGGTCTGATCTTGAATGGGGGTGGGCTCCTCGTAGCCCAGGTCGTTGATGGCGTGGAGGAGGGGCTCTATGAGGCCAAGACTTTCGAAGCTTCGGGGCATGGGGAACGGGTCTCCTGAGGGCGCGGCTTGGGGGGCTTGGGCCGTAGTGGCCCTGTTCCCAATTCGGCCCCAAGGCAAGCGGATCCTCGGCGCGCAAACCTGGGCGCCCCTGGGTCGTCTATTGGATGAAGGCTGCCACAGACGAGTTGGGTACGCTTACCCCTGCAGCCTACGGAGGGGACAGATGAAAGCTACAAGCTGGAGGAGCACCGCGGCAGTTCCGGTGGCTCTTCTAGTCCTGTGCGGCGCGGCTCAGGCCCAGTCGCCGGGACGGCCGGATATGACACCGGGATATGTAAACGAGAAGCCCGCCCAGGAGACCGCACGGGACAGCGAAGTGGAGGAGGACCTGGACCGCGCCGCCAAGGAGCTGGACGAGTCGCGACCGGAGAAGGCCGTGAACCAGGACACGGAGCGTGAGCTTCGGGAGCTGAAGGCTAGTCAGTCCAAGCTCCGCTCTCAGGTGGATCGGGCTCGCAAGCAGGCAGAGCAGGCGAAAGCCCAGGCGATGAAGGAGATGTCGCGGGCACGCAAGGAGGCGGACCTCGCCAGGATGAAGGCCCGCCAGAGCCTCGACAGCGCGCTGTCCACCTGGCCCAAGGGCAAGCCGATGCCGGAGGACGCTTTCAGCGGCCGTGACATGGATCGTCTTAAGAAGCAGATGGACGAACTCCAGCGCGACCTCAAGTCCAGTCTGGGGGACGTCCTCGGTGAACGGGAAGGGATGGGCGCGGACGCCTTCCGCGGCCACGAGGAGGCCCTTCGCGATGCCCAGCGCGCTTTGGAGCAGGTTCAGCGCGAACTGGAAGACGCCAGCCGGAACATGAAGCTGGACCCCATGGCCCGAGGCGACGCCCTCCCAGGAGCCCAGCTCAGCATGTCTGATCTCATGGGCAAGTCCCGAGACGCCATGGCGAATGCAATGAAGGCCATGCCGCGCCTCAAGGACCTGATGGCGGAGATGCCTAGGCCCGCGATGCCGCCGACTCCGTCCCTGCCGTCCCCGCGCTCCTTCTCCTCGCGCTCCGACGTCTTCGGACCCCGCGCGGGCGACTCCGTGGCGGTGAACGGGAACAACCTCTACATCGTGCGGGGCGACACCGTGTACCTGCTGGATGCCAACACGCTTGAGGTCAAGCGCACCCAGCGGCTGCCGGGCGGCCTGTCCACCGGCGCCAGGGAGTCCCGGCCGCCTGCCGCCTTCAGGTCGCGTGGCAGCACCGCAGCTCCCAACTCCGGGTCCCGCCGAACGCGCCCGATGGATCCCTCCGTGCCGCCTGGACCTCCCAGCGCGGGCGTGTCCGAGCCGGCGGACCCGGGCGACGTCGTCGTCCCGGGGACCTCGCCGGCCCCACCCAAGGCGGAGCCCGCACCGGCCACACCCGCGGCGCCTGAGGCTGTTGAGCCCCCCGCCCCAGCGCCGGCTTCGGAGCCTGCACCGGCCACGCCCGCGGCGCCTGAACCTGCTGAGCCCCCTGCCCCAACGCCGGCTTCGGAGCCCGAGGCCAAGTAGCCCCATCGCGCCGCCAAGCCCCCTGACCACCGCTCGTTCCACCAAGGGCCGGCCCTCTCTGGGCCGGCCCTTTGCGCTGTCTGGCCCGGGAGCCTGAGAGGTCCGTTCCGCGTGAGCTACAAAGAGGTAGGTAGGTGGCCCAGCAGCGAAGGAGCTGGGACTTGGGCGGCACCGCGGCGCCGCTACAGCGAGCCAGTGGCCAGGAACTACATCACCACCAGGACACGAAGACACCAAGGGAACCTCAGCTTGGATCCCTTCTCTGTGCCTCTGCGCCCTCTGTGTCTCTGGGGCAGGGCTTTCCCTGCCCTTCCTGGTGCCTTCGTGGTGAAGCAGTTCGTGGCCGCTGGCTGAGGTGCTTTGTAGAGGGAGAGTAGGCGATGGGTGTTCTGAGCCATTCGGTAGTGGAGCAATATGAGAGGGCGTTCTGGTTGCTGGAGCGTGTGGTCCAGGCCTTCAACGAGGAGGAGTGGCTGGCAGACGATGGGGCCTGTGAGCCGCCCGTGCGGCAGGCGCTTCACGCCGTCGAGGGCATGGACTTCTACCTGGGCGTGAAGCCGCACGGCTTCCAGTGGGGCAAACGCCTGGGCGGCGAGGAGGACGCGGAGCCCCCGAAGCCTACCCAGGAGGAGCTGCTGACCTACGCCAGCGAGGTCCTGGAGAAGGCGCGAGGCAGCCTCTCAAGCGCCACCGACGAGGCGATGCGCGCCCTGAACACCTTCCCTTGGTCCGGGGCTGTGGTGCTGGACCGGCACTTCTACAACCTTCGCCACGCACACGCCCACATCGGGGAGCTGAACATGCTGCTGCGGCTCAAGGGCAAGGCCATCACGGACTGGCGGTAGCTTGGGCGGGTCGTAGGGTCGTAAGGTCGTGGGGTCGTAGGGTCGTGGGGCCGTTGGGTCGTTGGGTCGTTGGGAGGGGCCTCAGGGTCGTAAGAGGGGGCGCGGAAGGTGGAAGGGAGTGGGATCGAGCGCCGGAGCGCCCCGGGCTGAACCCACGGGGCGACAGATCCCTAAGCCGGCTGGGACTCCTGAGCCGCCCAGCATGTATCCGCCCATCGGTTGGGCGGGGTCGAAAGCGGTTGGGGATGCCGTTGCCCCTCCGCCCCCTTGCCCCATCGGCTGCCGGGGGTCTCAGCCGGCTTCCAGCCGGCTTCGGGATCTGTCGCCCCGTGGGTTCAGCCCGGGGCGCTCCGGCGCTCGATCCCACTCCCTTCCACCCTCCGCGGCCCCTCCCTACGACCCTACGACCCTGCGGCCCTCCAAATGCAACCCTGCAAGCGGGGTAGGCGTCTGAAGGCCAACGGCGAACACTCAAGCACTGCACTGCGGCGCCTCTTCACGCGGGGGTATCCTCGCTCCTCGCGTCGGGGGTTGGCGGCCTGTGGTAACGCGTGCCCGGTAGAGGGGTACAGCATGAGGGCGCCCGGCGGCTGCCGCGACACCAGAGTTCGTAGCCGCCCCTCGTTGAAGGAGGCAGGAATGAGACTCAGGTCAAGTGCCGCAGGTCTCCTGGCGGCGGTCCTAGTTGTTGGAACCGTGTGCGCGGCTGCGTCGGCCGCGCCGAAGCGCCCACGCAAGGGCGCGGTGGCGCAGGTACCCAAGGCTCGCGTGCTGACAGCAGCGCCCAAACCCGTGCGGACGGACAACCTGGGCACCAGCGCGGCCGTGCCGGCCCCTCCCACAGCCATTGGCGGCGGAGTGCCCCCGCCAGTCAGTCTCGGCGGAATGGCCTTCACGCAGTACCAGGGCCCGGCGGTGATGACTGTCGTTGGCCGTACTCTGTACCTGCTCAAGGGCGACATCCTCTATGAAGTCGGCCTAGACAACTTCCAGGTACGACACTCCCTACGCCTGACCGACGCCTCCACCCGCGCGCCAATGGGCTACTTCGGCGGCATGTCCGGCGGCTCTGGAGGGGGCCTCGGCCAGCCCGGGTCTGGTGGCGGGGGCTTCGGCAGCGGCGGGTTTGGTGGCGGCGGAGCTGGCCGGAGCTACTAACCGCCAAGTGCCGCGTCAGTAGTGGCGCGGGCGCCTTGCCCGCAGTACCCAGGGGCACCCCGCGAGAGGCGTCCCTGGGTACTAATCCGCACCTGGGGGTTAGGACGGCCTGCCGGCCCGATGGCGCCAGTGGCCCCCTCACCACGCTGGCTTGTACCCCTTGTTGGTCACCGAGGACGTATTCGCGTCGTCGGGCGTCAGGCCGAACTCCCGGCTCCGAAGAGACGACGCCTTGCGGTACTTGGCGTGTCCATCCACGAACACCAGGCAGCCACCCTGGTCGTGGATGTAGTTGTACCCCGGCTTCCTCGTGGTGTCCGACCACCAGCTCCAGTGGTACCAGCCTCCGTTGCCATCATCGTAGGGGCGCAGGAAGGCGTTGCCCGTCTCCCAGTTGTGCTCCTGGACGAACACGATCTCGGAGGGGCTCTTCACCTCGGCCAGGCCGCGGCTCATCACCACGCCGTTGCCCATGTAGTTGGTGGTGATGCCGGTGGTGGGCTTCTGGTCCTCGAAGATGAGGTCCAGCGAGGAGGGGCAGCGGTAGAAGCCCGCCGGATGCTGGGTGTAGCGCATGATGGATCGGAGGTAGTTGGGGGGCGACTTCGGGTTCATGAAGTCGGGGCAGTGGTGGTTGGGACTGTAGGGAAGCGTCTCGTCGTTGTCCGTCGTGTAGGCGTGCAGCGCCATACCGATCTGCTTGCCGTGGTTCAGACAGGTGGTCTGCCGCGCCTTCTCACGGGCGCGAGCGAAGACCGGGAAGAGGATGGCGGCCAAGATGGCGATGATGGCGATGACAACCAACAGCTCGATGAGGGTGAAAGCCTTCCGGGATCGCTGCATGGCAGACTCGCTTGCGGGGCTGCCTCAAGCACCCTTCACCTGAGGCGTGCTGGCCGTCCGCCTGGCGGCAGAGCCAGCAGCCCTCTCCTTAACTCCTCCTATTCAGTACCTACCGCTCTCCTCCTCTGGGCCTCTCGGCCCCGGTCGAGGCCCCTTTGGAACGCCGCCGAGAGTGACGCAGGCCCTCACGGCTCCTCCATGAGCCGGCGCGCGAGGCAGCCACGGAGGGCCCGAAGTAGCCCGTGGTCGACGACGCCCACGCGGGTGAACTGGAGGCCGCCAGGCATCACGGCCAGGCTTCCCAACCGGATGGCGGACGAGAGACGTAGGCCCACCGCCTCGAAGCTCGGGTGCCCTGGGCGCAATACCTCGTCCCACTCCGGCAGCGCGCCGTCGAGGCGAGACGAGATGCCGCAGACCAGCAGCCGCTCCTCGGCGCCGGGCAGCACCAGAAGCACCACCACGGCGCGGGTCGCCGGCTCCTCCTCCCCCGTTTGAACGCGAACCACGAGCACGTCACCCGGGCGGGCGGGACCCGCGGGTCCCGCCACGGACTCCAGCCACTCGGCCGAGTGGCTCTCGCCCAAGCTCTCCAGCCACGCCTTTGAGAGATCGAGGTCACCTGCTGAGGAGCCTTGCTCCCGCTCACCCAGTTGACTTAGGGACAGGATCGGCTCGGCCAGCCCCAACAGCGCCTCTATCGCGTGCCATCCCATTGGTCGCCCTCCGGCAGCGCATCAGGCGGGACCCGCCCGTGTAGGTGGGCCGCCGCCGAGGTCCGCGAGCAGCAGGGCACACGAGCGGCTGAACCCGCTCGCTGCGCGGCCTCCGGTCGGGCGCCCGCCTACGCGGGCGCGGTGGGTGCCCCGAGTCATCGGTGGCGCGGCCCGCGCTTCGGCCCGCAAAGGTGGGGCGCTGGTGTCGCGTGTCGCGACGCTCTCAGCTAGCAGGTTCGGCCGCTCGGGTACATGGGCGTCGAGCAGACGACAGGCCACCTATGCCTCTGTTACCACACACGCGCCATCCTGGTTCACGGGCGGCCGCGGAGGAGGCCGAGAACGGGCCACCTACTTCGCTCATGGGGGCACCTGAAGTCAGGCGGCAGACAGGTGGGCAGAGAGGCGAGTGTGGAGGCGGTCCAGCCGTTCACCTGGGATAGACCCCAGCCGCCTCACGGCCACTGCCTGGGGCAGTGAAACGAGGTTGCTCAGTCGGATCAGAGACGGGAGCGCAGTCCTGAGGACGCGAAGTCGGGCTGTACGGCGTCTAGTATGTCATCCCACCCGGGAGTCTCCTGATGTAGTTGCGTCGAGATAGCACACACCAAGAGATCCTGATGCCTGCCCGGGAGGCAGGCCAACACCAGCGCGGGACGCGGCTTGAGGCCGCCCGTGCTCGAAGGTACGTAAGCAGTGAACACGTCCCCAGGCGTCATGCTGCCGTACAGGGCATGCCGTCTTCGGGGCCATACTCCGGCTCGTCGTCTGCGTAGGCGCGCGAGAGAGCCAGTAGGGACTGAGCAGTCCACCCCTCTTGCTCCGACTTGCCGGACAAGCGGCGCGCTGCCTCAAGCAGCATGGTCGCCTCCTCCTCCGTCATCCCGTCTAGCATCTCCGCCACCGTCTCTTTGGCGCCCATGGTCTCCCTCAACATCACGCAGACGAGTGCAGATCCGTGAACCCGTCACGCTACATTACCTCGGCTTCTGGAGGGGTCCTTCAGACAGAGGCCCCGCTGGGTTTGCAGTGGCCCGACGGCGGCGGCGCGGCCATTGCCGAGCGGGTTCAGCCGCTCGTGCACCTCCACAGGCCTCCACACGCACACATCCGTTCCCAGGCCGGCCTCCCCCGGGAGCCGCGGCCCCCGGGAGAGGTGGTCTGTGCCCTAACTACACCCCAGCGTGCTGCCGCAGTTGAGGCACTTGTAGCAGGCGCCGTTGCGGACCATCAGCATGCCGCACTCCGCGCAGGGCGGGGCGTCTGCTTGTAGCTGGAAGACCTTGCGCTCCTCCGCGCGGGTGATGATGTGGCCGTCGGCGCCGCCGCTGTCCGCCGCGCCGTTCATCAGCGCCGCAGCCTGGACCGGCTGCTCCTCCCGGGGAAGGAACTTCAGGCCCATCCAACGGAAGATGTAGTCCACGATGCTCTTGGCGATGGGGATGTCCGGGTTGCCCGTGAAACCCGCCGGCTCGAAGCGCACGTGGCTGAACTTGCTCACCAACTCCTTCACCGGCACCCCGTACTGCAGCGCCAGGCTGACGGCCGTGGCGAAGCTGTCCATCAGGCCGCTGATGACCGTGCCTTCCTTAGACATGACCAGGAAAACCTCGCCCGGCTGGCCGTCCTCGTACAGGCCGACCGTGATGTAGCCCTCGTGCCCGGCGATGCTGAACTTGTGGGTCAGCGCGTGCCGCTCATCCGGTAGGCGCCGGCGGATGGGCCGGCCCTCTACGGCCTTCTCGCCCTTCAGGCTGGTGTTAAGCGGCTGAGTGCGCTTGGAGCCGTCCCGGTAGATCGCCACCGCCTTCAGGCCCAGCTTCCAGGCGTCCAGGTAGCACTGGGCGATGTCCTCCACCGAAGCATCCGAGGGGACGTTCACCGTCTTGCTGATCGCGCCGGACAGGAAGGGCTGCACGGCGGCCATCATGCGGATGTGGCCCATCGGCTCGATGCTGCGCGCGCCGTTCATGGGGCGGAAGGCGCAGTCGAACACCGGCAGGTCCTCTTCCTTCAGATAGGGAGCCCCCTCAATGGTGTCCTTCTCGTCGATGAAGCTAACGATCTCGGAGACCTCCTCGGAGTCGTAGCCCAACTTCTCCAGGGCCTCCGGCACCGTCTGGTTCACGATCTTCATCACGCCGCCGCCGACCAGCTTCTTGTACTTCACCAGCGCGATGTCCGGCTCCACGCCGGTGGTATCGCAGTCCATCATGAAGCCGATGGTGCCGGTGGGCGCGAGGACCGTCGACTGCGCGTTGCGGAAGCCGTGCTCCGTACCAAGAGCGATCGCCTCGTCCCAGGCCTTGCGAGCGGAGGAGAGCAGGCGGGCCGGCACGGCGGAGGCGTCGATCCCCTCGATGGCGTCGCGGTGCTTGTTCATCACCCGCAGGAAGGGCTCGGCGTTCACGGTGTAGCCGCTGAAGGGTCCCTTACCGGCGGCCACTCGCGCGGACATCCGGTAGGCGGAGCCGCACATCAGCGCGGTAACGGCGGCGGCGTAGGCGCGGCCCGCGTCGCTGTCGTAGGGCACGCCGGCCGCCATCAGCAGGGCGCCCAGGTTGGCGAAGCCCAGGCCTAGGGGCCGGAAGGCGTGGCTGTTGACCTCGATGGCCGGCGTGGGGTAGCTGGCGTTGTCCACGATGATCTCCTGAGCCAGGAAGACCACGTGGCAGGCGTGCTCGAAGGCGGCGGGATCGAACTGGCCCTGCGGCGTCCGGAACTTAAGGAGGTTTAGGCTCGCCAGGTTGCAGGCGCTGTCGTCCAGGAACATGTACTCGCTGCAGGGGTTCGACGCGTTGATGGGCGCCGTGTTGGGGCAAGTGTGCCAGTCGTTGATGGTGGTGTCGAACTGCAGGCCCGGATCGCCGCAGATGTGGGTGTACTCCGCGATCATGTTCATCAGGTCGCGTGCCGGGTGGGTGTCCACGGTCCGGCCGCCCAACACGGCCTTCGTCTCCCACTGTCCGCCGGACTCCACCGCCTGCATGAAGTCGTCCGTTACGCGGACGCTGTGGTTGGCGTTCTGAAAGAAGATGCTTGAGTAGGCGCCGCCGACGACGTTGAACCCGCCGTCATAGCCGGCGTCGATGAGTGCCCAGGCCTTCTTCTCCTCCTCGCCCTTGCACTTAATAAACTCCACGATGTCGGGATGGTCGACGTTGAGGATGACCATCTTGGCGGCGCGGCGCGTCTTGCCGCCGCTCTTTATAACGCCCGCGAAGGCGTCATAGCCGCGCATGAAGGAGACTGGGCCGGACGCCTGGCCGCCGCCCTTGAGCTGCTCCATGGAGCCGCGGATGGCGGAGAGGTTGCTGCCGGTGCCGGAGCCGCCCTTGAAGAGGCGGGCCTCGGTGGCCGCCAGCTTCAGGATGGACTCCATGTTGTCTTCCACGGAGTTGATGAAGCAGGCGCTGCACTGGGGGTGCGGCTCGATGCCGCAGTTGAACCACACGGGGCTGTTGAAGGAGGCCTTCTGGGTCACCAGCAGGTGCACGAGCTCATCCTGGAAGGCCTGAGCGTCCTCCTCCGTGGCGAAGTAGCTCTGCTCGCGCCCCCAGCCGGCGATGGTGTAGGCGACGCGGCCGATGAGCTGCTTGACGCTGTGCTCGCGTGACGGGTCCTCCAGCGGGCCCCGGAAGTACTTGGAGGCGACCACGTTGGTGGCAAGCTGGCTCCAGAAGACGGGGACTTCGACGTCCTTCTGCTCAAAGACGACTTCGCCCTTCTCGCCGGAGATGAGGGCGGCCCTCAGGTCCCAGGCGACCTGCTCCAGGGGGTCCTTCCCGGCCGTGGTCCAGCGGCGGGGGATGGTGATCCCCTGTCCCGGATCCGCGGCCTTCGCGGCGGGACGCGCGCGGCGCCCTCCGGATCGAGACGCTCGGGGTTTGGCGTGCCCATTGCCGTTACCGTTTCCGTTGCCGTTCCTGCCCACGGCCTTCTCCACTCCGATGGGGCTTCCCCCCGTTTCCCGTGCTGCCATCGAACTCCGTCTCCTTATCTTGACCCACCCAAGCTCCAGAAGGCTCCCGAACCCGGTGGGAGTTACTGACACACAGTGCTAACCCGAAAGCCGGTCAACAGAGACTCACGTAAGCAGGCTTCAGGCAAAGAACTGCCTCACCACCAAGACACCACGACACCAGGAAAGGCAGGGAAGACCTCACCACAGAGACACAGAGAGCACAGAGGAAACCAAGCTGAGGTTCTCTTGGTGTCTTGGTGTCTTGGGGGTGACGTTCCCCTGCTGCACGACCTGCCCTTCACTGTGTCCCTCTGTGCCCTCTGTGTCTCTGCGGTAGGGCAGTTCTTGCCGCCGATCACCCCGCCACGCGCCGGGGCCGCCGGCGGCGGGCGCCGCGAAGCTCGCGGCC
>DASXUI010000226.1:0-13003 GCA_036504955.1 Armatimonadota bacterium
GCGGCCCCTCTCCCCCTGCAGCAGCGTGGCTCCGGGCTCCCCCTCGATCCGGATACGGGAACCAACCAGCAGGTTGTGAAAGCCCCAGGGATGCGCGCCAGGACGATACGAGTTCAGAAGGTAGGTCCCTTTTGGTATTCGCAGGATACCTCCCTGCTTGGCCGTCAGAGCATCGATTGCGGCTTGAATGGCAGGCCGGTCATCCGTCACTCCATCGCCCTTGGCGCCAAAGGCGGTAACATTTACGACAGTGACGGCTCTTGAGGTCACGGTGGGAGTGGTCTGAGCGGCCGCGGGAGACGCCGCGCTCGGCACCAGCTTCTCTGGGCGCGGGAAAGCCAGCAAGCCTACGCCCCACACTGCCGTCGCGAGGAACACATAAAGCGCCTTTGTCAGCATAGCCCTTACCCCAAAGGATCCCTAACCCGCATAGTGCACGAGGCGCTTGCGCGTCGCGTATGGCGCGGGCTTCCACATGCTCTCGTCAACAACGCAGGTTAGGTCTTCTCTGTGTTACTCTGTGCCCTCTGTGTCTCTGTGGTGGGCAGTTCTCGGCGTCTTGGCGTCTCTGTGGTGGGGCAGTTCGCGGTGTCTTGGTGTCTTGGTGGTGACTTGTTCCTTGCCGCTGACTCACTCCTTGTGAGCGGTGGGCTCCCCCTCGTGTTCGTGACCGGTCGCCTTCGCGGTCGCGTCGTCGTGGAGCCGCTCGACGTAGTGTACGTACTCGATGTAGCTTGCCACATACCTGCGTCCAGCCTCGACGTTCGACTCTGAGCTCTTACGGGTCTGCCGCGCGTGGGCGAAGCGCTCCCGGATGCCCTTCTCCACCTCCCGAGTCGCCTGCCGCACCAGCGCGTCCACGGATCCGCTCACCAGCGCCTTGTCCGCCCCCTGGACGGCAGGACCGAGGTCGGTGCCGGACGGCTTCAGGCCCGTGAAGGGGGCCCCCTCGCCCGCCCGATGCACCCGTACCAGGGTCGTGAAGAACCGCATGTCGGCAGCGCTTCGGGCCTTGCCACCCTGTTTGCGCTCGACCAGCGCCTTGCTGAAGGCCAGCTTGACCTGGCCCTCGTCGCGGGCCTTCACCCACTTCAGAACCCGTGTTGCCTTGCCTTCCGCCAGGGCCTTCCGGGCATCCTTAACGACCGGGCCGTCCAGCGTGTCACAGTGCGCCCACGCGTGGGGCGCCAGGCCCGCCACTGATGCCAGGGCGAGGGTGGCGACGGCAGCTCCGGTGATCATCCTCCGGTAGGGTCTCATCTCGTATCCTCCCATGTGCCAAACAGGTCGGGGTGTTCAGTTGCTTTACGCTCGCGCTGCAAGCAGGGCGGCACGGTAACCGCAAGCTCGTGGCGCATGAGCGTACCGTGTTGTGCTAACCGGTGAGCCCGCTGCCGGATCTGGGCCTCGCCTTGGGCAGACGGGCTCGAGCATAGAGTGGTACTCATTTGGCGCCGGGAGCCGCGACGGTCTTCAGGATTCCGGGCCGCCCGAGGCCCGCAGCTCCAGCCCCGTTCCGCCACGGCCCGCCGTGACCATCACCCGGTGGAGCTGCAGAGAGGTAACGCCGGGGCGAGGGGGAGCGGGCTCCCATAGGCGGGTCTGGCCCAGCGGCTGCAGCATCCTTCGCAGGAAGGCGTCGCTCGCGGCGCCGGCGTCCGCCAACGCCTCATACCCGGAGCGCGCCTTCGCGGGGTCATCGCCCCCCTTGGGGTTCAGGTCCATGTTGCTCAGCAAAAGCGCCGCCTGGGCCTTGGGAGAGGACGCGTCCCGCCACACGTCGGCCGTGGTGACGCCCAGGCGGTTCTGCCAGAAGCAGTTGGCGCCCACCAGCGCGCGGCACCGGGAGCCGTCGCCCCGGATCTCCACCCGCGCCGGGAACTCCGTACCGACCGGCAGAAGCAGGCAGGTGAGCAGCGTCAGGTCTCCCCGGAAGCCCTCGAGGGCGATCAGGGGACGGTCCGCGGAGGTGGCGTAGGAGAAGCGCGTCGCGTCGATGGAGAGCGAGCCCGAGTCTCGCAGCAGCAAGGCCTGGGGCGACTGCCCGCTGACCTCGTGATAGACGCTTCGGACCAGCAGCCGGCCCCCGCGCTCCACCAGGTAGGGCTGATCCGAGGTGCCTGTGGCGCCGCAGTAGACCGCCACGGGGGCGGCGCCGCCCCTACCGTTCCGGCCGGCCACGCTCACCCAGGCGTTCAGATCGCTGCCGCCCTGAAGGCACCGCATCTGGACGTCGGTGCTCAGCAGCCCGTCGACCCGCAGCCCCGAGGCGCCCTTGTTCTCAGCTCCGGAACCGTTGAGGTTCACCTGGTCGCCGAAGACGCGCCCCCCCGGCTGGTCGCAGCCGGTCACCCGGATTCCGGTGCCGCCGCCGGCCGCCACGTAGAGGTCTCGCAGAGTGGCGTGGCAGGGGCCCTCCAGCAGCAGCGCCGGCTGGCCAGCGGGGCCCTCCCAGCGGAGCACCGTGCCCGTCTCCGCGCCGGAGTCCCCCACGAGCTGGAGGTCGCAGCCGGCCGGAATCCTAAGCGCCGCGCGCAGAACGTAGGTGCCGGCGGGCAGGTGGACCACGGGCCTCCGACCCCGCAGCCGCGTCGCGGAGTCGAGCGCCTTCTGTACCGCCTCGCCTCCGGAGCTGGCCGGCACCTCGAAGACCTGCCGCTGCCGGTGGGGCGGCGTCTGCGGCAGGAGGGGCAGCGCCCCACTCACCGCTGATCGGGGGACCACGCGCTCATCCAGCCGACGGAAGCGGCCCCGCTCCTTCACGGCGCCCGGCACCGTGTAGGTGTTGCCGGCGAAGAGCTGGTCGGCCCAGGTCATCACCACCTCCGGCCCCTTCTTGCCTGGGCGGCTGCGGAGGGTGTTGCCCGCGAAGAGGAAGGGACCGGCGCTTCCCAGCCGGAGGGCGAAGTCACCGGTGGTGTCCAGGATTCGGTTGCCGGTGATGCTGGTCTGGGCGCCCCAGGAGAAGGCCGAATCCCAATCCAGGAAGCACCGGGAGCCCACCGAGGTGTTGTTCACGAAGGAGAAGACCATCAGGTTGCGGATGCCGACATCCATCACTCTGGAGCGCAGGAACAGGCAGCCGTAGGCGTGGAAGTTGCCGGCCTCGTTGAGGAGGCCGTAGCCGCAGTCCTCGAAGCGGCAGTGCCAGGCCCAGATGTCCATGCTGTTGAAGTTGACGGTGGTCAGGCCGGCTTTGGAGCAGCGCAGGAACCTGCAGCGGAGAACGGCGTTCTCTGCCTGGCCGGGCTCGCCGGTGCCCATGCGCATCCCTACCTCGGCGTCCCTGAAGACCACGTCCGAGGTCTCGTTGTAGGTGGAAAAGCTCTCTCCGTAGGCGAGGCAGACCCCGGCGCGGCCGGCCCCATCCAGCGTGAGGCGCCGGAAGGCGGAGTACCAGGCGTCATACCGGAAGAGGGTGCCCCCCTTGGGCCCATCCCAGAGCAGGCGCGTGGTGGCGGGGTCCTCCCCGATGACGGCCACCCCCAGGCAGTCGGTGTGGGCCTTGCGGAGGGTGCTCACCATGCGGGTAACCCGGTAGGTGCCGGCGGGCAGGTAGAGCACGTGGAAGCGCTGGTGCTCCCGGAGGTCGTCCAGTGCGCGCTGCAAGGCCGCCGTGTCGTCGGCCTTCCCATCCCCCACGGCGCCGTAGTCGCGCTTCACGTCCGCCCAGCTCGGGAAGGGCCCGACGAACTCCTCGGCGCTGGAGGCCACCGCTGCCCGAGTCGGAGGGGCGGCACCCCTCCGGCCTCCGGCCGCCGGGAGTGGGGCAGCCGGCACCAGGAGCAGCAGGGCCAGCAGAACGGCAAGCAAAGGCGCGGACCGCATGGGGGCTCTCCTTCCGCCCGACGCCGGAGGCGCTCCTCGCGGCCCCAGCGCCGGTTCTGCTTCTGGTTCCACGGCCGAGGGAGCGGTCCCTGGTAGTCTGGCCCGCCATGCGCGAGCACTCACGGAGACCGCTTGGCCTGCCGGATAGGACGGAGCCCCCTTCCCGTTTCGGGCTTTCCTATCTCCTCCGACTCCTCTTCCCGAGACGGGAAGAGGAGGGGCGCGGTGATAGCGCTGAGGCAAAGCCAGGGGTCTGATGCCGCAAGTTCCCATCCGGCAGCGGAAGGCGCGGCATCGCCAGCACGGAGCCCTCTTCCCGTCTCGGGAAGAGGGTTTGGGAGATAGGAATGCGAGAAGAGGGTTGGAAGATAGGACACCAGGAAGGCGGCTGGGAGATAGGAATGCGGCTTCTGATCACTCTTACGTTCCTGGCTCTGGGCGCGGCTTGCGGCGCGCAGGAGGTCCAGGTGGATTTCGGCAAGCCTCTGGGGCAGGTCCGCCCACTCCACGGGGTTAACGGTGGACCGCTCTGCTACCGTGGAACCGTGGACCTCTCCGCCTACCACAAGGAGCTGGGGATCCCCCTCACGCGGCTCCATGACGTCCCCTGGGTCAACGCTGAGGCCGTGGATATCCACACCCTCTTCCCCGACTTCCGCCGCGATCCCGACGACCCCAGCAGCTATGACTTCCGCCAGACCGACGACTACATCGACGCCATCCTCAAAGTGGGCTCGCGGGTGGTCTACCGGTTGGGGGAGAGCATCGAGCACACCTCGCGCAAGTACCACGTGAACCCGCCGGCCGACCCTGAGAAGTGGGCCAGGGTATGCCTGGGTGTCGTCCGCCACTACAACGACGGCTGGGCTGGCGGCTTCCACCACGGCATCCGCTACTGGGAGATCTGGAACGAGCCGGACGTGCGCCCCGCCATGTGGACCGGCACGGACGAGGAGTTCCTACACCTCTACGAGGTCACCGCGAGGGCCCTGAAGACCGCCTACCCCAACCTGAGGGTCGGCGGCCCTGCCATCGGCGGCTCCGGGGAGTACCAGGGCGACACCTTCCAGCCCTCGCCCTTCCTGACGCGCTTCCTCACCTTCTGCCGAGACAACAAGGTGCCGCTGGACTTCTTCTCCTGGCACCGCTACACCTCGGACCCCCGGTCGCTGCCGCGCCAGGCCCGCGCGGTGCGAAAGCTGCTGGACGAGTACGGCTTCGCCGGCACGGAGAGCCACCTGAACGAGTGGAACTACCTCCCAGGCGACGATTGGGGACCGCTGTTGAAGGAGGGGCAGGGCCCGGCGCGGGACCGGTGGTACGCGCGAATGGGGAGCGAGGAGGGGGCCGCCTTCGCGACGGCCGGGCTGCTGCTGCTTCAGGACGCCCCGGTGGACGCCGCCAACTACTACACCGGCGAGGTCCAGGGCTTCGGCCTCTTCAACTTCAGCGGCACGCCTAAGAAGAGCTTCTACGCCTTCAAAGCCTTCCGGGAGCTGCTGGACACCCCCAACCGCGTGGCGTTACAGGCCCCCGCCGAAGGGTCCTGGGCCGCCATTGCCGGTCTGAGCGCGGACCGTGCCAGCGCCTCAGTGATGCTGAGCCACTGGGGCGTGGTACCCGCGGGCAATCGCGGAAGCGCGGAGCCGGTGAGGCAGCCGCCACCAGCCCGCGAACGGCCTCCGGTCCTATCCCTGTCCCACCTACCGTGGACGGGCGACACCGTCGCGGAGGTCTTCGCGGTCGACGCCACCCACAACCTGGAGCGACTCAGCCGGCAGGTCCTGACCGGTGACTCGCCCCATCTGGAGCTCCCCGCCGCCGCGCCGACGGTACTCCTGGTGCGGCTGACAAGAGGACCCTAAGCAGGAGTCGAGTAGCAGGCCAGAGTGCCGGACCCCTCACTCTCTCCCAGTCACGTCGTTCTGGTTCTGGAAGATGCCAGTCATCTCTTCCGTGGGCGTACCGAAGACGGTCTCGAAGATGAGCTGGCAGATGGGCAAGCCGGGGCAAAGGCGGATGTTGAGCGTGCTGTGGTTGGTGATCTCAAGCGTGATCCGGCCCCTGAACCCAGAGTGTACCGTTGGTGCCGTGACATGGATGCCAATGCCCAAGCGCGCAAGAGTGCTCCGACCCTCGACCCGGGCAGCCAGATGCGAGCTGACCGGCAACTCCACCCACTCGGCCGTTATGCCTAGCAAGAACCCCCCGGGCTCCAGAGTGACGGCGCCCTCCTCATCAGTGGGCGCCTCCTGCAGGTGGTCTCGCGCAATCCGGGGGAAGCTGAAGTCAGCGGCGGCGGGGTCGATCGCGGTCGTGGCTCCGTGGCCGCTGGGGGCCTTCCATCTGCTGAACGTCCCTCCCAGGGTCAGGTCCACGGCGGTCGTAGTATACTGGTTCGCTGTGGGCTCCGGCCTGATCACCAGATGCCCGGCTCTGAGGGCCGCACGAATCTCGGAGTCGCAGAGTACCATCCGCTAGCCAACCGGCTCCAGAATCGCCTTCGGCACCCGAAGCCGACTGCCCGTGGTGAATGTCTCTCTGGGGAGTGCGACCAGCACGTCATCGCCCTGTTCACCAAGGACCAGCACAGCCAGCTTGTCGTTCTCGATGTCCCCATTGTCCACGATCAGCGAGTAGCTCCTGCCACCGGCACTGAAGGAGGCTGTTCTCTCGCCGGGAAACACCCCCCGATCCACCTTGACCCTGATGTATCGCTTGCTCATTGTATGCCTCCGCTTCCAGCATCCGGTACTCAGCCTCATTCCACTGCCGAGGTGGGCCTCCCTTCACCCATGATAGCGGGTGGCGTGCCCCAAGGGCGCCCCTGCGGCCCCCTGTGCGCTCGTGGCATAGTGGGCGCCGGTCCAGCCGCCCACCCCCCAGAGCCCATGGGCGATCCCCACCTGCGGTATTCCCTCCAGACCATTGCTAACTCCTTGCCGCCACCCGCGTCATAACCATCGGACAGGGAACGGCCGGCAGGGGGGCGGATCCCCCTCCCGACTGACCCAGGGCTCGCCGCCAGCTAGTGTGGTGGCCCTACAGGACATTGGCGGCCCGTTCCCCAGGAGGCGTGCGCATGAAGGTGGGTGGATGGGGGCGGAGCATTCGATGGACCCTGGCGATCATGGGGTTCGCGCTGCTGCTGGGCGCTCGGACGGCCTCTGCGGTTCGCGCCGCCGCGAACTCAGCGCCCCCCGGGTCCGGTGCTACCCCATCGGACACCCCGGCGGCGACGGGCAAGCTCTCCCGCTTGGCAACGGAGCTGCTGCTGTCGGACCGACGGCTGGACAAGCCCATCACCCTCCACGGCATCGGTGTGCCCCTCAAAGAGCTGATGGAGCGCGTCAGCACGGCCACCGGCGTCAGGGTGACCTGCGCCAAGGACCTCGCGGACCGGCCCCTCGTAGCACTCACCGACGACGTGCCGGCTAACAAGGTCCTAGCCGCTCTGTATCCCTGTGGAGAGGACCGAGGGTCTGCCGGGCCGGTGAACGATCCGGCACGAGGGCCCGCGGCCAAGCCAGGAGGAAGCTCATGGAAGTCCCCCGCTCCTGAGTGGACCTCGGTCTTCGGCACCTTGTGGCAACTGGCTTGGCCGAAGGCCCCTGTGCCGGGTCGTTCATCGGCCCTGTCAGAGGTCAGCGTGCCGCGCTCCGTGAAAGGATCCCTGCGGACCTGGAGCGGCCAGGCCGCGCGGTTCGATTCGGAGGGGCGGCGCGATGGCTTGGGAGGAGCGGGAGTCACTACTGGTGGAGGACTGGCGCTTCCACCTTGGCGAGGCGCCGGGCGCGCAAGAGCCCGCCTTCGACGACGCGGGTTGGCGCACGCTGGACCTGCCCCACGACTTCAGTATCGAGGGCCAGTTCAGCGAGGACCTCGCCAGCGCGACCGGCTTCCTGCCCGGCGGCATCGGCTGGTACCGGAAGAGCCTGACTCTGCCCGCCTCGCTGCGCGGCAAGCGGGTCTCGATCGCCTTCGACGGCGTCTACTGCAACAGCGAGGTCTGGTGCAATGACGTCTCCCTGGGCGTGCGCCCCAGCGGCTACGCCTCCTTCGCCTACGACCTCACCCCGCACCTGCGCTGGGACGGCCAGCCCAACGTACTGGCCGTCCGCGTTGACCACACCAAGCACGCGGACTCCCGCTGGTACACCGGCTCCGGCATCTACCGCGACGTGTGGCTGGTGGTCACCCATCCGCTGCACGTCGCTCGCCATGGCCTCTTCGTGACCACGCCGGAGGTCACTCAGGAGCGGGCCGTCGTCGCCATCGATGCCCTGCTCCGCAACGAGACCGATCAGGACGCGCTCGCCTTCGTTGAGGCCTCCCTTCTTACTCCGGAGGGCCGCCGGATCGGCACCAGCCAGAACTGGTGCCCCGTGCCCGCCAAGGGCGAGGCGGAGGCGCCGCACCAGCTCCCCGTCGAGGATCCTCACCTCTGGTCGCCGGAGACGCCGGCCCTCTACCGCCTTTCCTACCGCGTGAAGCTGGGCGAGGAGTGGGTGGACAGCGTGGAGGTCCCCTTCGGCATCCGCTCCATCCGCTTCGACCCAAACGAGGGCTTCCTGCTGAACGGCGTGGAGACCAAGATGCGGGGCGTCTGCTTCCACCACGACGCCGGGGCGCTGGGCGCCACCGTGCCCGCCCAGGTGTGGGAGCGCCGGCTTCGCGTCCTCAAGGAGATGGGCTGCAACGCCGTCCGCATGAGCCACAATCCTCCCGCCGCCTATCTGCTCGACCTCTGTGACCGCCTGGGCCTGCTGGTGATGGATGAGGCCTTCGATGAGTGGACTCGCGGCAAGCGGAAGTGGGTGAACGGCTGGAACAAGACCATCGCCACCACCGATGGGTACCACGAGCACTTCGAGCAGTGGTCGGAGGCGGACCTGCGGGAGATGGTCCTGCGTGACCGCAACCATCCCTCCGTCGTGCTCTGGAGCATCGGCAACGAGATCGACTACCCCAATGACCCCTATCCCGAGAACTCCCCGGAGCTGCTGCCCATCGCCCAGCGTCTAGCGGGCATCGTGCGCTCCCTGGACACCACCCGACCGGTGACGGCGGCCCTCGCCGCCGTTGGGACGTGCCTTTTCCCGGAGGCCTTGGACGTGGTGGGGTACAACTACCAGGAGGGCCGCTACGAGGAGGACCACCGGCTCAACCCCGGGCGCGTCATCACCGGCAGCGAGAACTTCCATACCCTGGAGGCCTGGGAGGCCGTGGAGCGCAGCCGCTTCATCTCCGGGCAGTTCCTCTGGACCGGCATCGACTTCTTGGGTGAAGCCGGCCCCTGGCCCAACCGCGGCAGCCGCAGCGGCGTGCTCGACCTGGCCGCCTTCCCCAAGCCTGGCTACCACTTCCGCAAGAGCCTGTGGACGGCCGAGCCGATGGTGCACCTGGAGCGGGAAGGCGGGAAGGTGACCTGCTACACCAACTGCGAGGCAGTGGAGCTGTTCCTGGAGGGGCAATCCCTGGGGGAGAAGCTGCTGCCAAGCTCCCGCGTGCTTGCCTGGGAAGCTGGCGTCGGCTCACTGAGAGCCGTGGGCCGGAGCGGTGAGGTCGAGGTCTGCTCCTTCGAGCTGCCCGCCGCCGGGCCCGCCGAGGCCTTGGTCGTGGGGCCTGACGCGGAGACCCTCGCCGCCGATGGGCGCGACGTGCTGCACCTGGAGGTGGAGGTGGTGGATGGCCTGGGCCGCCGCGTGCCGGACGCCACGCCGGAGCTTACCTGCCGGGTGTCCGGCCCCATCCTCCTGCTGGGCATGGAGAGCGGGAACCAGTTCAGCCACGAGCACTACCCCTCCGCCACGCACCGGGCCCATCAGGGTCGGATGCTGGTGATCCTGCGGTCTCAGCGGCAGGCCGGTCCGGCGGAGGTGGTCCTCTCATCGCCGGGACTGAAGGAGTCCAGGGTGAGCGTAAGGGTAGGCTGAGGACGCCGTGATCACTGAGAGAGACATAGAGAGCCTCGCCTCACCGGAGAGCTTCGCGCGCGGCGTCGGCTACTTCGAGTCGGGATGCGTGTCGGAGCTGCGGGTTCGCGGCAGCCAGGTCTCGGCCCTGTGCCAGGGAAGCCAGTCGCGGCCCTACCGCGTCTCCGCCACGGTCACCTCCCGGGGCGTCGAGGCGGTCCGCTGCTCCTGCCCCTACGACTGGGGCGGCCTCTGCAAGCATCAGGTAGCGCTGCTGCTGGCCTACGCCCGCGGCGCCTTCGCGGACGATGCTGAGGGGCCTGTACCTGAACTAGCGTCATCCTCGGAGTCGGCCCCAGAGGCGGACCTGAGCGGCCTCAGTGCCCTGACCAGAGAGCAGCTTGAGGCCTTGGTCGGACTCATGGTGCGCCGGGAGCCCCGCTTCGTCAGGCTGCTGCCTCCGCCCCCCAACGCTCCGCCCATGCCGGAGCCGGACTTCTCCGGCCCCCTGGAGGCCTACACGCCCGCCGTCATGGCCGCGTTTGCCTACCTGGACCAGACCGGCTCGATTCGCGAGCTCAGGGACCTTGCCGAGGACCTCTTCGCCCTCGGCTCCACGGAGCCCGCTCAGGCGCTGGCGGGCATCACCGCCCTCGTCGAAGCCCTGGAGCGCTACACCCCTCCTGAGCCCGATGACCTGGACTTCGATGACCTGGGTTACTACGAGGCCGAGCCTGACGAGGACCCCGAGCCGGAAGTGGAGGACCTCGAGGACGAGGTCTCCGCCAGGATGTGGCAGTGGCTGCCGGAGCTGCGCCTCCCCACTCACCTGAGGCAGGCCTGGATTCTCCGCTGCCTCGGCCCGCCGGATCCCACGGACGAGTTCCCCAGTACCCGCTGGCTCGACTTCGCGGGGTGCGTTGCCGAGACGGACGATACTCCCTTCGTGGAGAGCGCGCTCCGGAAGCGGGTCAATACCTACCGCTCTCTGGCAGCGAAGCGCCCCGACCGTGGGCAGTTGGACGCCTGGATAGGGGTCCTGGCGGAGCTGTATATCGGGGGGGGCCGCGAGTCCGACCTGGAGGGGCTGGCCTGGGAGTACGAGCGGCCCATGGTGTGGGTCTACTACCTGCTGGGGGAGGGCCGAGCGGACGAAGCGCTGGAGTACGCCCGGGCCAACGGCGCCAAGCCCCTGGAGGTGGCGGAAGCCACCGATGTCCTGGCTCACGACGGGAAGTGGCCGGCGGCCCGGCAGATGGCCCTCCTGGCCCTCGAAGGGCTGCCGGAGGACTCCACCGAGTGGCCCATGGTGGCCCGCATAGCCACGCTTCAGGAGACGGTCTCCGAGGCACTGGAACAGGAGGGGGATCGGAGGGCCGCTCGGGCCTATTCCCTCCGCGCCTTCCTGACCCAGCCCAGCCAGGAGCGCCTCACCCGCGTGTCCACCCTCTCCAAGCAGCTCGGCGACGAGGCCGAGGCCGCCCAGAAACTCCTGGACGGTCTCAGCGCGCGGAAGGACCTGGGGCAGCTGCGCGAGCTGGTCCCCGACCTCCACCTGATGCGGGGCGACCGGAGGGCCGCCCTGGAGGCCGTCCAGTCGCAGCGTATGCCTTACAGCGTGATCGAGAGGGTCGCCGACGGCGTCGTGGACGCCTATCCGGTGGAGGTCATCGCCCTCTACCAGAGGATGGGCGAGGGGTACATCTCGGGCGGCAACAAGTCGAGCTACGAGCTTGCCGCCAAGGTCCTCTCGAAGGCCAAGCAAGCCGCCGAAGCCGCCGGCCACACGCCCGCCTTCCAGAGCTACCTGAACGACCTACGCACCAAGTACGCCCGCCGCCACAGCCTCCTCAAGCAGCTCAAGGACCTGTAGTTCCCATAGGGGCGGATGAGGGATGAGTGGGTTAGGGGGTGAGAGGACCTCAGAGGGTGGGGACGGTAGACCCCATGACAGGGTGTGCCTTGCGGCCGTCCGCCCGGCGGTGAATCGCCGGGCTCCGGGGCTCAATCCTCCTGAAAGGAGGGTTCTGACCCCTAAGGCGCACCTGAGCGTCCTATCCATGGTCCGTACCGATACGATGGTCGGACGCCAAGGCGCACCCGTGGTTCAGAACCCCGCTTCAGCGGGATTGAGCCCCGGAGCCCGGCGATTCACCGCCGGGCGGACCGCCTCCGGGCACATTCCCCCTGTGCACCACCACCGCCGCAACCCCGACGCCGCGTGCCCTGCGCGTCAACTCCGCGCCATGCGGAAGGGGCTGGCGGGCTGGAGGCCCATCCCCTCGTTCAGGCTGCCGCTGCGGAAGCCCTTGAGGTCCAGGGTCACGTACTTGTAGCCCGTGGCCTTGATCTCGTCCGAGACCTTCGCCGCCAGATCCCCCTCGAGGAGCCTCACGAAGTCCTCGCGTGGGACCTCGATGCGGGCGATCTCGCCGTGGTGGCGCACCCGAAGCTGCGCGAAGCCGTGGCGGCGAAGCACCCGCTCCGCCTGGGCAACCTGATTCAGGTTCTCCGACGTGATGCGAGTGCCGTAGGGGAACCGCGAGGCCAGGCACGCCTGCGACGGCTTGTTCCAGGTCGGCACGCCGAGCTGCCGAGAGAGAAGCCGGATCTCCTGCTTGTCCAGTCCGGCCTCGATGAGCGGCGCACGGACGCCATACTCCTGTGCCGCCTGCTGCCCGGGACGGTGGTCGGAGGTATCGTCCATGTTAGCGCCGTAGGCGATGGTCGTGATGCCGCGCTCCTTCAGCGCCGGAGCCATGGTGGTGAAGAGCTCCGTCTTGCAGTAGTAGCAGCGGTTGGTGGGGTTGCTGGCGTAGTTGTCGTTGGCAAGCTCGTTGGTGTTGAGGAACACGATCTCGGAGCCGAAGAGCGCCGCGAGCTCCCGGGCCTCATCGGCCTCCTCCTCCGTGTAGGAGGCGGAAACCGCCACCACCGCCAGGCACCGGTCCCCCAGCTCCTCCTGAGCCACCTTCAGCAGAAAGGTGCTGTCCACCCCCGCCGAAAAGGCCACCGCCACGCTGTCCATCTCCCGAAAGATGGCCCGCAGCCTCTCCAGCTTCTGCTGAAGCTCCACGCTCTGCTCCGCCGTTATCTCCACAACCATCGTATGCCTCCAAAAGGCGGGTCGTAGGGCCGTTGGGTCGTAAGGTCGTAGGGGAAGGGCCTCAGAGGGTCCCCCTTAGGTCCCTTATGTCCCTTTGGTCCCTTGCGTCCCTTGGCTGAAGGAATCCAAGGGTGACACCTCTGAGGCCCTTCCC
>DASXUI010000227.1:0-7927 GCA_036504955.1 Armatimonadota bacterium
AACGCAAGCCCACCTGCGTGGGCTAGGTCGGTGCCCGCGTTGTCTTCGTGGTCCCAGCCCGGGGGGACGGGACCCCCGAGCCCCAACGGGCACAGCCCAAGCCCTCGAAGGAGGGCTTGGGTTGTGCCCGCAGCGGCGTACTTCAGTGCGGCGCGGACCGCCTCGGCCCACGGACACTGGGATTGCCAACGCTGACCTGAAGTGCGCCGCTTCGGGTACTCCAGGCCCACCTTCGTGGGCTCCGCCGGGGGCAGCACGCCGCAGGCCTTGTCACTGGGGCCCGACCCTGATGCTCGGATGAGGGCGTCGCACAAGGGATCCACACCAGGACGGACGCGAAGCACCCAAGGCCTGCCCTTGGGGCTAAGCCGGGGGGCATCGCCGCTCGGAGGCCTCAGGGAAATCGTTTCGCGGCCGGGGGACCGGGCGCCAGGACGTGGCCAGACCAACAAACGGGGCGACGACCTCGCAGTACCTGGCCCTAACACGGCAAGCAGAGGCTGCTTACAAGCCTTTGGTGGCATGTTGGTTTGGCAGAAAGGGGTCTGCGTGGGGAGGAGGAGGGGGAGGGACCTGCCTCTTCCCCCAACGCCAGGCTTGGCGGAGGGAGGGGGGACTGGCAGGCGTCGCAGCCCGGGGGGGCGCCCTCACCCTTTGGCGCCGGGAGGCTGTGTCTGCCCCCAACAGCCCCATGGCCGCGGGCAGGGGCAATGCGGCAGGAGAGGCGAGGTCGTGCCGAGAGGGCGCGCGAAGGGGTACGCGACGCACCGTGGTACGCGACACCGGGGAGGGCATGCGCCTGCTTGGGCTCGTGCGGGAGTCCGGTGCCAAGCGCGCTTGCCGGCCGGGGGTCAGTGGAAGAACCGCCACTGGTGGCCCACAGACAAGTGGTCACGTCGCCGGCCAATCGCGGGGATAGCCAAGGACGTCTGGGACCGGACCGGCGGAGCTGAGCCTGCTGTTCGCGCTACTGGCCGACCCGCTCCACTTCGCCGCCCTGGGGAGTGGCACGGGACTCGCCCTCCGGCTGGGCGGCCCGGCGAGCCCGCAGGTCCGCCTGAAGGCAGAGCAGTTCCTCGGTTCCGCGACGCCAGAACTCCAGCTCCTCGGCCTGACTCAGCCCGGATGTTTTCTCCTGAACCACTCGCGCCGCGGCGTGCTTCATCTCAACGCAGTCAAAGGTCTTCGTCATAGCGAATCACCTCCCTCGGGGATCGGATCTCGAGGGCATCGAAGCCGTGGAGCACGTTCACTGCATTGTACAGCGGCATCTTGTCGAAGTGAACAATGTGGTGGAAGCTTCAACTCACCCGTAGCGAGCACTGGGAGGAGCTGGCAAGGGCGACATGCAGAGCATCGTTGGCCCACCTCGGAGTGAGGATACCCGCGGCAAGGTACGCGTCTCGAAGCGCCAAGGCGGCACTGCTCACGGGCGCCACGATCGCGTCCGGCAGCACGCCCAGGAGTAGGTCACGCACCGCTACGGGTGCTGGGCCTAGCTCCAGACGAACAAGCTCTTAAGTGACCAACGCGAAGCGGCCCGCCTCCAGATCACGGAAGAAGGCCCTGCTCGCCTCCGCGAACTCGTCGTCGAGCACCCCGCCGAACACAGAGCTGTCCACATAGACTCTGACCGGCGTACGCATGCCTGACCTCGGAATCGGGTGACAAGACCACTCGGTCGCACCGGCCTGCAAGAGCCAGTGATCTCCCAGCCTACCATCGCCGCCGCCCGGACAGTCACGAAGTGCTGACACCGCCTGGGGTGAGGGTGAGCCCACAGCCGACGCATAGTTAGTTGCTGAGCGGCTCCATCAGGTCCATCTCCGGCGGCAGTCCCTGGCGGTGGTGCTCCTTCTGCCTGCCGATGTACCGCACGACGGCATCCGCGTCGTCAGGAGATATGGTCTGCGCGAAGTAGCCTCCCTGCCAGCGGAAGACCTTGGGGGCAGTAGCTCGACCCGCGACGCGCGAGGAGGTCCCCTTCACTCCTTTGGCAAGGTCAGCGACGGACACGTTCGGGGACATATCAACCAGCAGGTGAAGGTGGTCCGGCACAGCCCCTACCGCCAGCACGCGGCAGTCCAGAGCCTGAGCCTTCTGGACGACGGCGTCAAGGACCACCTCCTCCACCTCAGGAGTAAGAAGCGGCAGACGGTCCCAGGTACTCCACACCATGTGAACGAGCACTATGCAATGGGACTGGGGCATGGTAGGTCTCCTCTGGCTACGTGGCTGAGCAGTCGCACAGGGGAGCGCCGCACTGAAGTACGCCGCTCCGGGTACTGCAAGCCCTCCTTCGAGGGCTTGGGGCGGCCCCCGACCGCAGCTCGGGGGCAGTCGACGGCATACTGACGTAGGGCACACCCTCAGCCCACGAAGGTGGGCTTGCCGTCCCCGGAGCGGCGTACTTCAGTGCGGCGCTCTCCCCAGGTCGGCGTGCTTCTGGCCGCTCTCCCTCAGTTCCACAGCTTCCTATCCAAACTCCGGTACTGAATCGCCTCCGCGACGTGGGGCACTTGGATGGCTTCTGCCCCTGCCAGGTCCGCAATCGTCCTTGCCACCTTGAGGATGCGGTCGTAGGCGCGCGCACTCAGGTTGAGCTGCTGGATGGCGGCCTTCAGGAGCGTGCGGGTGGCGTCGTCGATGGGGCAGAACTCGCGGAGGGCTTTGCTGCCCATGTGGGCGTTGCAGAACATGCGGGTGCCCTGGAAGCGGTCCGTTTGGCGGGCGCGGGCGGACTGGACGCGCGCGCGGATGGAGGTGGAGGGCTCCGTGGTGCCTCGGGAGAGGATCTCGTCGTGCTTCAGGCGAGGGACCTCCACGTGCAGGTCGATGCGGTCCAGCAGCGGGCCGGAGATGCGCATCAGGTAGCGCTGCACCGCCGTGGGGTTGCAGGTGCACTGGCGGCCGGGGTCGGTCAGGAAGCCGCAGGGGCACGGGTTCATGGCGCCGACCATCATGAAGCGCGCGGGGTAGCTCAGGCTGCCGGAGGCGCGGGAGATGGTCACCTGGCCGTCCTCCAGGGGCTGGCGCAGGACCTCCAGCACGTCGCGCTTGAACTCCGGCAGCTCATCCAGAAAGAGCACGCCGTGGTCGGCCAGGCTGACCTCGCCGGGACGGGGGACGCTGCCTCCGCCGATGAGTCCGGCGTTGCTGACGGTGTGGTGGGGGGAGCGGAAGGGGCGGCAGGCGATGAGCGGCGTCTGGGCGGGCAGCAGGCCGGCGATGCTGTAGAGCTTGGTGACCTCCAGCGCCTCGTCCAGTCCGAGGGGCGGCAGGATGCTGGGCAGGCGGCGCGCGAGCATCGTCTTGCCGGAGCCGGGGGGACCGACCATCAACAGGTTGTGGCCGCCGGCAGCGGCAACCTCCAGGGCGCGCTTCACGTGCTCCTGGCCGCGTACGTCGGAGAAGTCCGCCTCGTAGCGGGGGTCGACCAACAGCTCGGAGACCGGCTCCGGCACCACCGGACAGGCGCCCTCACCTGTGTGGACCAGGTGCACGGCCTGGTGGAGGGTGGAGACGCCGTAGATCTCGAGGCCCTCCACCACGGCGGCCTCCTTGGCGTTGGCCTCGGGAACGATCAGGCGGACGTGGCCGGCCGCGCGGGTACCCAGCGCGATGGGGAGCACGCCGCTCACGGGGCGCACGGTGCCGTCCAGGGCCAGCTCGCCGACGGAGACCCAGCCGTCCAGGCCGCTACGGGTAAGCTGCTCCGTGGCGGCCAGCATCCCCAGGGCGATGGGCAGGTCCAGGCTGGGCCCCTCCTTGCGGATGTCGGCGGGGGCCAGGTTCACGGTGATGCGGCTGTCGTAGGGATAGTGGAGGCCGCTGTTGCGGATGGCGGAGCGAACGCGCTCTCGGGACTCCTGCACGGCGGCGTCCGGCAGGCCGACGATGTGGGTTTGAGGGAGACTGGTGCGGCCGATGTCCACCTCGACGGTGATGAGGTAGGCGTCGATGCCGTGGATGCCCGCCGAGTGAACGCAGGCTAACACCGGGTGGTTTCCGAGAAGGAGGGCGCTCGGTTCATGCACCCATTGTAGGGAGGGGTCACCCGGCCGTCAAGGCGTGTGTGCTACCGAGCTTCCGCCCAAGAGGACTCAGATTCCGGATGCCGGAGGGGTGCGATGGCCGAGCCGAGCGCGGCGCCTAATGCAGGAACACAGCATCCCTGTGGAGGGGACCAGGTGTGCCGGGCCGATGAACAACCCGGCGCAGGGGCCTTCGGCCAAGCCAGGTGGCACAGGGTGCAGAGGACCAAGATCCACTCAGGAGTGGGGGGCTTCCATGGGCTCCCTCCCGGATTGGCCGCAGCCCCTCGTGCCGGATCGTTCACCGGCTGTCTTCTACCCACATCTCGGCGCTGGCAGGCAGGCAAGTCGGCGCTGCTGCCCTGATCCTGAGCTTGACGGCAGCTGATGTCTGCTGTTCCTAAGAGGGCCCCGACAGCACGGAGACAGCGGCATATCTGGTATCCCATCTCCGCAGATACCGCCACCTGTCGATTGGACGAAGATGTGGGTACAAGACAGTCGTTCACCGGCCCGGCACACCCGGTCCTCTCCACAGGGATGCTGTGGGATGACACCAGGCGGGGCAAGCTCAGCCGCAAGGCCCTCCGACGGGCGAACGAAGATGCACGGGCAAGCATGGGGGCGCGTACCCGCATTGGTCCCGCGAAGGCGGGCGTGGGCTTTGCCGTGCGCCGACCGGAGGGGTTGCGTTGGCGTCGCCGAGGCGGCGGGACGAGCCCGGCTGCGCTGCATCGAGGGTTGGCGTTGGCGATCTACCGGGCGTCGGATAAGCATAACCGCGCCGCACTGAAGTACGCCGCTGCTGGGGGGCCAAGCCCACCTTCGTGGGCTGGGGTTGTGCCTGTTGAGGGCTCGGAGTCCATCCCTCTCGGGGGTTGAGCCCTGGGCGGTGACCCTTGGGACAGCCCCAGGCCGCGAGGGCGGGCTTGCCTTCCCAGGAGCGGCGCACTTCAGGTTAGCGTTGGCGAACCACTAGTGAGAGTTGGTGCTACGCCGCTAGTTGGGCATGCCCCGGGCTGAAGCCACGGGACGACAGCTCGCTGAAGCGGGCTGAAGCGCGCTGCAGACCCCTCGCAGGCCCAGGGTCGCCCCTTGGGATCGTTCTAGGGCGGTTAGCCGGCTTAAGCCGGCTTCTGCTAGTCGTGCGCTAGCGCACGATCACTGTCGCCCCGTGGCTTCAGCCCGGAGTGCTAGGCAGGTGGCACAGCCCCCACACTCACAAGCGATTCGCCAACGCTGGCCTTCAATGCGGCGCGGACGTGCTCGGCCGACGGTCTGAAGCCTGCCTACGCTGACTCTGGGCGCGGACGGGCGTGGTGAGCCTGGCGCGGCCTTGATCGTGCCGCTTTGGGGGGCTACCATCTGTATCACAGAGCAGCAGGCTTCACGATGGGGGCACCACAGGCGCCGGATCGGGTGCGGGGCGTAGGCGGTAGCTGGGCACCCTCGGCGGCGCGCAGGGCTCCCCGAACCTAGCGGGCCCGTTTGGACGCGGAAAGCAGGCCTGTCTGCGGGGAGGCACTGCCATGGCACACCTCATCCTCAACGACCTGGAGTCCTCAACCCTCGGGGAGCTCCTGGAGCACCTCCTGTCCGACCTCCGCATGGAGATCGTGGATACCGACCGGCTGGACTTCAAGACGCGCCTTCGGGACCGCAAGGTGGTTCTGGAGGAGATCGCTGCCAAGCTGGAAAGGGCCACTGACGCGGACCCCCTCGCCTCGGCGCCGGCCTAGGCCCCGCGATGACCCGCACTGCCCACGGGGCGCCCGTCGCCCCTGAGCAGTGCGGGCCCTCCGGCCCGGTCCCGGCACGCGGGGCTCGCGTTTCCCCTCCCTCGGGCCTCCTTCGCGCCGAGGCACCCTCGATAGGCGCAAAGCACCAATGGCCGCGTCCCGACGCTGGCCTGCGGCTCCGAAACGGATAGGCCAGGCCTGCGTGCTCAGTTGGGTTCTGGCAGGCGGGCGCCGGTATCCCTCACGCCCCTGGGCCAGGCCCGCAAGGACCCTCACGAGGGGCGGGTTCTCGGCGCGGCGCTTAACCCCCTGAGCGAAGCGGCCGAGAAGCCTACTGACGGCATTGACCCACTCGCTACGCCTGCCAGTTGAGCCATCCCGAGGCCGGCCTGCTCGGCGGAACCAAACCGGCCCTAGATGCTTCCATGGCGCGCCTGCGTCAGGTACGGCGCTCTGGGCGCTGCGCCACGCTTCCCAAGGCCGCAGGTCCTCTGTGGAAGCACTTCGCATGAGACTATGACACTTCGAACCAAAACCCTCCTGGGGGCCCTCTCAGTCCTGGTGGCGCTGATCGGCCTCCTTGGGCTGCTGCTGAGCTGGATCGTTCTGGGCAGCTTCGCCCGTCTCGAGACCTCGGACGCGCAGCGTGACTCCAGCGATGCCGTGTTGAGCCTTCGGTGGTCCGTAACGGGGCTTCGGGCTACCGCTAGCGCCTACTCGGTCTGGGATGATGCCTGGGCCTTCGTGGGGAGCCCGAACCGCTCCTTCATTGACACCAATCTGCCACGCGGGGTCTGCGCCTCCCTCGGCCTCAATCTGCTGGTGTTCGCCGATACCGATGGCAAGGTGGTCTGGGCCCAAGGGCAGGACCTGGTCACGGGTGCCCCGATGCCGCTGCCCGCCGGTCTGCTTCGCACCCTGAGGCCCGGGGGGGTGCTCCACCGGGACCAGTCACCCGACGCTCAGGCTGCCGGCCTTTTGGTAACGCCGGGGATGCCGGTTCTCGTCGCCGCCCACGCCATCGTGCGGAGCACCAAGCAGGGCCGCGTGCGAGGCACTCTGGTGTTGGGCCGGTGCCTGGACTCCCACTTCACCAGTCAGCTTCGCCAGGAGCACGACCGGGTCACCACCCTCGCCGCTCTGAACGCCACGGCGATCCCCGCGGACCTGGCTGAGGCCGGTAAGGAGCTAGTCTCCGCTCGGGCAGGGCTGGCCGTGGGCCAGGACGCGGGTGCTCCCTCGCGGCCGGACGACGGCGACTGCCTGGTGAAGGCGCGAGGTCCCAAGGTCCTGTCGGGCTACGGCCTGCTGAACGACCTGCGCGGGCGTCCTGCCCTGGTTCTGAGAACTGACACCCCCAGAGCCATCCATCGTGAGGCGATGGGGACCTTCGGGCTCTCGATGGCGTGCTTGGTTCTGCTTGGGCTCGCGGCCGGACTGACCAACGTGCTGCTCCTGGACAGGACCGTGCTATCGCGTCTCTCCCGGTTCCGCCACGAGCTGGCCCGGGTGACCCAGTTGGAGGATGCCACTGACCGGATCGAGGTTTCCGGCCGCGACGAGCTGGCGGTTGTGGAGCGTGCCGTGAACGAGATGCTGGGCCGGCTCCAGGAGTCCCACCTGCGGGTCGCGAGAAGCGAGGTTCAGCTCCGGCTGCTGACGGACCATGTCAACGACGTAATCTGGACCACCGATACCGAGGGGCGCTTCACCTACGCCTCGGCCTCCGCCCAACGGATGCTGGGCTACTCGCACGGCGAGTTGTATCTTCACCCCCTGGAGCACGCGATGACCCCGGAGTCGGCGCGCCGCTGCCGGGAGGTCCTGCGTGAGCTGCTGGAGTCCCAGGATCCCACGAGGAAACCTCCCTCCCTCAGCCTCCAGGTGGAGCAAGTTCGCAAGGATGGCAGCACGGTCTGGACCGAGGTCAGGCCGTGCCTACTCCACGACGCGGAGGGCAAGGTGGTGGGTCTAGCTGGCTCCACCCGCGACGTCACCCAGTGGCACCACGCCCAGCAGGCCCTGGAGCGCGCGCTGAACGAGGCCAGGGAAGCCCGTGACCGAGTGGAGGAGCAGGCGCGACTGCTGGCGGTCCAGGCGGAGGACCTGGCCGCATCGAGAGACCAGGCCCAGGCCGCAAGCCAGGCCAAGAGC
>DASXUI010000228.1:0-13910 GCA_036504955.1 Armatimonadota bacterium
CAGCGCGGTGCCGGGGATGGGGGCGTGCCCCTCTCGGGTGAGGGCGACCGACACGTTCTCGGGGAAGGCGGGAAGGCCGGAGACGTCGGAGATGACCAGCCGGGCCACTTCCAGGTTGGCCGCTCGCCGAGTGCTGAGCACAGGCTGGGGATCTCGCGTGTAGAGGGGGCCGTTCGCCGTCATGGCGTGCCCAGCGGGGTCGGTGACCGTGACGTCGTAGGTTCCGCTGGTGGCCTGAGAGAGGTCTACGCGACCGGTGATCGCGCCGCCGTCCTCCCTTACCGCGACCCCCGTGATGGGCAGGTCCGGCTGCCCCATGCGGCTCAGCCGGATCGTGCAGCCGGGAGTGAAGGCCACGCCGGGGTACGACTGTAGGGTTAGGTCCGTCGGCATCGGTAAGACCGAGTTCCAGGGCCACGCCAGCGTGATCTGGGGGTCCATCACGCTGACCGCCGACAGCAACACCTGAGTGTGCCCGTCTGGGTAGGTGAGGCGGACGTCGTAGTCTCCGCGCGGCTGGTTCCGCAGGTCGAACACGGCCTTCAGTCCCTGGCCTGCTCCGATGGGGACCACGGAGGCGGCCGGCACCACCGTGGCTCCCTGGGCGAGAGACACCTGCACGTTGCTGAGCCTGAGCCCAGGCTGCTGAGGCGTTTGGAGCCACAGGGACTGAACTGCCACCGCGTAAAGGATGCGCTCGGCGGGGCGGACCCAGGCTGAACCCAGGGTGAAGGAGGTTATGCCGGTCGCCCCATCGGGGTAGGTGACCACCAGGCTCCAGTTGCCCGGCTCCCGTCCCGTCAGGTCGAAGGTGACGGTCGCGCTTCTGCCATCGGCCCCTGAAGTCAGGTTGGTCCCGGGGATGTCCGCCTGACCGGTCCGCGCGAGCCTAACGGTGGTGCCCGGCTCGAAGGGGAGCCCATGCTCCTCGTTCAGGGTGACGGTCTGGGGACCCAGGTTCATCACCGCGGCCGGACTGGCATCGATCAGTGGCTCGCAGAGGGCAAAGGCATCACTCCAGGTCGCGGAGTTCCCGTAAGGGTCCATGACTCGGATGGTGTAGCTGCCCAGGGGGCGCCCTCTCAGGTCGAAGGTGGCCTCCATCGTGGACTCATCGGCCGAGCAAGTGGGAGCCGCGACCGGGGACAGGACCAGCGAGCCGCGCAGGAGCTGCAGCGCGCAGTCTGAAGCCAGCCCAGTTCCCTTGACTGAGAGCTTGACCGGCACACGGTCCCGAGCTACGTGTGGGGACCACTGGGAGATGCTAACCGGTTTGCGGAGCGTGAAGGCCTTCTCCAGGCTGGTAGTGGTGCCGTCGCCACGGGTGACGGTCAGGTCGTAGACGCCGGGAGCGCGGCTGGCAAGGTCGAAGGTTGCCGTGAGCGTGAGCCCATCGGCCCTCGCGGCCGTGCCGGTGCCCACCACGTCGGCCTCGCCGGTTCGCGAAAGCCGCGCCACACTGGTGGCGTCGAAGAGGTGCTTCGCGCGCTGGTCGTAGATAACCAGCATCACAGGGTACCCCGTGTAGCCGACCGTCGGCGTGACCAATAAGGCCGGAAGGGGCTTCTCAACGACCAACGGCACTGTCGCGGTGGCGCCGTCGGGGTAGGTCAGGACCAAGTTCCAGGCGCCGGCCGGCTTCCCGGTCAGGTCGAAGGCGGCGGTGAGCGCGTCGCCGCTTGTGGGTATCACCACGCCCGTTCCCGCCACCTCCGGGCCGCCGGGAAGGGACAGCTTCACGGTGCTGCCGGCCTCGAAGGGGATCCCCTGAACCTCATGCAATGTCACCTGAACGGGGGCATCGTTGGCAGCTACTAGAGGGGAAACCGTCAGCGTGGGATGCCCGATGGTGAAGGCCCTCTGCGCGCTGGCGCCGTTGCCCAGGCTGTCGGTCACCGTCAGGTCCCAGGCGCCCAGCGAGCGGCTTCGGAGGTCAAAGCTGGCGGTGGCGGTGGTCTCGTCGGCAGAGAAGGTGGGGACGGTACCGGGGATCGGCGCATCGCCGCCCCGCTGCAGCTTCAGGGTGCTTCCCGCGCTGAGGCCGCTACCGCGCACGGTGAGGGTTACCACGGCGCTGTCCCTGCCAACCCTGGGCTGCACGGAGTCAAGGACCGCGAGCGTGCTCAGTGAGAAGCCCCTGGGCTGGGTGATGGTGGTGCCATCCGGCAGGGTTACCACCACGTCCCAGGAGCCGACGGTCTTGCCGGTGAGGTCGAAGGTAGCCGTCAGGGTGGCGTGGTCCCCGGCAGCGCTCACCGAGGTGCCGGGGATGCCCGTCTCGCCGGCGCGTACCAGGCTTACCGTGGTACCGGGTTCGAAGGGTGTCTGGCCGTGGACCTCGCTGAGAGTGACGGTAACGGGCGCGGCCTGCGAGGTGCTCGAGGGAGTGACCTTCAGCCTCTGAGCCCCGACGGGAGTAACGACGAAGCCCTTGGACAGGGTGAGGTTCGCGCCGCCCCCCATCTTCTGGATCACCAGGTCCCAGGTCCCCGCGGCGGTCCAGGTGAGGTTCAGCGTGGCGGTGAGGCTGGTGCCGTTGGCGGAGGGGGTAGCCGAGGTCTCGGCGGAGTCGGCTCCCTCTCCCTGAGACAGCTTCACGCGGAAGGCGTCACCGAAGATGGCGGCGCCGTGGGCCTCCCGAACCGTGATGGGCACGGAGCCCTGGCCGCTCTCCGCGATGGGCGGCTCCACCAGAAGCGCGTAGGCCTGAAGGACCTCGAACGCCCTGGCTTGGCCGAGGGTAGTCCCGTCCGGGTTGGTGATGGTCACATCCCGGCGCCCGGGGGGGCTTCCCGTCAGGTCAAACTCCGCTGTCGCGCTTAGCCCGTCCGCGGCCACGGTCACCTTGCCGGCGGTGATGTCCGGCTGACCCGCCAGGCTCAGCTTCACGGTGGCACCCGTCGCGATGTGCTTGCCCTTGTGGCTGGTGAAGGTGATGGTGGCCCTGGCGTCGTTGGGCGCGCTGGTCGGACTCGCGGACAGCTCCGGCGGAGAGGGGGAGAGCTTGGTGATGAACCCATCCTCGAGGCCCGCCAGCGAGGCGCCCATCGCGGAGGCAACTGGGAAGTCGGAGGAGTTGGTCTGCCCTCCAACGTAGGCGTTGCCGCTGGAGTCCGCGGCCACCGCCACTGCCGTGTCGAAACCGCTGCCGCCAAGGTAGGTTGAGAAAGCGAGGGAGGCACCGGAGGCGTCCAGCCGGCTCACGAACCCATCGATCGACCCCCTGAGGGATTGCAGGGGATCAAGGGTGGGGAAGTCGGTGGAGCTGGTGCTTCCAACAACCGTTACATCGCCGGAAGTGCCCACGGCCATCCCCATGGCATAGTCGCCGCCGCTGCCGCCCAGGTAGGTGGAGTAGGCCAGCGCGGAGCCGGCGGCGTTCAGCTTGAGGATGAAGACGTCACTGCCGCCCGCCAGTGAGGGCTGCAGCGGCGCATGGGTGGGGAAGTTGGGGGAGTCCGTGAAACCCGCCACGATGGCGGCACCCGTGGAGTCGACCCCAATGCCGTAGCCCTCCTCGTCCTTCGTCCCACCAAGGTAGGTGGAGTAGCTCAGCGCGGAACCGGTGGCGTTGAGCTTGCACACGAAGGCGTCCTCTCCGCCTCCGGCGGCTGGCTGGAAGGGCGCCTGAGTCGGGAAGTCCGTGGACTCCGTGTAGCCGCACACGTAGAGGCTGCCGCCAGCCCCCACCGCCACGGCGTTGGCGCCATCGCTTCCGCTTCCACCCAGGTAGGTGGAGAAGACCAGGGCGGATCCCGTGGGGTTGAGCTTGGCCACGAAGGCATCCGATGCCCCGTGCAGTGTCCCCTGAAGCGCCGCCACCACGGGGAAGTTGGGGGAACTGGTCATCCCCACCACGCAGGCGCTGCCGGTGGCGTCCACGGCGATGCCGCTGGCCAGGTCGCTGGCCGTACCGCCCAGGTAAGTGCAGTAGTCCAGCGCGGCACCGTTCGGGCTGACCTTCGCCACGAAGGCGTCACTGGGGATCATGGGACTACCCGCCGTGACAGTGCTGCCGAAGGTCGACTGCACGGCCTCGGTCGTGGGCAGATCGGGCGACTGCGTAAAGCCCGCCACGTAGGCGGCGCCGTTGGAGTCCACCGCCAGCGCGCGCGCGGAGTCCATCTTGGAGCCACCCAGATACACGGTGTAGAGCGCGGCGGACCCGCTGGGGTTGAGCTTCGTCACGAAGGCATCCACGCTGTCCTGGGTGGTGCCCCCAACGTGGCCGGGTAGGCCCGCGCTCTGGGTTCCGCCGGCCAGATAGGCGCAGCCGCTGGCATCCACCGCGACGGCGGAGACGTTGTCCGACTTCGTCCCCCCGAGGTAGGTGGAGTAGGTAAGAACGGGGTCGATCACAAGCGGACGCGTCCGGTCGTAGCGTGCGACCTGGAAGCCCACCTCGTCCGCGCCGTGGAGCACGTAGCTCCCGCGCATCTCACGGCGGACTCCTGCCGCCTGCTGGTACACCCTGGGCTTGAGCTGGCGCACGTCGCCGGCGCCGGTCCGAAGCACCAGATCACCCTGGGGCGTGATGCTCAGACTCCTGGCCCCACGCACCTTCAGGCGAATCCGGTCCGGGGAGGCGCCCGGTGCCAGCACGAAATCGTACTCCAGATGGCCCAGCCGCCCATAGTAGAGCAGATCGGTCCCGGGGTAGACCCCACGTGACCGCACGCGGAAGTAGGTGGATAGACCACACCTCCACCCTCGTGGGTCCTTACCCAGCAGGTAGCTGACCTTGCCCGGCAGGGGTGCCTCACCGACCAAGGAGGCGTGCGCGTCGGCGCCGACGAGGGAGAGGTCCAGCCGGCAGCCACCGCCAACGACAAGCGACGCTCCTCTGGGCTTCAGCAACAGACCGTAGCCCGGCCCATGGGCCTGGTAAGCGACCTGGCCGGGGCGGGCTGCTGGGACGCGCTCGAAGCTCAGCGGCAGTCGTCCGAAGCTGAGGCTGGGCCGCGAGAGCCCGCCAGCCATCGCCGCGCTCCCCGTGCCGGCCATCAGGGCCAGGCAGAGGCAGGCGGCGAGTGCCGCGACTCTCCCCGCGCGCCGCGGCGGGCGCCCCTTCAGCCTACCGACGGTGTCCGATAGCTTCCCCACCGTCCGGCCCTTGACGAGGCCCCGGTACCCGCGGATATCGTGTCCCATGCTGGTCTCCCTTGCGTGTGCTCTACTGCCCAGTGAGCTAACAAGGGATTAGCTGTGGCTTCGGCTACACCTTCCGGCTGCTATCCGGCGTCTTAGGGGCTGCATCCGCCCGCACTTCGGGTAGGCTCGACGGCATGTGTTCGGCGCCTACAGGGAACCAGAGCCCGCGGCGAGACCATAGGGGCCAGAAGGAGGGCCGGGGGCGCCCGAGGGCTTCAGCCCCGGGCGGTGGGGCGACCCCAAACGGGCAAGGGGGTGGCTGGGCAGGGGGGTGCCCAGGGCGGGGGTGCGGTCCCGCCCTGGGCGGAGTGAACGGAGGCTACTGGGTCCTGGCCTGACGGACGGGGTGGGGGGAGGCCATGATCAGGGCCATGGTGGCCCAGCAGGTGGCGCCGTAGCTGATGTACTGGGACTCGCCGTGGGGGAAGTCGGCGTGGAAGTAGAAGTTCACCGGTATCGCCCACTTGCTCACGTACCAGGAGCCATCAGGCTCCTGCGTCTTCAGCAGGTATTGGACGCCGCGCTGGTATGCCGGGCTGGAGGTCTGTACACCCCCCTGGCTCAGGGCGTAGAGCGAGAAGCCGGTGGCATAGGCGTCGCTGGGCTTGCCCTGGAACTGCGACCAGCCACCGTCCGCGTGCTGACCGGCCAGCACCGCCTCCGCGGCCTGGTCGAGGGCTGTCTCATCGGCGCCGGAGTAGGCGAGACCCAACAGCTTGCCGGCCCGCTCGTCCGTGGTCGCCGCGGGAGTCTTCAGCAGCCACTCGCGGGCACGGGCGATGCGCCGGGCGTCCTCCTCCGGCGAGGTCGTAGGGTAGCTCTTCAGCACCTTGAGGGCCAACGCGGTCACGGTGAAGTAGCTGGACTCGATGGGCCCACGGGTGAAGCCGTAGTGGAAGCTGCCATCCGGCCGCTGCTGCTTTGCCAGCAGGTCAGAGCACAGCGTCAGGAGCCGATCCGGCTGCTCGTGGTGGGCCGCCATGCCCCCCAGCACGTAGCCGAAGGTGGGAGGGATGTCGCCGATGTCCACCGCCGGTACCAGCTTCGCTGCCTCGGGGTTATGAACGGCGGTCTCCAGCAGAGGGGTCAGCTCGCCGACCCCCTTGCGGACAACCTCCGTCTGGCTCTTGGCAAGGGCGGCGTCGATGGCGAAGCCGCGATCCTGGGCCAGGCCGGTCAGCATGAGGCCCAGTCCCTGGTGGTGGCAGGAGACGCAGGGCGCGTGCTTGGAGAAGGTGGCGGTGCCGCGCTGGACCGCCTTCAGGCCGGCCTCGACAGCCTGCTGGGGGCCACGAGCCACCTGAGACACAGTCGCGGATGTCGGCACGGATCCAGCCGACGTCGTCCCCGCCGAGGCAAGCCTCACGAGCGGCGCCTGCTTTGTTGCGCGCACCGACCCAGCGGGCAGAAGATTCAGGACCCTGGGGTCCCTGGAGTACCGGGCCGCGATCCTTGCGAGGTCCCGGCCCTGCCGGTCTCGGACGTCGGCGCGAGCGCCGCGAGAGAGCAGCAGCCGCACGCAGTCGGTCTGCCCATTGGCGGCGGCGTAGGTGAGGGCCGTCCAGCCGCGGTTATCCGCCTGGTTGACGCGCGCGCCCCGGTTCAGGAGCTGCTGGAGGATGCCGGGGCGGCCCCTGCGGGCAGCCTGCATCAGCGCGGTCATGCCTTCTACGTCCTGGGCGTTCACCTCCGCCCCACGGGCCAGGATCAGGCGCACCACTGGATCGAGCCCCGAGGAGGAGGCGGCCATCAGGGCGGTCATCCGGTCGGACCGCTCGGCATCCACGCGGGCGCCGCGGCTGAGGAGCCAGAGCGCGACGTCCTGGGACCCACTGACCGAAGCAACCGTGAGCGCGTTGCCGAAGGGGGAGCCGGCCTGGATATCGGCACGGCGCGCGACCAGCGACTTGCAGGCCGCCAGGTCACCCTTCAGCGCGGACCACATGAGCGGGGTGATCCCCAGCCAGTTCCGAAGGTTGGGATCAGCGCCGCGCCCAAGCAGCGACTGAACGGCGGCGTGGTCGTGTTCGCGAATCGCAATGAAGAGGTCGGCACCCATTAAGGCCTTGTTAGGAGCTGCCGAGCAGATTCTATCGTTAGCTGCCAGGAGGGCCAGCAGTGTGACGACCATCATGGCGCGGGTGTACCAGCGTAGCATCTTCAACCCTTTCGAGCTCAGGGGCCGCCGAGGCGGGCGGACCGACATACCGGTCGCCGCGCGAAGGGTCGCGCGAGGGTCTCCCATCAGGGCTCCAAACCCTCTCTCACCTCTCGGCCTGGGGGCGCTTCCCAGCCCAACTGTCTGAGAGGCCCTCCCTCATATGCACCGTCACTGCATCGTGTGCCAGGCCTTATACGCAACGAGCGCCTCATTCCCAACAGATCAGCTCGCCCGCCTTTCCGGCAGACGCCTTAAAGCGTGAGCGAGGCATCAGGCCTACAGGGGAAGGAGCTGGTCTGACGTGGCTGGGGGAAGCAGGCCCGCAGGCGGCGAACACACTCAGCAACACCCTGTGGGCTTGAAAGACCTCAGCGCGGGACCAGGAGCCACGACCGACTTCGCCGACGGCCGCCACGGAGAGCCCTTACCGTCCGACGAGTCCGACGAGTCTGACCTGTCGGACGGCGAAGCCCCCCCAACGACCCAACGACCCAACGACCTAACGACCCATCCAGTTACCACCCCAGATCGGGGGCAGACATGAGAACAGGACGCAAGGCCTTCACCCTCATCGAGCTGCTGGTAGTCATCGCCATCATCGCCATCCTCGCCGCCATCCTCTTCCCCGTCTTTGCCAAGGCCAGGGAGAGAGCGCGCCAGTCCACCTGCAGCCAGCACTCCCGGGAGTACGCGCTGGCATACCTTCAGTACATGGACCAGTGGGAGGACACCGTCCCGCCCTGGACCGACTCCAAGAACCACCACCTGCAGGACTACCTGCAGCCCTTCATCAAGAGCTACGCCATCTTCACGTGTCCCAGCGACACCTTCCAGAAGACGAAGAACGGGCCGGCCGGTGAGAACGACGGCTACTCCTTCTGGCGCAACTCCTACCTGGACCGCTGGTCGGGCTACCTGCCCAACTCTCCCATCACCTCCAGCGAGATCCGCTACCCCTCCACCACCGTCTTCATCGTGGACGGGCCCAACAACGCCGGCCAGCACACCTGGGGCCTGAACCCCTCCAACCCGCTGCAGAAGCAGTACCCGGACTACCGCTTCGGGGACACGCGGCACAGCGGCGGAGGCACCTACGCCTTCATGGACGGGCACACCAAGTGGTACCTGCCCGACCAGATCAAGACCACCCACACGGACTCCGACACGGACACGGAGCCGAGATGGCAGAGCCCGCTCCACCCCAAGCTCCCCACCAACGACGGCACGAACCCCTGGTTCCGGCCCTAGTGAGCGGCAGCAAACTGCTTCACCACCAAGACACCAAGAGAACCTAAGCTTGGCCCTCCTCCGTGCTCTCGGTGTCTCTGTGTCAGGGTTTATCCTGCCCTTCTTGGTGTCTTGGTGTCTTGGTGGTGACGTTTTGGATAGACACTGACTCAGGAGACTGCGAATCGCTTGGGTGCCAATCCGCTCTCCACAGCGAGTCACCGGTAGGCAAACCCGCTGGCGGGTCGAATGAGGGATGCAAGGGGACTCCCTGGGCCATCGTCGGTAGGCGCGGGGGCACGGCCAAAGCGTTCCGGCGGCGACCGTAGGAAGCGAGGAATGGGCATGGGAGATCGGGAGATCCTTCGGGGTCTGGCGGAGCGGTGGATGGAGGTCGCCAGCCAGCCCGTGATGGCGGAGCGGAAGCGCCAGTGGACCGCGCTGAAGGACCTCCGCGCCGAGCGCCCGATGGTGCTCTTCGAGACCTGGACCCTGGAGGACTACGTCAGCGGCGAGGAGCTTCTGTGCAAGGACCCGCTCTTCCGGGGCACGGAGTACCATATGCGCTGGACCCTCCGCCAGGCGGAGGAGGTGGGCGACGACATCGTGCTGGAGCCCTCCTGGCGCGTGGGGTGGGAGGTCAGCGGCACGGACTACGGCGTGGAGATCCCCAGCCACCACGCCCAGGACCTGGAGGGCGGAAACGTCGGCTACACCTACGACCACCCGCTGAAGTCCCCGGCGGACATCGACCGCCTGAAGCCGCGCACCTGGGCCGTACACCGGGAGTCGACCCACCGCCGCACGGAGCGCCTGGCGGAGGCCTTCGGGGACATCCTGCCGGTCGTCCTCCACGGCACGGCCAGCCTGCACGCCGGCCTCACCGGCGACCTCTTCCGCCTGCTGGGCAACGACCGTCTGCTGACCTGGGTCTACGACGAGCCGGAGTCGATCCACCGCATCATGGCGTACCTGCGGGATGACCGCATCGCCTATCACCAGTGGCTGGAGAGCGAGGGCCTTCTGGGCTCCAACAACTACTGGACCTTCGTGGGTTCCGGCAGCCCGGGCTACACCACCGCGCTTCCGCAGCCGGGCCCTCAGGGCACCGCGAAGCTGAAGGACCTGTGGGTCTGGATGGAGTCACAGGAGACCACCTGCATCTCGCCGCGCATGTTCAAGCAGTTCTTCCTGCCCTACATGGCGGAGGTCAGCAGCCTCTTCGGCCTGGTCTACTACGGCTGCTGCGAGCCGGTGCATGACCGCTGGGATCTGATCACGGACGCCATCCCCCACGTCCGCGCGGTCTCCGTCTCGCCCTGGTGCGACCTCCGGCTGATCGCGGAGAAGCTGGGCCGCACCTGCGTCTTCTCGCGCAAGCCGCGCCCCGCCCCCATCAGCGGCACAGCCGCGGACTGGGAGGCCCTGGAGCAGGACCTGGACGCCACCCTCGAGGCCGCCAAAGACTGCAACCTGGAGATCATCTTCCGAGACGTCTACCGCATCGGCGGCGACCGCACCCGCCTGAGGCGGTGGGTGGAGATGGTCAGGGCTAAGATTGGGTCGTAGGGTCGTAAGGTCATAGGGTCGTAGGGAGGGGCCTCAGAAGGTGGGAACGGGAGGGGCTGGCGTGCCGGGCCGATGAACGACACGGCAATCGGGCCTCCGGCCAAGCTGGGAGCTAGCCCGGCTCCCACAGACCGGGCGGGTGGAGGCGCCTGCTTCGCCGACTTAGGGCTGCGCTACCCGGTAGCACCAGGCTTGGCCGCAGGCCCTCGTGCCGTGTCGTTCATCGGCCCGGCACGCCAGCCCCTCCCGTTCCCACCTTCTGAGGCCCCTCCCTACGACCCTATGACCTTACGACCCTACAACCCACCAGTGAGAGGCATTCATGGCGAACGTGAGGATAGGCCTGTTTGGGATCGGGCTGGATGCCTACTGGCCTCAGTTTCCGGGGCTGAAGGAGCGGCTGGAGGGGAACATCGGGGGGGTGAGGGAGCGGCTTCAGCGTCCGGGCGTTGAGGTCGTGGACCTGGGCCTGATCGACAGCCCTCCGGCGGCGATGGAGGCGGGCCATCGCTTCCGGCGGGAGGACGTGGACCTGCTCTTCCTGCATGTGACCACCTACGCCCTCTCCTCCACGGTGCTGCCCGTGGTCCAGCGAGCGCGCGTCCCGGTCATCGTGCTGAACCTTCAGCCTGAGGCGGCCATCGACTACGCTGCTTTCAACCGGATGGGCGACCGACGCGCAATGACCGGCGAGTGGCTGGCGCACTGCGCCGCCTGCCCCGTGCCGGAGATCGCCAACGTCTTCACTCGAGCCGGTATCGAGTTCCATCAGGTCACCGGGATGCTGGGCGACGATCCGCTCTGTTGGGCGGAGGTCGACGCCTGGGTGGATGCCGCGCGGGTGGCCAGCGTCCTCTTCCACAACCGGCTGGGCCTGATGGGCCACTACTACGGCGGCATGCTGGACATCTACTCCGACCTCACCCAGCACTGCGCCACCTTCGGCGGCCACATGGAGATCCTGGAGGTTGAGGAGCTAGCGGGTCTCCGCCGCGAGGTGACCCCCGAGCAGATCCAGGGCCGGGTGGCGCACTTCCGCGAGGCCTTCGACGTGCAGCCGGACTGCGCCCAACTGGAGCTGGAGCGCGCGGCCCGCACCTCCGTCGCGCTGGACGAGCTAGTGGAGCGGCATGACCTGGGCTCCCTGGCCTACTACTACAGCGGCACCGGCAGCGAGGAGAACGAGGACACCATCAGCTCCATCATCCTCGGCACTTCCCTGCTGACCGCACGCGGTATCCCGGTAGCCGGCGAGTATGAGGTGAAGAACGCTCAGGCCATGAAGATCCTGGACGGCTTCGGGGTCGGCGGCTCCTTCACCGAGTACTACGCGATGGACTTCACTGACGACGTGGTGCTGATGGGCCACGACGGTCCCGGCCACATCGCCATCGCCGAGGGGAAGACGAAGGTACGCCCGCTGGAGGTCTACCACGGCAAGGTGGGCCAGGGGCTGTCCGTGGAGATGTCCGTGAAGCACGGGCCGGTGACGCTGCTCTCCGTGGTGCAGACCCCGGACGGCAAGCTGAAGCTGCTCTTCGCGGAGGGAGAGTCCGTGCCCGGCCCCATCCTGGAGATCGGCAACACGAACAGCCGCTACCGCTTCCCTCTGGGCGCCCGAGGCTTCATGAATGCCTGGAACCAACACGGCCCCGCCCACCACTGCGCCGTCGGAGTGGGCCACGTGGCGGGCAAGCTCCGCAAGCTAGCCGCCCTGCTGCACATCGAGGCGGCGCAGGTGTGCTAGGGGCGGGTCGTTGGGTCGTTGGGTCGTAGGGTCGTAGGGGAAGGGCCTCGGAGGGTGGAAGGTTGGGGACCGGTCGGACTGGTCCGACCTGTCGGACGGTGAGGGCCTTGGGGGCACTGTGGCGGAATAGCCAGAGGTCGGAGCCCACCGGCCGTCCGCCCGGCGGTGAATCGCCAGGCTCCGGGGCTCAATCCTCCTAAAGGAGGGTTCTGACCCAAAGGTGCACCTGAGCGCCCTATTGATGGTCCGTACCAATACGAGGGTCTGACCCCAAGTTGCGCCCTGGGTTCAGAACCCCGGTTCAGCGGGATTGAGCCCCGGAGCCCGGCGATTCACCGCCGGGCGGGGGGGGACGCTGGGCACATACCACCGTTCCTATGCCCGGCCAAGCCCTCCGAGGCCCTTCCCCTACGACCCTACGACCCTACGACCTTACGACCCTCCTGGAGGAACCAGTGCCACCTAACCCTTATCTTGGAGTCTTCTTCCACTGGCTGGGCGGGCTCGCGGCGGCCAGCTTCTACATCCCTTACCGTGGGGTCCGCAAGTGGGCCTGGGAGACCTACTGGCTGGTGGGGGGCGTGTTCAGTTGGCTGGTCGCGCCTCTGGTGATGGCTTCGCTGTTGGTGCCCGGGTTCTGGGGCGTCCTGCGGGCCACGGAGGGGAGAACCCTTCTTTGGGCCTTCCTCTTCGGGGCTCTGTGGGGAGTGGGCGGCCTGACCTTCGGGCTCTCCATGCGGTATCTGGGTATCGCGCTGGGCTACGCGATCGCCCTGGGTCTGTGCACGGCCTTCGGGACCCTGGTGCCGCCGCTGGTGCGGGGCCAAATGGGGCCGCTCCTTCAGGAATCCTCCGGTCACTGGATCCTTCTGGGCGTGGCAGTGTGCCTGATGGGCATCGCCGCCAGCGGCTTGGCGGGCCACTCCAAGGAGCGGGAGCTCACGGAAGAGCAGAAGCGCGGCTCGGTGAGTGAGTTCAACTTCCCCAAGGGCTTCGGCGTGGCGACGCTGTCGGGGGTGATGAGCGCCTGCATGGCCTTTGCCCTGGACGCGGGCAAGCCCATCACCTCGGCCGCCCAGGCGAGCCTGCTGGCCCAGGGGCGATCCGACCTCTGGCAGGGATTGCCCGTGCTTGTGGTGGTGCTCTGGGGCGGCTTCGCCACGAACTTCGTGTGGTGTACCTTTCTCAGCATCAGGAACCGGACCGGGTACCAGTACCTGAACCGGGTTTCCGGTGGGCCGGACGCCCGCGAGGCCAAGGCGGCGCCCCTGCTGCCGAACTACCTCTTCGCCGCGCTGGCGGGTGTTACGTGGTACTTCCAGTTCTTCTTCTACACCATGGGCCAGTCACGGATGGGGAAGTACGACTTCTCTAGCTGGACGCTGCACATGGCGAGCATCATCACCTTCAGCACCCTGTGGGGCATCGCGCTGAAGGAGTGGCGGGGCACCAGCCGTCGCACCCACGCCCTCATCGCCCTGGGGCTGGCGATCCTCATCGGTTCAACGGTGATCGTGGGCTACGGTAACACGCTGAAGGCAGGCGGCCTCTGAGGCCCCAGATCGGGGGCAGCCGGGCATCCATCGGACCCCCTGGTTGGGTGTATGTGCTACTTTTCACTAGGGTGAGGCGCTAGGGGACGCCGCTTCAGCGCGGCCATCAGCCCCACGCCCGTGCCGAGTGGACCCTGTGCAATCTCCTCTCGAACTAGAAAGGACCCGACCGATGACCCGAACGATCCGTGGTCTGGCCGCGATGGCGCTGGTGCTGGGCACCGCCGTCTCCGCCTCCGCGGCGGCGCAGAAGACCGTCACCGACCTGAAGGCCGCCTATCTGGGCGAGACCACCGCCAGCGCGAAGTACGCCGTCTACGCCAAGAAGGCGGAGGCCGAGGGGTACAAGGCCCCCGCCGCACTGTTCCGTGCCGCTTCCTCCGCGGAGAAGATCCATGCGGCCAACCACAAGGCCGCCCTCGCGAAGCTGGGCGTCAAGAGCGTGAAGGCGGGCGCCTTCACCAAACCCGCCGGCACCACCGCCGACAACCTCAAGGACGCC
>DASXUI010000229.1:0-3747 GCA_036504955.1 Armatimonadota bacterium
CGGTAAGGTTAAGTGGTTTGATGAGCGGAAGGGCTACGGTTTCATCAGCACTGACGATGGGACCGACGTCTTCGTGCACTTCTCGTCCATCAACATGGCCGGCTTCCGCACCCTGGCTGAAGGCCAGGAAGTGGAGTTCGAAGTCACTGACGGACCCAAGGGTCCTCAGGCGGCCAACGTAACCGCGCGGTAGCTTCAATAGGATAGGGGACGGACGCTTCCGGGCGCCGGGAGGAGCGGGCAATACCCGCTGCTTCGGACGGGCCGGGTTCGCGTCCCTCTTCCACAGGTCTAGCTCGCGGGACCCCTGAGCACATGACGCCTGGGGAGACCGTGGGTGAGTTTCGGCAAGGGCTCCGTGGCCTTGGGGGAGGCGCTCCGCCCACTGCAGCGTGGGAGGCGAGCGACCCGGAGACCGCGTGACGCCCAAGTAAGAGGCTCTGGCGCTCGCCGGGGCCTCTCGCTTTTGAGGTTCCTGATGCACCTTGCGGCCCAAGTTCTGGCGCCGGTCCTCTTCATCCTGGCCCTCGGCTTCCTTCTGGAGAGGACGCGCCCCATCGAGCCGCGCACCCTCTCTCAGGTCTCCATCTACGTCCTCACCCCCTGCCTCGTCTTCTACACCGTCGCCACCACCCGGATCACCACCCAGGAGTTCCTGAAGATCGGCGCCTTCCTGGTGGCCCTGACGGCTTGTCTGTGGGTGATCACCAAGGCCGTCGCGCGGGCCCGTGGGTACAGCGTCTCCCGGGAGAGCGTGCTGATGCTCTGCACCCTCTTCATGAACGCCGGCAACTACGGCATCCCGGTGGCGCTGTATGCCTTCGGTGAGGGCGGCGTGGACCGCGCGGTAGTGTGGGTGCTGCTGCAGAACGTGCTCTTCACGTCGCTGGCCGTCTTCTACGCCGCACGGGACACCCTGGGCTCGCGGGGCGCCTTCAACACGGTCTTCAAGATGCCGCAGGTCTACACGGCCCTGGCGGCCTGGGCCTTCCGGCTGCTGGACGTGCCGGTTCCCCCGGGTATGCTGGAGCCCATCCGCGCCCTGGGCCTGGCGATGATCCCCATCGCCCAGCTCCTCCTCGGCGTGCAGCTCTCCCAGACCGTCTCCACCATCACCAGCGACACGCGCCGCATCGGACTAGCCTGCCTGCTGCGCCTGGTGGTCTCCCCCCTCCTCGCCTTCCCCCTGGCCTACGTCCTCGGCATCCACGGCCTCACGCGGCAGGTGGTCATCCTGCTCTCCGGCATGCCGACGGCCGTCAACACCAGCATCCTAGCCATCGAGTTCAACGCGGAGCCCCGCTACGTCTGCGCCGTGGTCTTCATCTCCACCATGCTCAGCTTCCTGACCCTGATGGTCCTCCTGACGCTAGTAAAGTAACGGACGCCACTTCCCCCAAGGTCGTGCGCGGCCAAGACACCAAGAGACGCAGGGGACTGAGGGGGCTGAAGGGGCTCAGGGGACTCAGGCGTAGGGCCTCAGGTAGGCACCTTGGGGCTTCCCCCTCAGCCCCCTCAGCCCCCTCAGCCCTTCAGCCCCCTCAGCCCCCTGAGCCCCTTCAGCCCCTTCAGGGCTCTCAGCTCCACGGGGTCCAGCTGCTGGAACAGGGGTCGGTCGCGGAGGTCGAAGGAGCGGCGGGGACGCTCGCCGGGGGTGTCGCGCTGGTTGCCGTTGTGGAAGCACCAGCCCGCCGCGCCGCCCGCCATGGCGCCGCGAAGGTCCGTCAGGTAGTCCTCCTCGCTCGGCTGCCAGTCGGCGTATCCCCGGCGGAAGGGCTCCTGGTAGTGGATGGGGACTACCCGGCCCAGCTTCCCCATCTCGGCCATCAGCTTCCGGGTCACCCGCTCCGTCTGGGCGGCGGAGCCCGCCTCGCGCGGGCGGTGCGGGGTCACGAAGTCCACCTTCGACTCCAGCAGATACTCCCGGAGGTCGTCGGGCGGGATGTCGCCGCCTTGGGAGGCGGTGACCAGAAGCCAGGGCGCCAGGCGGCGGGCGTCCTCGCGCAAGATCGCCAGGTCCTGTGTGCTCGCGTGCCGGGCGTCCCCGATGTTGCGCTCGTTGGCCAGGTCCAGGTACCAGTTCCGATAGGGCTTCAGCGCCTCGATGAGCGTCCGCACCGCGCGCCGGTGAGCCGGCAGAGTGAGTAGGTTCGGGCTGTCCCGCTCCCCGTTCCCGCGTGAGAGCGTCACGTCAACGGCCATCCCCATACCGTCACACCGAGCCACGAGGGCCCTGAGACGGTCGAGGTACGGCTGACGGGGCTTGCCCTCGGCGTCCACCGCGGAGACGTCGTTCCCGAAGCCCGCCCAGGTTGCCCACTCCCGCAGCCAGTTCACCCCCAGGCGCTTCGCCTCCCGTAGGTCAGCGCGAACGGTCGCGTCGGAGGCCCCCAGTCCCGCGTAGTAGCTGATCCCCAGCAAGAAGGTCGGCTTCCCGTTCAGCGTGAACCGAGCGCCCTGGATCCCCAGGGTTGTCCTGGGCTTAGGGGCCGGCGAAGCAAGCCTGCAGGGCAGCAGGACCGCCGCCGCCACAAGAAGTGAGGCGAGGGTATGAACAGGGCATCTCACGTGCGGCTCCTTGGGGCGGTGAGGCCGGCTTCCTATCTCCCCAGAGTCGCACCGAGCGCGGCCCCGGGGATCCTCTTCCCGAAGCGAGAAGAGGACGGCCCCAGTGGCGACAGGCAGGCAAGGGACCCAGGCAGCGTCCAGGAACAACCTCACCACCAAGGGTCGCGTGCTCGCACGCGATAGCCGCCCGCAAGCGCACGATGGTCGCGTGCCAGCACGCGATGCACCAAGAAAACCTAAGCTCGGTCCTTCTCTGTGCCCCTCTGTGCCCTCTGTGTCTCTGTGGTAAGGCCTTCCTTGCCCTTCCTGGTGTCTTGGTGCCCTTGTGGTGAGGCAGTTCCTGGCCGCCTACTTGGGCTGCGGTATCGCTAGCGCGGAGCCCTCTTCCCGCTTCGGAACGAGGGCTGGAAGATAGGCTCCGAGACGATGGAGTAGGCGGGAAGCACCACCTTGCGCGCCCCGCTTGCCGGCGCCGCTTTTGCGGTGTAGTTCAGCCACAGCAGCTCCCGCCGCGCGGCCGCGCCCTTCCGGGCGGGCGAAACGCACAGCGTGGCGAACAAGCCGTCCTCGCGACCGTCGGCGGCGACCATCCGCCGGGAGTCAGCGGAGAGCTCCCGGGCGCTCGTCAGGGACCGGGCGAGGAACACCCGGTACTCCGCGCTCTCCGGCGCGGCGGGGGACGTGAGCACCCGGCCCTTGCCGTGGTTGGCGCCAGGACCCATCAGCGCCTGCTGGAAGCGCTCGTCGCCCTCCACGGTGCGCAGGCGACCCACGCCATCGGAGACCAGCAGCAGGCCGCCCCCCCGCACCCAGTCCGTGATGGCGCGCCAGGTGGAGGCCTCCGCCACGTTGCCCTGCATCAGCACCAGCGCCCGGACCCGCTTCAGGCCGCCGTCCGCGATCTGCGCGTCACTCAGGTAGTTGAAGTCGAAGCGGTCCCGCAGCGGCTGCACCAGGCGCAGGAAGTCCTGGCCCTTCAGGCGGATGTACGTCTCCGGGTAGTAGACCGAGATCTCCACCACCGGACGGCGCTGCCGGAACTGCCCGCCCCACTTCGCGAAGTTGCGCTGCGCCTCCTCGGAGCCGTAGATGTTGGGGTAGTAGTAGTGAAGCCCCAGAGCCCCGGAGGCCGTGGCGTTGTACACGCGCCCGATCACGCCGATGGGGTTCACCTCGCCC
>DASXUI010000230.1:0-21725 GCA_036504955.1 Armatimonadota bacterium
ATGGCGGAGACGGAACTCAGCATCCTTGCCCGTCAGTGCCTGGACCGACGCCTTCCCTCCGCCGCTCTGCTGGAGCAGGAGGTCGACGCCTGGCAGCAAGAGCGCAACCAAGCCAAGGCCCGGATCGAGTGGCGCTTCACCCCCGCCGATGCTCGCATCAAGCTGAAGCATCTCTATCCAGCAATACTACTGTGACGCACCACTAGTCCCTCACCGCCCGATCTGTTCCACCTGTGCCGAGGCGTTGAGGGGTGTGCGGACGATGTTCCGGGCGTCTACTACCAGGGGGTTGGCCATGGTGCCTACCAGGCGCTCCCAGTCCAGCTCCTGGTACTCCGGCCATTCGGTGGCAACCACCAGGGCATCGGCGCCGATGAAGGCGGCCTCGGCGGTTGCCGCCTCCTGGTAGGTGAGGTGCTTCCACTCCCTGCGCGCTCGGGGCATGGCGATGGGGTCGTGGGCCGTCACGAAGGCTCCGAGCGCTCCCAGCTTCTGGATGAAGTCGTGGGCTGGGGCGTCTCGCAGGTCATCAGTGTTGGGCTTGAAGGCCATGCCAAGCACCGAGATGCGACGGCCCTTGATCCGCTTCAGGTGCTGTTGGAGCCGGCTGATAACGTCTTCGCGCTGCCGCTGGTTCACCTCTACGGTGGCGTCAAGAAGCGGCATCGTGTAGTGATACTCGGAGCCCGTGCAGCGCAGAGCCTCGATGTCCTTGCCGAAGCAGCTTCCGCCCCACCCTGCGCCGGCGGACAGGAACCGGTTGCCGATGCGCTGGTCGTAGCCGATGCCCTTGGCGACCTCGAGTACGTCCGCGCCCACTCGCTGGCATAGACCGGCGATCTCGTTGATGTAGCTGATCTTCATCGCCAGGAAGGCATTAGCGGCGTACTTGATCATCTCCGCACTGGTGAGTGTGGTGGTCACCAGCGCGGGCTGGCCGTAGCCCTCCGGGCGCGGAGTGTGGTGGGGCGAGGTGAAGTCCTGGTTCAGCAGCGGGGCGTAGAGCTGCTTCATGCGCTCCAGTGCCGTGGGGCTGTCGCTACCGAGGACGATCCGATCTGGGTAGAAGCTGTCACGGAGGGCGGAGCCCTCCCTCAGGAACTCCGGGTTGCTGAGCACGGCACAGCCCTGGCCCTCCCCGGCCGGGCTGTTATCCGCCAGGATGCGGGCCACCCACCCTCCTGTGCCCATCGGCACCGTGCTCTTGTTCACCACGACCGGGCCTCGGCCGTTCAGATGCCGGGCGACTTCCGTGGTGGCGGCGCGGATGTAACCAAGGTCCACCCCGCCGTCCTCGGAGAGCGGCGTACCCACACAGATCATGATGATGTCGGCGCCGGGAACGGCCTCCTGGTAGTCCGTGGTCCACGTCAGGTTGTTGCGCGCCGCTGCTAGCAAGGCTTCGAGGCCGGGCTCATAGATCGGCACCTGGCCCCGTCGCAGCAGATCTATCTTGCCGGCGTCGACGTCAAGACCCGTGATACGGTGGCCCAGGTAGGCGAGCATCGCCGCGGTGCTCAGCCCCACGTAGCCTGTTCCGACGACGGTCACATTGATCGGTATGGTTGATGGGGACATAGGACTCCTTGTAAGTGTTTCGGGCCCTTGGGGCACGAGGGCCGCGGGTGATCCCCAGCGCCGGGGACGCCTGGGCTCCCCCTTGCTCCTGGCAGTGGTTGTGCCAGTCCCTATCTTACCACTGATCGGCAGTGCTTGTTGGGCGCGGCGAGCGGTCCACGGGTAGGGCAAGCGAGGCTGCTGGGCCGCGAGTCGCTCGCGGGAGATGGCAGACGGGTCAGGGCGCGCTGGTCTTCGCGCCAGGTAGGATGTGCTTGGCCTTCGCGAGGCGTGCAGGTGGGAAGCTAGCAATAGCAACCCTGGTTTGACCGACAGGCTGGTGCCTGTCCAGCACTAGACAGAGCAAGGAGATCTATGGAGTCGGAGGTTCTGCCACGTATCTACACAGACGGTTCCTGCAAGAGAAACCCTGGGCCGGGAGGCTGGGCGGTATGCTACCGGGACGCCCAAGGCGAGCAGGTGGAGCTTGGGGGAGGGGAGCCGGAGACCACCAACAACCGGATGGAGATGCGGGCGGCCCTCGAGGCCCTGCGGCTGCTGGCGGGGCAGCCCGGCTGCCTGGTGACCGATAGCGAGTACCTGAGGAAGGGGATCACCTCCTGGGTTCACTCCTGGAAGCGCAACGGCTGGATGACCGCCGCGCGCGAGCCCGTCAAGAACCGGGATCTGTGGATTGAGCTGGACGCCCTCAACGGCCCCCAGGTCCGCTGGGAGTGGGTTAAGGGCCACGCCGGCAACCCGCTGAACGAGCGTTGCGATGAGATTGCCCAGGCCTTCAGCCGAGGTGAGGCTGACCCCTTCGCCCGCCAGACCAGACCGCGCCGTCCCTCAGCCCCGACCACGGGACCCCGTTCCGCCGCCACCACTCCTCGCACGAAGGCCGCTCCTCGGCCGAGGGTGGCGAGGCCCGTCCCCGTCCAGGGCGACCGTCTGCCTCCAACCACCACCCGATACCTCAGCTACGTGGACGGCGCCCTCTTCCGCCACGCGACCTGGCCCGAGTGCGAGGCGCGCGTGAAGGGAGCCCGTGGTGCCCGATACCGGAAGTGCGCCAACGCTACCGTGGAGCAGGAAGTGCTGCTCTCGTGGGGCCTGACGGCGGAGTAGCAAGCGTGAGCCACCGCCATTGCACGAAGACACCAGGAGCCCAGGAAAACGCAAAGGCCCTACCACACAGGCGCTGAGGCACAGAGGAGCACGGAGAGCATCGAGGGCGCCCTCCGCGGCGACGAGCCAGATCCCAACCGGTCGGCGAGTGCAGTTGGGGCGCTGGCGTCCCGCCTGCGCGACGGAGTCCCCCCCCAGTCGGCGATGGGGCACGGTCTGAGCGGCGTGTCCCAGGCATCTGGTCCTGGCGTTCGCAAGAAGCTGAACAGTGGCCGGGCAAGGGTGAGTTCCGGGGCCAGACACCGCTGCCATCTGGTAGATTGCGCAGGCGTCCCGCCTGCGCCCCAACGGCCTCTAGTGTCATCCCACAGCATCCCAGCGGAGAGGACCGAGGGTGTTCCGGGCCGGTGAACGACCCGGCACAGGGGCCTTCGGCCAAGCCAGTGGGCACAAGGTGCCTAGGACCGAGGTCCACTCAGGAGCGGGAGACTTCCACGGGCTCCCTCCCGGCTTGGCCGCAGGCCCTCGTGCCGGGTCGTTCACCGGCCCGGCACACCCGGTCCTCTCCACAGGGATGCTGTGTTCCTGCACTAGGGTCGTTCGGGGCCGGCGGCAGTGCTGGCCTACCCCGCTGCTCTGTGTCAGCCGGTTGTGGCCCGCGCTGCGCGCGGATCGCCAGATCTCGCGCGTAACGCGGGCCGCGTTCTTCGGGCTTGTTCCGCTGGCAGCCCTGCTGGCGGAGGGACGGCTAGAGCGGCTGCAGACCCACCACTGCCCTCAGCAGTCGGACTACATCCGCGATGCTGACCCTGCCGTTTCCATCGAGGTCGCCGGCCGCGATCTGTTCCGCGGTTGCCGTGATCAGGCCCACCTGAATCTGCAGGGCTAGGATCACGTCCTTCACGTTCACCTTCCCGTCCCCATTCAGGTCGCCCGGAGTGATGGGTTGACGGACCGTTACGGCCCCTTCGGTACCAAGGACTTGGACCTCCTTGCCATTGACAACCGCCGTGGCGTTGGCGAAGCCGACCTTGTAGACTGTGCCTGGCGAGGCGGTCGCCGGCACCGTGACCTTCACCAGCAGGTAGGCGTCGCTGCCGGATACCGTGGTGGCGGCCGCCGCGCTCACCCGAAGCACGCTAGGCGACAGCAGGTTGGCACCGATGACGGGACTCAGGCCCTTGAGCGCTCCGGTGGCCTCGACGGTGCCGTTGAAGGTCAGCGCGGGAGCTCCGGCGGGGCTAGTGGCCGAGAGTGTCACGTCGAGGCCGGCGATGGACTGCACGGCGCCGGTGCCCGAGAGGACGACCGACACGGTCTCGCCCGGCTTTCCCTGCACTGAGGAGAGGGTCAGCGCGGTGTCAGTGCCAACCGGCGGCGGGGGTGGCGTGGTGCCGCCCGTGGTGAGGCCGATGCTCGTGGAGGACCGCGAGTTCGTGTCCGCCAGGCTGATCGCCGTGACCGTTACAGAGGTGGGCTGGGCTATGGCCCGAGGCGCGCTGTAGAGCCCATCGCCCGAGATCAGGCCGAGCTCCGGAGAGCCGCCCATCACACCGTTCACGAGCCATACCACTCGCGTGTCCTCCGGAACGGGGTCGAAGGACGCGGAAAGCGCTAGCCGCTCGCCAGGTCCGGCAGAGGATCCGGCCGCCCTCACGGTCAACGAGCCCACTGGGAGCGCGTGGCAGATCTGGGAGAGGGTTCTGCCGCTGGCGAAGGTCACGACCGCCGTCACGTAGGGCTTGGCCGCGAAGTTGCTCGCGTTGGGGACCGCGATGTACAGAGACCTGCGCCCCTCGACGGTCAGACCGACTGAGCCGTCCGCCCCGTTCAGCAGCGCTGCCACGTCGTTCCTCAGGGGGGCGTCCATGACCCCCAGGCCCCACCAGCCCACCGTTGGGTCGGTCGTCCAGTCGCCGGGACCGTGCAGCTCGATCCTGGTGATCCGGTCGCTGGCTCCGGTCCCCAGATCCACTTCCAGCCGGAAGTCGCCATCCGGTTGCTGGTCAGCTCTTCGCTCCTTGCCGGGAGCAACCACGTCAGTGGAAGACCCGGCGTATCCGAAGCCAAGGACCGGCGTTGGCGCTCCCCACGTGGAGATCCTCCCCCATCGTCCGCTGGCGTACCGGGTGACCAGCTTGAAGGAGTCGGGGTCCCTGCCGGTGCCCCCGAAGTCGGAGTGCGTTAGCCCCAGTGACCGGGGGGAGCCCACCAGCAGGTTCAGTCCCTGGTCGTCGATATTCAGGAAGTTGGTGGACTCGGGCGGATCCGACACTCCCACGGCCCACAGGTTGGTCCGATCCCAGGTGTCCCACTGGGTCCCCCAGTCTCGCTCCAGGTAGAGGGCGGCACCCAGCAGTCGGTCGGTCTGACCCGGGTCCAGGCCGAGGAGCCAGAGCGGATCGGCGTTCTTGTCCAGGTTGAAGTTCCGCCCGGCAGAAAGGCGGTCAGTTGCGCGGTCCTGGAAGGCCAGGGAGCCGTTGAAGCGTGGCGGTGCCGTGCGGGAGGGCAGTGTGAACCGTGCCACCGCGCCCCAGTCCCAGAGGGTGACGTAGAGCCGGCCCTGCGCGTCGAAGGCCAGAACGCCCGGGCCGGGCAGGCCGTGTGCCACAATCCGCGCCTCCTCGGGAGATCGGATGGCGATCACCATGCCGGGCTCGCAGGCGGCGTAGATCTCTCCGTCGGGCCCCAGTGTGGTCTGCCAGACGCGGCCCAGCCTGTAGCCGGAGCCCGTGAAATAGGGCGACACGGTGCCGTCGGGCGCTACCCGTGTGATGCGCGTCCCAGTGTCGTGGGCCACGTACGCCGCGCCGGTGGCATCCACGCAGAGGCCCTGTGGACCCGCCGGCAGAGCCTCCGTGGCCACGAAGGGCGCCACAACGCCGACGGGTGAGACGCGGGCGAGGGTGTGGTCCGGGGCGTTGGTGACCAGCAAGTCACCGCCTGGGGCGAAGGCCAGGCCCATCGGCCCGGAGACGCCCCGGCAGAATCGGGTCATGGTGCCGTCCGGCGCCACGCGCAGGATCTGGGTGCCGGTCCCGTCACCCCACTCCGCGATGTAGAGCTGGCCGTCCGGGCCGAAGGCGATGCGCTCCGGCCGCCGGAGGCCGCTGGCGTAGGCCACCGGGGAGCCTTCGACGTCCGGTCTCACTACGGTCCCTCGGTTCACGCTGGCCACGTACAGCTCCCCGGAGGCGGATAGGGCGAGGCCCGATGGGCCGTCCAGGTCGTGAGCTACCAGAGTGAAGCTGGGAGCAGAGGAGACCAGAGCGGCGCCGAAGCGCAGGATAGCGCCGGTGTAGTGCTCACTCACCAGCAGGTTGCCCTCGCGGTCGAAGAGGATGCCGTGTGCTCCAGTCATCCCCGAGGCCACAAAGGCGCGCCCCTCCGGGGTCCAGCGCGTGACGCGGCCCGCGTCCCACTCACCGACGAGGGGCCGACCCCCCTGATCCAGCGCGAAGCCCAAGGCGTTGGCGAAGAGGTTCTGGGTGACAGTGCTCACCTTGCCCTGAGCGTCGACCGTGATGAGGCCCCCGTTGCCGGGCGTCGAGACCCACAACAGCCCCTGCTTGTCGAAGGCCAGGTAGGCTGGGGCAGGGATGTCCTTCACGAAGACGCTGGATTCGCCCGAGGGGGTGAGGCGCGTGATGCGTCCCGCGTTCCGCTCCGACACGTAGATGAAGCCGGCGGAGTCGATGGCGATCCCCAGCGGGTTGGCAAGCCCCGTGGCGAAGGTGGTAACCTTGCGATCGGTGCCCACGCGGGCTACCTGACCGGCGTTGTACTCGGCCACGTACATTGTGCCGTCGGCCGCGAAGGCGAGGCCGTTCGGGCCCTTCAGACCCTCGGCGTAGGCGCTGACAAGCCCATCGGCCCCCACGCGCGACACAGACCCCGGTCCCACCTGCGACACGAACAGGTCGCCTGATGGGTTCAGTGCCAGGCCTGTAGGGCCGTTCAGCCCCTTGGCTGCGTAGGAGTAGAAGCCCAAAACCTGAGCACCGGTCTGGGGGCAAGCGAGGAGGACGGCCAAGAGTGGAAGCCCGCGGGACAGGAGCTTCCGACGAAGTGACGGCCCGTGCATGGGACTGCGTCCTTCCGGCCAGGAGTGCGCCGACGGATCGGGTCCCTTGGCTGAGCCCTACTGCTCGGGCCGGACCCACCGGCAAGCCCGCCTCAACCTGACTTCTCCTCGGCACCGACCTGTAGGCTGGAGGGCCGGCTTCCGCCGGCTCCAGAAGCTGTCTCGGGTCGCGGCGCTGGGTGCCCGGGCGAAGTACCCTTGATACGTCTGTGAGGCATACCAAACGGGCTGGCTCCAGCCTGGCTATAGAGCCAGCAGGCTCTCTAGATGGGTCCAGGATACGCGCAAGCGGGCAGGGAATCAAGGCTTGCCTTGAACAGAGATCCTCGCGGAAGTGCGTGCCTGCCAAACAGTGGGAGGAGAAGATAGCCTTGGCCAGCCAATCGAAGGTTTCCAGGCGGGATTTCATCGCCAAGTCGGCGCTGTTCGCCGGCCTTCCGTACATCATCCCCAGCGGAGTCCTGGCCCAGCCCGGTAGGCCCGGCGCCAACGACCGGATCAGCATCGGCCACATTGGCGTGGGCGGCATGGGGTCCGGCCACGTTCACGCCGACGCCGTCGCGCTGTGCGACGTGGACCAGGGGCACCTGGCCGACGTTGCCAAGCGTGTGCAGGGGAAGCCCTTCCTCTGCACCGACTACCGGCGCCTGCTGGAGCGTAAGGACGTAGACGCGGTGATGATCGCCACGCCCGACCACTGGCACGCGCTTCAGATGGTCCACGCCTGCCAGGCCGGGAAGGACGTCTACACCGAGAAGCCTACCTGCCGCACCATCGAGGAGGGGCAGGCGATGATCAACGCCGCCAGGCGCTACGGCCGCGTGGTCCAGGTCGGCGCCCAGGGCCGCTCCACCTCCGCCGGCCACGCGGCCTGCACCTACATCCGGAACGGGCAGCTTGGCAAGGTCTCCCGCGTGGAGGTATGGCACCCGGAGAGCATGGGTGAGGGGAGTTGGGGACAGGAGGGGCCGGCTCCGGCCAGCCTCGACTGGAACCTCTGGCTGGGCCCCATGCGCTGGCGCGAGTACAACCCGTCCATCTGCCACTTCAACTTCCGGTGGCTGATGGACTCAGGTGGCGGCTTCATCCGCGACCGCGGCAACCACGCGCTCAACATCGTCTTCTGGTGTCTGAACCTGGATGGCAAGGGGCCCGTGAGCGTGAAGGCCACCGCCGAGCCCTACGAGGACGCCGTCTATGACGCACCCAAGCGGCTGCACGCCACTTGGACCTTCAGAGACCCCGACCTCACTGTCACCTGGGATCAGCCGGGCAAGAGCTACAACGGCATCGAGTGGGGCGAGCGCTTCGTCGGCAGCAGGGACACCCTGATCGTGGCGGGAGGCGACGGTGGCTGCGATACGGAGCAGAAGGCCAAGGACTTCAGGGTGACCGCCGGCGGCGTGGAGGTCCCCCGCAGCACCGACCATCGCCAGAACTGGCTAGACTGTATCCGCAGTCGCCGAAAGCCCATCGCGGACATCGAGGCGCTGGTCAGCGTGGTCACGCTGCCGATCACGGCTCTCATCGCGGCTCGCCTGGGTCGCGAGCTGCAGTTCGATCCCGCCGCGCACCGCTTCGTGGGCGATGAGGAGGCGAACCGCCTACTGAGCGAGCCCTACCGAGCGCCCTGGAGGCTTGACGGGGTGTAGCGTGGCCGGAGGGAGTGGCGGAAGCGGTCCTTGAGTGCGATGCGGGGCCGGTGATGAATGGGTGGCAAGAGGGGAGGCAACAGGGGATGGCATACCCGAAGGCAGTTCTGAGTGGGGCCCTGGCGGCGGAGCTGAGCGCGTCAGGATCCCTAGTTCTAGCGGATCTGGAGGGCACGGTATCCGGGCTCAGGGAGGGGGACTCCGCGAAACGCAACGCGGCGATCGCCTCTGCCGCCGATCTTGGGGCCGCCGGCATCGGGCCCGTGGGCGACCTGGTCGGAAGCACGGACCCCAAGGCCTCCCGCGCGGCGCACGCGGCCCTGGAGGCCATCGTTCACAAGTCCACGCGCCAGGGCGCCCGGTCTGAGGCGAGGATGGTTGCCTCGGAGCTTGCCAAGCTGCTGACGGCGAGCCATCCGCTGAAGACCCGCGCCGAGGCGGCACACCTCCTGGGGATGGTCGGCGGGGCTCCCGTGGTTCCCGCTCTGGCCGCACAGCTCTCCGACCCGGCCCTGCGCGAGGAGGCGCGGCTTGCCCTGGAGCGCATCCCGGACAAGTCGGCCGGCACCGCTCTGCGGAGCGCACTGAAGACCGCGCCGGCCGACTTCCGGCCGGCCTTGGAGCAGTCCCTGGCCCACCGAGCCTCCAGCTTCAGAACCATCGGGCTCGCCCGGAAGGCCCAGTAGGGCGCCGCTCCTCCGAACTCGGCGTACCGGAAGTCCGACAGTATCAGGTTGCGGGGCCGAGGAGGCCCTCGCAGGGGCGATGCGTGGCGGAACGGCGCCCTCCCCCGGCCCTCACCTGGTCACTGGGCTCTGCTAGGGGCTGCGCAGAGGAGCGTGGCGCATCAGCTCATCCACCGTGACGAAGGTGAAGCCCTTGTCTTTGAGGGTCTTGAGCAGCATGGGAAGCACTTCCACGGTCTGCTGTACTCCGTCATGGATCAGGATGATGCCGCCCTTGGTCGCCTTGCCCAAGGTGCGGTTCTCGATCACCCGCAGGCCGGGGCTGGCGTAGTCTCCAGGGTCGTCGGTCCACAGCACCATCGTGTAGCCCAGGGACTCCGAGGAGTTGACCACCTGGCTGTCATAGTCTCCACCGGGGGGACGGAAGAGGTGGGGCCGCCGGCCCGTGATACCCTTGAGCACGTCTCCGCACGCCTGAATCTCGATGGGCACGGAGGAGTCCGGGATCTTCGTGAGGTTCACGTGGTGGTAGGTGTGGTTGGCGATCTCGTGGCCGTCGGCCAACTCGGCGCGAACGAGGTCGGGGTACTTCTCCGCCATCTCGCCCACGATGAAGAAGGTCGCTTTGGCGTCGTACTGCTTCAGGATCTGGAGCAGTTTGGGGGTGTAGGCCGGATGTGGCCCGTCATCGAAAGTGATGGCGATCTCCTTGCGATCCGGGTCTCCTCGCATGAACTTTCGGTAGCGCAGTCCCCTCGCGACCTCGGTCTTCTGCTGCGCGTCGATCTCCAGGGTGCTCTTGTAGAGCTCCTTTCGGGCCTTCTCCCAGTATTTGGAGACAGGCTGCGAGGGCATCGCTCGGGCGCTTCTCACGGCGTCGGTGGCAGGCACGTCCCCCGGGCCAGCCCCACGCGAGCGCATCGGCGTCAGTGCCAGCAGCATGGCCGCGACCAGCAGCGCCAGGGCGCAGTGCCAGGGCCTAGACAGTAGAGTCTTCAACTCCCAACTCCTCTCAATAGGGCACCGATCCGCGCGCTTCGTCGCGCCGGTCCCTGCCAGGGTTCCCCATCCCCCAGCCCTTGCCCTCTACCAGGAGCGTGCGCGGGCCACTCCACTGCATCTCGCGCGAGCACTTCGCCGTGCACGCAAATCGGAAGACGCCGACCGGTCCGACGCACCGCTTCCGAGGATCGGGGGGCACCCAAGGCGTGCCGTCACGGACCGTCTTGAGGGGCGCGCGTCGTCGCTCCCTCATACCCTCAAGTAGAGGCCCTTCCTATGCAATACTAGCAGTGCCAGCCAGCACACGGCCAGGTAGCCCAGGGTGTAGACCCAGCCGCCTCCCTCGGCGCCCCAGCGGTTCACGCAGGACCCCAGCAGCGCCTGCTGTAGGGGCACCCGCCCAGCACCCGAGGCCGCCCAGGTCCACTCCTGGAGTACGTGCACCTTGACCAGGATAGGCCCGACGTAGGCGGCCAGGGCATTTGCGCCGGGCACGACCAGTGGCCACACAAGCGCCCTCCAGCCCAGCACGTCGGCCGCCAAGTAGAACCCTGAGAGCACCACCACGCCTACGCCCCCTGAGTAGAGGATGTAGGATGCGGTCCACAGGGCCTTGCTGAAGGGCAGGTCCCGCGACCACAGCCACCCGAGGACCGCCATCGCCAGGCCGCAGGCCGGCAGCAGAGCCGCCTTCGCCCTCTGTGTGGCTCTCTCCAGCCGCAGCAGATCGCCGACTAGGGCCCCCAGCATCACCAGCGCGGCTGTGGGTGCCACGGAAATCAGGCCCCTCAGGTGGATTGGCGAGAGGTAGGCATCGTTCACGTAGGAGACGATGTTGGTCGCCTCGGTCACTGCTCCGGCAACCGCTCCGGGGGGCGCGATGAACCGGAGCGCGGCCCAATGCCCTACCAGAAGTCCCAGGGCTACCACCAGCCTGAGTGGCGCCGGCAGTGGGTACAGCAGAGCACCTACCAGGTAGGCCAGGCCAATGAGCTGGAGTACCCCAAGCCCGAACACGGGCGTCTTGGCCAGGCTGGAGTCGATGAGGCACCCCAGTAGCACCAGTGCGGTCGCCCGAGCCAGAGCCTTTGCGACGTAGCTGAGTCGAGTGCCCCCACGCCTCCGGTGGGAGCCGGCGGAGAAGGGCAGCGCCACACCAACGATGAGAAGAAACCAGGGGAACACCAGGTCCGCGAAGTGGACGCCCTCGCCCCATCCGGCGTGAGTGAGGTGAGTCGGCGTGGCCGTATCGAGGGACACATTGTTGACCAGAAGCATGCCCAGGATGGTGAGACCACGAAAAGCATCAAGCGACACCAGACGGACGCCGCTCGCGGGTGCCGGTGCGGCGTTGGGTGCCACAACCTCGGGCATCGTCTCGGCTGCGGTCACTGGCAGCCCTCTAGTCTGCACTGTTAGGCAGAGCGTGTGGAAGCCCGCGTCCCGCGCGAGGCCGGAACGCCTCGTGCGGGACGCGAGCCATGGCAAGGACCAAGACCATCACTCCTCCGGCAGTCACTCAGACTGGCTATCGGTAGGGCGTCCCCCCTGGTTCCCCCGCGCCCTCCGGGCGGAGGCCTCCGTAGGGTGACCCGGCTCCCCCCTTCGCCCACGGGCTATGAGCTGTCCGCCCTGCATGGCGCGCAGGCTTTACGTGCTTCCCTGCGCCGGCGGCAAGCAGGAAACCTGTTGGCCGTAGAGTATCTGAAGCACACTAGAGAGAGTAGGGGGGCTGCCTGGCGGCGACTTGGCTTCCGGGTCGCTCCCCAAAGGTACCTAATGGCCGGCCCTGCCGGCCTCGGATCAGCGCTTTCGTCACCGGCGGAGCTTCGGCCCGTCGGGCTCATCCGTAGTGGCCGGGTCCCTGTCGCGAGGGCTGTTTTGATAGGGGAGCAGCCCCGCTTGGAGGCACCGGTACGGCGCGCGCTGACCGTGCTTGGGCCATATGATGACCTCGAAGTCTCACTCTTCTGCTTGCGCGTCTCCCGCCAGCACGGGATGACGGTCCTCGCCGTGAGAGGCCGGCTGGCCTCCAGGCGAGGAGGGAGCGGCTCTTGCTTGCGCGCTTGATGCGCCTATTGGAGCTGCTCCTCCAGGCGCACTCCGTGGGTCCTTCCGACCCTCCGGATGCCCTGCAGCTGCAGTACGACGAGCGCTCACCAGGAGGCACTCCTGGGAGCGAAAGGGAGGGAATCATGCCTGCAGCAACGCGTCTGTTGGTTTGGCTGGGCTCCGCCGTCCTGGCGGCGGCTCTGCTGCCCGTGGCGGCCCTGGCACAGGAGCCGCTCGACCTCAGTACCGCGGGCGGCCACACCTGGAAGCTGAAGGACATGGCCGGAGACAGCTCCGACCTGGCTCCGGCAGCTAAGGACTTCAAGGTCGATGACACCTGGCAGGACGCCGACGTGCCGTCCAACCTCAACCCTGCACTGGTGGGGGAGAATACTGACTACTGGCTGCGCCTCGACGGCATCAAGATCCCGGCCAACTGGCCCAAGGACCGCTACCTGGTCCTGAGCGGCTTCAACGTTGATGATAGTGACGTCACCTACTTCAACGGGAAGGTGATCGGGTCCAACACCACCTACAACGAGAAGCGAAGCTACGTGATCCTGCCGGACCTGGTCGATTTCACCGGCAACAACGTGATCGCCATCAAGGGTCGGAACGGCACGGGCGGCGCCGGGATCACGGACTCCGGCCCGGTTCTGGAGGCCGGCCCCTCTGACAGCGGGTTGGTCATGATCACCGCGGCCAAGGCCGACGGCACTCCGGTCAAGAACGTCCTGGTGACCACCAAGAGCGCTGACGGCACCGAGACCGACCGGCTCACCGATGCCGAGGGCAAGGTCCTCATCACAGGCGTGGCACCCGGAGCCTACCCCGTACAGGTCAACTCCTACTCCTGGGTCGGCACCGTGACCCCGCAGGGCGATCTCTCGGTGAGTGTCCAGGCCGGCAAGATCAACACACTGGCCTTGCTCGTCTCGCCCTTTGTCTACACCGTCGCGAAGGCGGCGACGCCCATCACCATCGACGGCAACATCACGGGTCCGGAGTGGGACGGCGCGATGGCGATGGACGTGAGCCTGAAGCGCCAGGCTTCCACCGGCCCGGAGAACTGGACGGGCCCCGATGACTGCAGCGTGGTTGCCAAGTGGAAGTGGGATGACACCTACATCTACCTGGCGGCCGACGTAAACGACGACGCGCGGGTGAACGAGCACGTGCAGGACCCCACCGACGGCAGCATGTGGCAGGGCGATGGGTTCGAGACTTACATCCAGCTCGACCCCTATGATGCCCACCGCAGCTCCTACGCGCAGGACCGGAACTTCCAGTGGACCATCGGCGTGAACCAGAACGACGAGGTTTCCTGGAAGATCTTCCGGCCCACCCCGGGCGACAAGGTGCCGCCCGACATTCCGGAGCCCGGCAACAACGTCAAGGTCGTGACCAAGAAGCCGGGCGGGGCCGTCAAGGCGGGCTACCTCATTGAGGCTCGCTTCCCCTGGTCGGGACTGCCTGGTGCGAAGGCCGCGCTGATTCCCCCGAAGGAGGGGACCGAGGGCGCCATCGCTTTGGCGGTGAACGACACGGATACCGAGGGCAGCACCACGCGCGAGACCCAGATCTCCTGGAACACTCGCACGGACATGTGGACGAACCCGTCCTCCTACACCAAGTCCATCTGGGGCCCAGTGCCGGGGAACACCACCCCGACCGGTGTCTGGGGCGACGCCAATGGTGACGGCAAGTTCGCCATCGCGGATGCCATCACGGCTCTGAAGATGGTGGCCGGGCTGCCGGTACCGGACTCCACCAAGAAGGACCTGCTGGACGTGGACAACAACGGCAAGGTCAACATCACGGACGTGTCCCTCATGCTGCGGCGCCTGGCGGGGCTGATCCCCAAGTTCCCGCGCGAGTAACCCCAGCACCTCTCGGCGCCCCCCCACCTGCCTGCTCGGCGGGAGGGGGCGCCCTCCACTGGTTCCCTTTGCGCCCCGTCACCCCCGATGACTCCCAGCAGGGAACCTCGATGGCTGGCGCGGCCTCGCACAACTGTGCGCGGGGCATGCCCACGGCGAGCTGTGAGGAGGGAACCATTGCCTGGTAGACGGTCTAGGAACTCGGGAGAAGGTGAGCAGGCCTCTTGTGGTGAGTGCAGGGCTTGCTGCGTGACCCTCGGGTTCGAGGCCAGGGAGGGTGAGTCGCCCTTCACCAAGCCGGCTGGCGAAGCCTGCCGACACCTCTGTTCCGCCGGGTGCGGCATCTACGCCGCGCGCCCTGACGCCTGCCGGTCCTTCCAGTGTGTATGGCATGTGCGTCCCAGCCTGGGGGCGTCCCTCCGACCCGACCGCTGTGGTGTCCTGCTTGCGGCCAACCAGAACCCACTGGCGAAGGGCCTGGCCATCTTCGCCTACGAGCTTCGCCCCGGAGCGCTGGAGGGGAAGGCGGTTCGGCGCCTGGTGCAGGAACTGAGCCAGGCCCACACCGTTATCTTGGTGAAAGAGGACGGAGGGAGAGACGTTCTGACTCGCGACCCGAGCGTGGCCCGAAGGCTGTCCCGCTCGGCCTAGCCCCACGGGCCGCTCGGTTACCGAGGGCCGAGCCGTTGCCGGCTCGGGAGTCCGGTTCTCTGGCGCCACGCCACGCTGCCCCCACTCCTCGACCATCCGGCGCGCACTCGCGCCCGCGCGTACCGAGGTGGCGGCAGCCCCGTGGGCCCCAAGGAGCTTGGCTGGCAGTATGATGCTGGAGACGTGCGCCATACCCGCGGACCACCTGCTCGCCTGCTACGCCCAGGGCCTGTTCCCGATGGCGGACTCCGCCTCAGGTCCCATCCGCTGGTACAGCGCCGACCCCCGAGGCATCATCGACCTGGAGCAGTTCCACGTGCCGCGCCGCCTTGCCCGCGGCCTTCGCTCGCATCCCTTCACCATCACCCTCAACCAGGAGTTCGAGTCGGTAGTCCGGCACTGCGGCCAGCGCGCGGACACCTGGATCTCGGAAGGCATCATACAGAGCTACCTGGAGCTACACCGGCTCGGCTACGCCCACAGCGTGGAGGCTCGCGTGGAAGGTGAGCTCGTCGGAGGTCTCTACGGCGTGGCCCTCCAGGCGGCCTTCTTTGGCGAATCCATGTTCCACCTCGCCCCCAACGCCTCCAAGGCTGCCCTGGTGGCCTTGGTGGGCCGCCTGCGGGAGCGGGGATACCTGCTGCTCGACACCCAGATGGTCACGCCGGTAACGCGCCAGTTCGGCGCCACGGAGATCCCCGAGGCCGCCTACCATCGCCGCCTTCGCCAGGCGCTCCGCAAACGCTGCCGCTTCGCCTAGGTCAGCGGCGGCGCCCTGCCTCACCACTAAGAGTTGCGCGCGATCGCACGATACACCAAGACACCAAGAGAACCTGAGCCTGGCTCCTTTTTGGGCGCCCACACGTCGCTTGGTCCCTGTAGCTGTACTCCCCTTGCGCCTCCTGGTGTACCGCGCGCAAGCGCGCGACTTCTGGTGGCTGAATGGTCTCTGGGCACCGGCTAACCGGGCCCGAGTAGGCCGGCTGGGTGTCTGGACGCCCCTGCGGAGGAGGACGCGGCGGCCTTCGGCGGAATGCAACAGAGGTGGCCCAATCCGCGACACGGCCCTCGCGGACCCGCGCCCGGCTTCCGCGCGCCTTGCTGGCGCGAGGCCCCCTTGGTCTCCGGTGGATGACCTGAGCTAGCTGCACGGGCAATCCCTCTCTGTTGAAAGGTGGCACCCAATGATCCCACGCCCACGAGGGCATATGCCCGCTCGCGCCCTGCTGTGCGCCCTCCTAGCCCTCCTCGCGGTGGCCGGCTCCTGTCGAGCCGCCACGCTGCAGGATGATCCGACCCTCGCCAAGCGAAGCGCCTGGTGGCGAGACGCGCGCTTCGGCATGTTCATCCACTGGGGCGTCTACGCCGTTCCGGCCCAGGGCGAGTGGTACATGAACAACGCCAAGGTACAGGTGAAGGACTACGAGAAGTATCCACCGCAGTTCAACCCCGTCAAGTTCAATGCCAAGGAGTGGGTGAGCCTGGCTAAGGCCGCCGGCATGAAGTACATCACCATCACCAGCAAGCACCACGATGGCTTCTGCATGTTTGACACGAAGCTGACTGACTACAGCATCGTGAAGGACACCCCTTACGGCCGAGACCCGATGAAGGATCTCGCCGCCGAGTGCCGCCGCCAGGGCATCCGGCTCTGCTTCTACTACTCCGTCATGGACTGGCACCACCCGGACTACCTCCCCCGAAGACCCTGGGAAGCCGAGACTCGCCCCGCCTCGGGCGCCGACTTCAGCCGCTACCTGGATTACATGCAGGGCCAGCTTCGAGAGATCCTGACCAACTACGGCGACATCGGCGTGATCTGGTTCGACGGTGGCTGGGAGGGCGATGCCGCGAAGAACCACTCCCAGGAGGTGGTTGACCTCATCCGCTCCATCCAGCCGAAGGTCCTCATCAACGACCGCATCAACCTCCCGGAGGACTTCTCCACCCCTGAGCAGACCATCCCTGCCGGCGCGATGACGGGCGGCCGGCTATGGGAGACCTGTATGACCCTCAACGGCAACTGGGGCTTCAACAAGGACGACCATGGCTGGAAGTCCACCGAGGACCTGGTTCACAAGCTGTGCGACATCGCCAGCAAGGGCGGCAACTTCCTGCTGAACGTGGGCCCCACCGCGGAGGGTGTCATCCCGACGGAGAGCGTGGAGCGCCTCCAGCAGGTGGGCCAGTGGATGAAGGTCAACGGGGCCAGCATCTACGGGACGGAGAAGAGCCCCTTCCGCCGGGTGAGCTTCGAAGGGCGCTGCACCGTCAAGGGCGATCGGCTCTACCTCCAGGTCTTCCAGTGGCCGGAGGCGGGAATCCAGCTCACCGGACTCAAGACCCCCATCCTGTCCGCCAAGGTTCTGGGAAGCGGTGAGACGGTTAGTGTGGGGCGCGTCCTTAGCGAGAACCCCGGCTCGGCGCCTACCCTCACGCTGAAGCGACCCAGCAAGGTGGACGCACTGGCAACGGTCGTGGAGCTGAAGCTGGAGGGCGCTCCCCAGGTGGAGAGCCAGGCCGTGGTGACCCGGCTGGGCGCGGATGGCGGCACTCTGAAGGCGGGCGATGCCGAGGTGCATGGGTCGAACCTGCAGTATGAGTCGGACAAGGACGCTCTGGGTTTCTGGGTGAACTCCGGGGACAGCGCGTCCTGGGAGGTCGAGGCGCCGGAGGCCGGCCAGTACCAGGCAACGCTCACCTATGCCTGTGATCCAGCTTCCACGGGAGCGCGCTTCGAGCTCTCAGCCGGGAGCGGCCGCGCCGTTCAGGGCGACGTCCCCGCGACGGACTCCTGGACCGACTTCAAGACGCTGGACGCCGGCACTCTGAGGTTGGTGAAAGGCCGCCAGACGCTGGTGGTGCGGCCGGCGGTTCTGGGTAAGGTGGCTTTGATGAACCTACGGTCAGTCCGCCTGACTCCGGTGCGTTAAGCCGGCCGCTGACTCAGCCGGCGAAGCGGCGCCGCTGGCCCCGAGCCTTGGGGCGGAGCGGAGGCTGGCCGCTGTTCGGGGCGGTCCGAAGGGCCGCCCCGCCGACTGAGGAGTGTGTGCTGTGAACCAAAGGCTTCCTGTGGGCCGTACCACCTTCTGGGGAGGCGTGGCCGTTCTTCTGCTTGTGGCATCCAACCTCTGGGCTCGCCCCTTCCCCGCCCGCTGGGCCGTGGGTGACTTCGTGGGGTACAGCCCCAAGCAGAAGGACACCCTTAGGATGCGGGTCTACCCCAACGGAGACGTCACGGTTCAGCGGGGCGACGATACCAAACGAGGCTCCTTCATCGGCCGCCAGCAGATCACCGTGGACGGCGATACCTACATGCTGAGCCCTGAGGGACGAGGTCTGCGCCGCGTCGCCGTGAACAACCACGAGGACCAGGTCCTGTTTCGGCGCGCTGTCCACGGCCAACGGGTGGACCCCGGCACCGCGAAGGTGCCCGCCTGGATGGTAGGGACCTTCAAGGGATACAACCCCTACGTTCGGGGCAACACGCTGCTCACCATCTGGCGCGACGGCCATATCGAGCGGGTGCAGGCCTACTCCAGCAAGCCGGACGTGGACAAGAACGACGGCACCTACCACCGTGGCATCCTGAGAGTCAACGGTCGCAGGTTCCGAATCACCCGGCTAAGCCGTGGGGTGCGCCTCGCGGAGGTAGGCAAGCCTGGCATCGCCGTGGCGTTGAGAAGGATTGGGTAGGGAGGGTTGTTGGGTCGTAGGGTCGTTGGGTCGTAGGGTCGTGGGGTCGTAGGGGAAGGGCCCCGGAGGGTGGGAGGCAGTGGCTGCGGCGTTAGGCTGTGCCCGGAGGCCCTCCGCCCGGCGGTGAAGGGGCTGTAAGAGTATTCAGCAGAAGCAGACAGACGAGCACGATATATGGGCTAGTCACGCTTCGCGATGTTCATATACAGGGCTTGTCTGCCTGCTGCGCAGGAGTACTCTTACAGCCCCTGAATCGCCGGGCTCAGGGGCTCAATCCTCCTCAAAGGAGGGTTCTGACCCCAAGGCGCCACGGGGGTTCAGAACCCCGGTTCAGCGGGATTGAGCTTCGGAGCCCGGCGATTCACCGCCGGGCGGACCGCCACCGGGCACAACCTAACGCCGGATCCACCACCCCTCGCCCGCTGAGGCCCTTCCCCTACGACCCTACGACCCTACGACCTTACGACCTACCGACCCTACGTCCCGCCCTCACCTCGACACCCTCAGTCTCTTCTCCATGGTGGGGCAGTTCGCGGCACCAACCTCTGTGACCCCTTTGGTCCTGGGGAGCCCTCTTACCTCCCGGCGCTTGCTGCTGCGTCCAGAGAGATACGCTGGACATCCGCCTTTCGTGAGGCTGCGAGGCCGAAGCGAGTGTCCTTGTACTCGCCGCAGCCGAAGAGGGCCATCTGGTCCGTGTAGTGGGGGCTGGTGGGGAGCCCGGAGTTGCCGTAGGGCAGGATGCTCCAAGAGCGTATCCCCTTGGGGTCCAGGTCCACCACCATCCGGAAGCTGCTGCCGAACTCACACTGATACCGACCCCGGGTGAAGGGTCCGTTGTTCGGGACCACCGCCGCAAGACCGGCCTCTCCGAAGCCGGTGGAGGGGACGGTGGCGGAGCCTCGGGTGATCACGTGTACCTGCCCCCAGGGTACGTCCAGGCGGCCGTGATCGGCCTTCAGGCTCGTCGCGGCGGCCTTCAGGGCCTCCCGGGCCTGCTGGGTCTCCTCGGGGGTCCAGCCCTGAGGAGCCTTCCACGCCAGTCTCGGCATCCCGCTCTGTCGGAGCCAGTAGGCGACCAGCGCGCAGCCGGGCGAGTCCACCGATGAGCGCCCGTCCCAGGCCCTCAGCACCCTCAGAGGCTCGGACAGATCGGCGTCTTCGGGCGCTCCCGAGGCCAGCAGGCGCACGAGTTCCGCGCCCATGGGCACGCGGTTGTCCGTGGCGTAGCGTCGCGCGGCGGCCAGAGAGACGTGACGGTCGGCGCCGAGCAGGCTGGAGAGGCGGTCGTATCGCGTGGTGTGCCCGTAGCTGGTGACGTAGCCAGGCCAGCCCTTGTCGGTGATGCCGGGTCCGACCGGCGTCAGCCATGGCGCCGAGTTGCAGTTCACCAGCAGCCCGGACGCCGGGCTCTCCACGTGCGGCAGCTCGTCGAGCGAGAGCAAGGTCCCCAGGCGAGCGCGGGGGTCGTCGCCGGGAACGGGGGAGCGCCAGGCGAAGCCGTCGTTCCGTCGCGCCAAGTGGGCGTTGTACTGGTAGCCAATGCTGCCCGAGGTGTCCGCGTACACCACGTTCCACATGGAGAGCGCGCGCGGTTTGAGCGCCTGGCGGAACTGGGCCCCGCTCTTGGCCCTCAGCATCGCCAGGAACTGGCCGAGGTCCCAGTCTCCCAGGGTCCCCAGGCTGATGGCCCGCGGGGGACTGCCGAGAACCGGGCCCCACTCCGTAGTGCGGATCGCCAGGGGGACGGTCATCATGCGGCCACCCAGCCGAAGGTGCTGTTGGATCACTCGCCTCTTGAACTTGCGCCACTGGCCGTGGTAGCTGTACTGGTCCGGGTCCTCCGGGTTCAGCTTCAGCAGGAAGGACGACCAGAGGACCGGGTCGTTGTTCGTCATCGACCACGCTACTTGGCCGGTGTGCCCCATGGTGGGCAGCGGCAGGCCGGGAACCGTGATTCCTCGGAAGTTCACGCCGGGGGTGTAGAGCGCGAACTCGTACCACCCGAAGGGCTCGCCCCAGGTGAGGTGGGGGTCGATGGAGAGGATGGCGTGCCCCGTGGCGGAGCGCTTGGCCGCGACCGCGAACTGGTTGGACCCGAAGCCGGGCGGCATCAACGCTCCTCCGATCTCCATGAGGGGAAAGACGGAGTTCGTGGCGTGCGCGTGGGCCAACACGTCGGCTGGCGTGAAGGGTCCCACCCAGGCAGGCAGACGGCCCTTCTGCTCCGCTAGCGACCGATTCGCGCCCCGGCAGAAGGAGGTCAGGGCCGAGGCCGTCTCGCCTTTCAGTTGGCTGGCCTGCTGCTTGGCCAGCTCCGGAAGGCCGAACGCCTGGAGGACGTAGTCACTGGGTGCGGCGCCAGCCCCGTCCACCTCGGCCAGCCGGCCCTGGGCGCGAAGGTAGGCGCGCGCCATCCCCACCGCGTGGTCCTTCGCCATCGCGTAGCCCAGGCCGTACAGGGCATCCGGCAGCGTCTTGGCCTCCACGGAGGGCACGCCGAACCGGTCGTAGTGAAGCGTGACGGTGCTGGCCTGGGAGCGCGAGGGAACTCCGAAGAGCAGTAGGAGAGCAGTCGAGAGGACGACCAGGCGTCTCATGGTAGGCTCCAGTCCGGGCGTTGGGGTCAGGGGGATGGGAACAGGCGAGTAGTTGCTGCTAGTCTATCAGGGGAGGTGGGGAGCGTCAAAGGGAGGGCCCAAGGCCGCGGCGACGGAGCCGTGGGGGCATCAGGACGGCGGCGGGAGGGCGTGTCCGGCGAACTGCCCCTCACGCCCCTACTCCCTCTCATGGTTTGCCCTTGTTCGGGGACAGGGTGTACGTCTGGTAAGGGCAGCGAAGCCCCCGAGAGGAGGCTCGGATGCCCTGGAAGGCGCACGACCTGATGCCCCAGCGGGAGCAGTTCGTCTTGGAGGCCAGTCAGCTTGCTGACGACCTGGCTCCTCCGACTGGGCATTCCCGTGACCCACGGGCGACCCCGCCACCCCCAGACCCAGGGCAAGGACGAACGGCTGCACCGCACCCTCCAGCAGGAGCTCCTGGAACACCTGGAGGCGGTGGACCTTCCCTACGGTCAGCGCGCCTTCGACCTCTGGCGTGACAGCTACAACCAGGAGCGTCCTCACGAGGCGCTGGGGCTGAGGCCTCCGGGACAGTGCTACCGCCCTAGCCCCCGAGCCTATCCCGAGGTGCTGCCCCCAGTCACCTATCCGCCGGGGTCCTGTCTGCGGCAGGTCGACAGCGCGGGCAAGCTCTCCTACCGCAACCAGAGCTGGCGGGTCGGCAAGGCCTTCCGAGGCCAGACCGTGCGCCTGCAACCGACAGGGGAAGGCAGCCC
>DASXUI010000231.1:0-6892 GCA_036504955.1 Armatimonadota bacterium
GGTCCGGGGTGCTGAAGTCGCGGGCAACCTGGAGGGCGATCTCGGCCGCGCGGCGGTTGACCTCGTAGGCGCGGTCGGCAAGACCGTACTCGGCCAACACCACGCGTCCGGCACCGAAAGTGTTGGTCTCGATGCCGTCACACCCGGCCTTCAGGAAGGCCGCGTGGATGTCCGCTACCACGTCCGGGCGGCTGATGACGAGGTACTCGTTGCATCCCTCGAGGGCCGTCCCGCCGAAGTCGTCCGCGTTCAGATGACGCGCTTGTACGGAGGTCCCCATCGCGCCGTCCAGGACAACCACCCGCTCTTCCAGCACCTCAGCAAAGCTCTTCGCCATGCACCAACCTTTCAGAAGCCGATCTGTGGCAGGGAACTGCCCAACCACCAAGACACCAAGGGAACCAATACCTGGTGAAGGTGCGACTACGGAGGGAAGCACTAGTAGGGCCGGTCCTGAGTACCCTACCAGACAGAGCCCAACTGGCATGCCGTGCGTAGGCCTGCCCCGCAAGACGGCCCGACCCTAGCTGGATCCGGCCATTCCTGGGGGGGGCCAAGCATGGGCCACGCGTCTGCGCCATCGCGATTCAGTCGCGGAACCACTGGAAAGATGCCTCGGCGCGGGGTCGTGTGCTCCGGACACCTGGCGCGACCATCCAGCGTGCCTCGCGGAAGCTACCCATGCCCCATTGTAACATCCGAGGGGGCAGCCACCGAAGCGAGCAGCCCTCAGTAAGAGTAGAGGGGGAGCAGCCGCCCGAGCCCTGGCTGCTCGGACCAGGCCGCCCCATGACCACGACCGGAAGGGCTGGGCTGTCTCGCGCAAGGGGATTGGCTCAGAGGACACCCAGACAGGGGGGTGTAACCCCTTCCTGGAGCCCGCCTCCAGAGACCGGAGAACGCGACGCTGGCGCGGGAAGCCCAGCTTTGGACCGGGGTCCCAACACCCCACCACATCACGCCCAACCGACCCGCTGACCCTCGGGGGAATCCCATATGAAGCGCAGATGGACCATCCATGTGATCCACCACTCCCACACCGACATCGGATACACGGAACGCCAAGAGAAGCTGGAGCGCTACCACGTCGACTTCATTCGGCAAGCGATTGGGATACTGAACGGCGTTCATTCCGCCGTGCATCCGAACTGGAGGGGCTTCACCTGGACCTGTGAGAACACCTGGCAAGTTGAGCGGTTCCTGGAACAGGCCACTGAAGAGGAGACGAACGACTTCTGGCACTACGTCCACAGCGGCGAGATCGGCCTATCCGGCAACTACCTGAACATGACGGAGCTCGTGGACATGCGGGTTCTGGAGAACAAGCTCGGACGCGGGCTGACTGAGGTCCGCAAGCACGCCTCGGTGACCAGCGCCATGTCGGCGGACGTCAACGGCTATTCTTGGGGCTATGCGCAGGCACTGCTGGGCCAGGGGATCCAGAACCTGATCTCCTGCATTCACCCACACCATGGCATGTACCCCGGCTACGCGAAGCAGCGTCCGTTCTGGTGGGAGGCGCCCAGCGGGGAGAAGCTGTTCGTCTGGGTTTGCGACCACTACCATATCGGGAACGAGATGCTGCTGGCGCCTCGGGCGGGCATCAACTACACCACCCGAGACGAGCTGTCGGGCCTGGTGCTGAAAGACCCCCTGAAGGTGAGGGAGACGCGCCTGACGCGCTACCTGGAGAACCTGGAGGCCGAAGGGTATCCCTATGACCTACTGCCGATCATGGTCTCCGGTATCAGCAGCGACAACGGCTGCCCGAACGGCAAGATCATGGACGTCCTGCAGGAATGGAACGCCAACCACGGGGATTCGGTACACCTGAAGATGAGCAGCCTGGACGCCTTCTTCGCCGAGATGCGGCCCAGCTGTGAGGATGCGCCGGTCTACCGCGGCGACTTCACCGACTGGTGGGCAGACGGCGTCGGCTCCACTCCCGCCGCCGTCAAGCAGGTGCGCGACGCGCAGCGCAAGTACGACCTGTGCCAGAAGCTCGACCCGCAGGGGACGTTGGGCTCGCCCCGGAGGATGGCCGAAGCCGAAGACGCGATCATGCTGTACACGGAGCACACCTGGGGGTACTCCTCCTCAGTATCCGAGCCCTGGGCAACCCTCGTCAACGACCTTGATCTTCGGAAGACGAACTACGCGGTGGACGCCAACGTCGCGGCGTCCCGGAACCTGGATGCCATCCTGGCGGCCAAGGGCGAAACCACCATTCGCCCCGACCGCGACAAGCTCTACACCGTTGTGAACCCTCACGATCGCCCTGTGAACGGCACGGTTAAGCTCAATCTGGAGCACTGGGAGATGGTCGAGGAGACGCCGGTTCCCGAAGGAGTACCCTTCGACGACTTCGCGGAGATCGTGGATGCCGCCACAGAAAAGGTGCTTCCGAGCCAGTCCACCGTGATCAGCCGGGCCCGTGAGATAGAGGTCGCGATCGCGCTTGAGCCGGGCGAGGAGCGCCAACTACTGCTGAGGAGGACCGGCCGGGTCCCCGCTCGCACCACCGCCAGCGGCGTCATCCTGGGCGCGGAAGGCGTGGCTGACTTCGCCCTGAGCAACCCCAGCGTGTCCGTACACGGGATACACAACGAGTTCTTTGACCTTGAGTTCGATGAGAACGGCATCGTCTCGTGGCGAGACAGGCAGGATGGCGGCGAGCTGATCCGGCCGCGGTCACGCCCCTTCGGCGCGATCTACCAGCGCACGCCTCTATCCCTGGGCGCGACCCCGACCCGCACGGCGATGGGGCGGAACCGCTGCTCGATGGCCACGCAGCACTTCCACTCGCAGCTCACCAACATAACGGTCGAGCGGAGCGGCCCGGTGTTCGACCTCGTCAAGCTCCACTACTCGCTGGAAGGCACTCGCATGTATGCCGTCCTCTTGAAGGCCTACAAGCAGTCTCCGCGTGTTCAGGCGACCGTCATCCTGCACAAGGAGAGCTACTGGGAGCCTGAGAACCTCTACGTCGCAATGCCATTCAGCGTCGGTGACCAGCAGGAGCTCTTCATCGAAAAGACGGGCTGCGTTGTTCGCCCGGGCATCGATCAGATCCCCGGCACCTGCATGGACTTCTACCTCATCCAGCAAGGACTGGCCTATGTGTCACCTGGAAAGAGCCTGTCCATCGCGGTGAGAGACACGCCGCTGATCACTCTCGCCCCGCTCCACCACCATCCCATCGAGCTGTGCTCCGGCGACAACGTGGAGCTCAACCGGGCCTGCCTCTACTCCTGGGTCATGAACAACTTCTGGGAGACCAACTTCAAGGTCGACCTAGGCGGGTTCTATGAGTTCACCTATGACGTGACCCTACACCGAGGCGCGATCACGCCTGAGGACGCCATCGCCGACTGCTATGTGTTGAACGAGGGTCTGCTCGGCTTCCCGGTGTAAGGTGAGGCGTCTTCGGCAACGCCACGGCCGGGCCCACTCAAGCGGTCCGCAGGCGCGTCGCGCACGCTCAGTCGGCTGAGCGCTGGGCATCGGGCCCCCCCTCTTGGGGCCCTACGTACAGCCCGCCCTCTGAGTGAGTCTTGGACCGCCCATCGGCCACACGGGCGCCGGACTTCACCCTACCCGGCTCGGAGTGACCACAGGTCAGTGCTGCGAACATGCCGTGCCAGCCGACGACTCACCGGGCGCACGGCCGCACAGCGCTGCTGCCTCTCTGCTCCCTCCACAGGCACCGGGTAGCGGGTGGTCCTGGGCTCTACCAAGGTAACGCGCAAGAAGGAGGCCGCTCGGGTCGTGCTGACGGTGATCGAGGGGAAGAAGAGAGCGACGTCCAGCTACGCTTGGCATAGGACCATGGGAGGCCCAGGGCCACTACCAAGGTCTGCTGACAGACATGCCGGCGAGCTTGCGGCGGACCCTGAGCCGAGTGGCCAGGCAGGGATGCCGTAGCTGGCCATCTGAGGCCCCATCAATGGGTCGTGTGCCAGTTGGCACCGGGTCGCCACGCGACAGGTTACGCGGCTCCGATCTGGCGGGACGCGCCGAGGGCTGACCGTGGCGACAGAGCACTCCCACTATAGGCCTTTCACGGTCGTCGCTCTGGCAGTATGCTGGCATCGACACCTCAGAGCTTCTGGGCCAGGTCTCTCTGCGGACAGGCCAGGAAGCCCGCTGGTACAAGCGCCCCGACAGAAGTGGTAGGGGATCAGGCGCACCCCCTGCGACCGCGATAGGCGGAGCAGTCATGGATCAAGGGCATCTATCGCCCAGATGGCCTAGCCGGTTGGTGGGGAGTCCCAGGCACCACCCACCGCAGTGGCTACAAACCCCCAACCGCCAGTTGCCTCCTTTGCCCACGGGAATGCCGACCAGGTCGCCACCGCATACCTGCGTCGGGCCTCAAGCCCAGCGCCGCAGACGCGATGCGTGATAGCTCGCACAGGCTGGAGCCCCACTAAGCCCCTGCGGGCCGACCGTCCTGGCGCCATCTTGGTCGGTCTCCCTACGAGGCACCGGGGCCTGCTCCGGCCACCCAGACATCCCGCCTGAGGGAGGACGTTGTGGTGGCGGCGAAAGGCCCATGTGGGGTTGCTGCTGTGTCGAGAGGAGGTACCATGCCCGCACCCGGAACGCCCACGTCGAACAAGTTCTGCAGGCTAGCCGATCTCACCAACGAGGCGTCAGTGGAAGACTTCTTCGTCTCGAGGCTGCTGGTCGACCTTGGCTACACGGATGACCAGATAAGGCCCAAAACGAGTCTGCGCCGGCTGGCGATCAACATGGGCCGCCAGCGGATGAACTACAAGCCAGACTACGCCATTCAGGTTGGGGGTGTGGTCCGGTGGGTCATCGACGCGAAGGCACCACAGGAGGCCCTTGATGCCTACACCGGGCAGTGCGCTTCGTACTGCCTCAACCTCAACAGAGCATTTGTTGATGGTAACCCCGTCGCATTCTACATGCTGACGAACGGAATCACCACACAACTATACCCCTGGGATTCTGGCGAAGTACTGCTTGCTCTCTCGTTCGGTGATCTCGTTGACGGCAACCCCAACTACCGAAGACTTAGGCAGCTACTTGCGCCCGCGCAGGTCGCCGCAGGCGCTGTTGGGACGCGCACTGACGAGCGCGACTTCGTCCTCTATAGGAAGTCCATCGATGAAGTTAATGCCGACTTTGCCTGGTGTCACCAGTTCATCTATCGGAAGGACTCCCTCAGCCAGTCCGCCGCCTTCATGGAGTTCGTTAAGATCATATTCCTGAAGCTCCTGTCCGATAAGCACGCTCACAATCACGTCGCTGGCCGCGGGGCGGACGGCGAGATGATGGTACGGCCTGACCATGTCCGCTTCCGCCTAGACTGGATTAGGGAGCGCGAGGCCGATCACCCCAACCCACTGGATGCCCTGCAGTTTCAGACGCTGCTGCGAACCCTTGAAGACGACATTCAGGCTGGGCGACGCAAGCGCATCTTCCAAGTGCGAGACCGCATTGGCCTTTCGGCGGAAACCATCAAAGGGGTCGTTGAGAAACTACAACACACTGATCTGTATGGCATAGACGAGGATCTCAACGGGCGACTGTTTGAGACGTTCTTGAATGCCACGATGCGGGGCAAGGACCTAGGGCAGTTCTTCACCCCTCGCAGTGTTGTTTCCCTGGCTGTAAGTCGTGTCGATCCTCAGGCAGGGCGCGAAGGCGCTGAGTCCGTCATCGATGCATGCTGCGGCACTGGAGGATTCCTAATCGATGCCCTATCGCACATGTGGGGTCAGATCGCGAGGAACAACAGCCTGACGGACAGGGAGCGCACCGATCTGAGATCTACAGTCGCCAAGCACCGCATCTATGGCGTCGATATAGGCCGGGAACCTCCGGTCGCCCAGATAGCGCGAATGAACATGTACCTCCACGGCGACGGCAGCAGCTCCGTATACCAGGCCGATGCGCTTGATAAGCAGTTCCGTGAACTCGACACCGATGGTCCTGAGGTCGCGAGCGGCAAGGCCGAGCTTAAGCGGCTGATCCGAGAAGGGCATGGGTTTGATGTCGCGGTAACTAATCCACCCTTTGCAAAGGAGTATCAGCGCCGATACCAGAGGGACTCCGACATCCTCGGCGACTACGATCTTTCCTTTGACCAACGTGGCGGTCGACGGGTGCCAAGAACCAGCGTCAAGTCCAGCGTCCTCTTCCTGGAGAGGTATTGCGACTTGCTACGTCCGGGCGGCCGGTTCATCACAGTCATCGATGACAGCATCCTTGGGGGTAGAGCATACCAGCAGGTCAGGGATTTCATCCGATCCCGCTTCGTAGTAAGGGCCGTTATATCTCTACCAGGCGACGCATTTCAGAGGTCCAAGGCCCGAGTGAAGACATCGCTGCTGTACTTAGTTAAGAGGAACCAACCAGAGGAACGGCAGACCCCGGTGTTCATGTACTACTGCACGAAAGTGGGTGTAGATGACCCGGCTCGCGCTCGGGTACTGCCGGTGGACAGACAGAATCGGGAGGAGGCACTAGCAGAGATAGCTGCGGTGCGTGATCTCTTCCACTCCTTCATGACGGGTCGGCCTGCAGCCGAGCCGTGGACGGTCCCCCCAGAGGGCATTCTAGACAGGATGGACGTGAAGAACTGTCTTCCACGTCCAGGACGCCTGGTACAGGGCTGGCGGGCGGATGGCGTTGCGGTAGTGTCACTTGGCGACCTAGTGGTGCGTCACAGTAGTATTGCTGGATAGAGATGCTTCAGCTTGATGCGAGCATCGGCGGTGGTGAAGCGCCACTCGATCCGGGCCTTGGCTTGGTTGCGCTCTTGCTGCCAGGCGTCGACCTCCTGCTCCAGCAGAGCGGCGGAGGGAAGGCGTCGGTCCAGGCACTGACGGGCAAGGATGCTGAGTTCCGTCTCCGCCAT
>DASXUI010000232.1:0-4427 GCA_036504955.1 Armatimonadota bacterium
TGGGGAGGCTCCCTATAATAGCTGTGTGTGGCCGCGGCAGCACCGTGCGCCGCCACCGCCTCCACCCTGTAGGGGTTCCGGCCTCCTCGCCGGAACGCTAGCCGGGCTGCTTCGCACGAAGAGCAGGGCCAGGAGGCTCCGCGCCGGTGGACCTTTCCCCGCTGAGCTCCCGTTTCTTCGTCTGGGCCTTCCTGCGTCTGGCTCGCGTGTAGTGGCCGCGCGCCCCGGGAGCCCGAACCCGTCCGGTTACAAGGAGACTCTTCTTGGACTACGACGTCAAAGACCTTGGGCTTGCATCCAAGGGCACCCTCCGCATCGAGTGGGCGGGCGCCGAGATGCCCGTCCTCAAGCTCATCCGCGAGCGCTTCGCTAAGGAGAAGCCGCTCAAGGGTGCCCGACTCGCCGCCTGCCTTCACGTGACCAGCGAGACCGCCAACCTTGCCATCACCCTCAAGGAGGGCGGCGCCGAGGTTGCCCTGTGCGCCTCTAACCCCCTCTCCACCCAGGACGATGTCGCCGCGTCCCTGGTGAAGGAGTACGGCATCCCCACCTTCGCCATCAAGGGTGAGGACAACGACACCTACTACAAGCACATCGAGTCCTGCCTGAAGGTCCGCCCGAACCTGACCATGGATGACGGCGCCGACACCGTGGGCATCATCCACTCCACCCGCACCGACCTGCTGGACGGCATCATCGGCGGCACGGAGGAGACCACCACCGGCGTCATCCGCCTTCGCGCGATGCAGAAGGACGGCGTGCTGAAGTACCCCATCGTGGCGGTGAACGATGCCGACACGAAGCACATGTTTGACAACCGCTACGGCACCGGCCAGAGCACCATCGATGGCATTATCCGAGCGACCAACCGCCTGCTTGCGGGCAGCACCTTCGTCGTCGCCGGCTACGGCTGGTGCGGGCGTGGTGTCGCCTCCCGGGCTCGCGGGCTGGGAGCTCAGGTGATCGTCACCGAGATCGACCCGCTCAAGGCCCTCGAGGCCGTGATGGACGGCTTCCAGGTGATGACCATGGAAGAGGCCGCTCCTCTGGGCGACCACTTCTGCACCCTGACCGGCAACACTAGCGTGCTGCGCCGCGAGCACTTCGAGAAGATGAAGGACGGCGCCATCGTCTCGAACTCCGGCCACTTCAACAACGAGATCACGATCCCGGACCTCGAGGCCCTCTCCACCAGCCGACGCTACGTGCGTGAGTTCGTGGAGGAGTTCACGCTGAAGAGCGGGCGGCACATCAACCTGCTGGGCGATGGCCGCCTGATCAACCTGGCGGCCGCCGAGGGCCATCCCGCCGCGGTCATGGATATGAGCTTCGCCAACCAGGCGCTGTGCGCGGAGTTCATGCTCACGCACGCCAAGGAGCTGAAGAACGAGGTCATCCCCGTGCCGCGCGCCATCGATGAAAGCATCTCCATGCTGAAGCTCAAGAGTATGGGCGTGGACATCGACGTGCTAACCCCCGAGCAGGTTAAGTACCTAGCCTCCTGGGAATCCGGCACCTAGCCAACTGCCCCACCACAGAGGCACAGAGACACAGAGGGGCACAGGGAGAGGCAACCACCAGAGCAGCACGGATGCTGGTGTTGGTCTTCTCTGTGTTCCTCTGTGACTCTGTGTCTCTGTGGTGAGATCCTTCTGGAGACCACCACATTGCCGCCGGCATCGGAGACTGAGATGGCGCGGATCCCCACGATGGAGATCCTGGGGTGCCGGGTGCACCGGCTCTCGGCGCCGGAGGTCCAGGAGGCCGTGATGGGCCTGCTGGAGGCCGGCGGCAGCCACCTGGTGGTGACCGCCGACAGCTCCGCCCTGGTCATCGCTCAGGAAGACGTGGAGTTTCGCGGTATCGTCAACACCGCGTCTCTGGTGATCCCGGACAGCTTCGGCGTTGTGCTGGCCTCCAAGATGCTCGGGAACCCTCTGCCCGGCCGATGCCCTGGCGTGGAGCTGGCGGAGTGGCTCTGCCGCTATGGCGCGGAGACGGGCCGAACCGCCTACTTCTTCGGCGCCGCGGTCGGCGTCGCGCAGGAGGCGGCGATCCGCCTCGAGGCGCGCTTCCCCGGCCTGCGGGTCGCCGGTACGCGGCACGGCTTCTTCAAGCCGGAGGAGGAGGCGCAAATCGTCGCGGAGATCCGCGCCGCGCGGCCTGACTTCCTGATGGTAGCTCTGGGGATCCCCAAGCAGGAGAAGTTCATCGCCCGGCACCTGGAGGAGATGGGCGTCCCCATCTGCGTAGGAGTCGGCGGCTCCCTGGACTGCTTCTCCGGCCGGGTGAAGCGCGCCCCCAAGCTATTCCAGCGCCTGAACCTGGAGTGGCTCTACCGCCTCTGCTCCAACCCCAAGAAGCTGAGCAAGGTGATGCTGCTCCCCCAGTTCCTCTGGCTGGTTCTCAGAAGCCGCCGCTAGCGAACTGCCCCACCGCAGCGAACTGCCCCACCACAGAGACACAGAGAACACAGAGGGGCACAGAGAAGGGCAGGGCTTTGGCAAGGGAACGTCACCACCAAGGTATCGAGAGAGCCGAGTCTTAGTTCGCCTCTGTGTTCCTCTGTGCCCTCTGTGTTTCTGTGGTCGGGCCTCTATGCCGATGAGGAGTGTGAATGTCTGTCTCAGATAGGCGCCCACGGGTGCTGGTGGTTGGGTCTGTTGCCTTTGATAACGTGAAGACGCCACTGGGCGAGGTGAACGACGTGCTGGGCGGGGCCGCTGTCTATGGCTCCGTGTCGGCCAGCTTCTTCGCTCCCGTGCAGCTCGTCGGCGTGGTGGGGGAGGACTTCCCGCAGGAGCACGTGGACATGCTCGCCGCCCGGGGCATCGACCTCCAGGGCCTGCAGCGGGTTGCCGGTCCCACCTTCCGGTGGAAGGGCTTCTACGACTACGACCTCAACCAGGCGCATTCCCTGGACACCCAACTTGGCGTCTTCGAGAGCTTCCGGCCCACCATTCCGGATGCCTACCGTGACGCGGAGTACGTGTTCCTGGCGAACATCGACCCCACCTTGCAGCTCGAGGTGCTGGATCAGGTCAAGAGCCCGACCCTCACCTTCTGCGACACCATGAACTTCTGGATCTCCGGCAAGAAGCAGGAGCTCCTGAAGGTTCTGGAGCGCGTGGACGTGGCCTTCCTGAATGACGCGGAGGCGCGACAGCTCTGCGACACCTTCAGCCTGGTGAAGGCCGCCAAGGAGCTCCACCGCATCGGTCCGTCCGTGGTGGTGATCAAGAAGGGCGAGCACGGCGCTGTGCTCTTCACCAAGGGCGACCACTTCTCAGCGCCCTCCTACCCGCTAGAGGAGGTTAAGGACCCCACCGGCGCGGGCGACACCTTCGAGGGCGGCTTCGTGGGCTACTTGGCTCGCACGGACGATACTAGCGAGGCCAACCTCCGCAAGGCGGTCGTCTACGGCAGCGTGATGGCGTCCTTCAACGTGGAAGACTTCAGCCTAGAGCGGATGAAGCGCCTCACCCGGCCGGAGATAGCCGCCCGGTACCGGGAGTTCAAGCAGATGGCCTACTTCGAGGCGCTGGAAGAGCTCGCGCTGATGGAGTCCGCGGAGGACTAGTCGCCCAATGATCGAGTTGATTCCGGCCATCGACCTTCGCGGCGGCAAGTGTGTGCGCCTGCTGCAGGGCCGCTTCGACGCCGAGACTGTCTACGGCGATGACCCCGTCGCGATGGCCCTCCGCTTCCAGGAGCAGGGGGCCACGCGGATCCACGTGGTGGATCTGGAGGGCGCGAAGGAAGGCCACCCAGTTCAAACGGAGGTTATGCGCGCCATCGCCTCGGCAGTGAGGGCGCCCGTGCAGACCGGCGGAGGTCTCCGTACGCTAGAGGCGATCCGAAGCGTGCTGGACGCGGGCGCCCAACGCGCGGTGCTGGGCACCATCGCCATCACCGATCCGGCGCTTGCCCAGCAGGCGTTCCAAGAGTTCGGGGACGCCGTCATCCTTGGGCTGGACGCGCGCGGTGGCCAGGTGGCGACGCACGGCTGGGTTGAGACGACCCCCCTCTCCGCCGTGGACGTCGCGAAGAGGATGCAAGACGCCGGCGCGCGGCGTATCATCTTCACAGACATTGGCCGCGACGGGATGCTGGAAGGCGTGAACGTGGAGGCCCTTCGGGAGATGGCGCAATCGGTGGCGATCCCCGTCATCGCCTCCGGAGGCGTCTCTACCCTGGCCGACCTAGAGGCGCTGAAGCCCCTGGAGCCCCTCGGCATCGAGGGAGTGATCACCGGCAAGGCCCTCTATGCCGGCACCATCACCATCCCCGATGCCCTGAAGGTGCTGGCGGGGGGGCGGTAGCAGGGGAACGTCACCACCAGGACACCAAGACACCAAGAGGGGCAAGGGGCTGAGGGGGCTGAAGGGACTTAGGGGAGGGTCCTCAGCCGAACACCTTTGGGGTTG
>DASXUI010000233.1:0-1761 GCA_036504955.1 Armatimonadota bacterium
GTGATCTGGAGAAGGCGATAGTACGGTCGGTCCGCGCTCAGCTTCGACGGTCGCTCATGGCTCGGACCCACTACAGCCGGTCGCTGTTTGCTCCTTCTTGAGCTCAAACCTGCTTATGTTAACGCCTATGGGGTGTTACCCACGGCTGACGTAGAGGCGTCCCTCCGGGGCTGAGGCGGGCTGTAGATACGCAACTCTGGGGCTTCGCAGACCGCGTGAAGCCCCGGAGGGGCGCCTCTACGTCAGCCCGAGATAACATCTCCGGCGCCGCCCGGTGTATCCACCTGATCTCAGCTACCCGCCTACCTCCCACCGAGGCCTTGTCACCTCTTCACCCCTTCACCTCTTCACCCCTTCACCCCCACAAGCCTCACCCAGCGGCTCGTTCCTCCCACGCAGCCTCGCCGGTGGAGCTGGGGGCGGGCACGCGACGGGGAGCCCTCAGGCGCAGGCCGCGCCACTCAAGTTCGAGAAGACTGCCCTGTGTTCGTACGGTGATGGGGTCGATGCCCTCGTCTTCGGCGGCCAAGCCGAGGGCGAAGCCGAGCAGCGCCGGATCGGCATCCTCCGAGGTGACCTCGCGCTGTGGGCCGTGGTAGAGGGTCACGTCCAGGTAGGCGATTCCGCGCTCGAGGCCAGTCTCCCAGCGGCCCTGGGTCTCTCCCAACTCCGCGTGAGCCACCTGGAGCGTCAGGCGCAGACCATCCAGGTCCAAGCGCGCGGAGGACCAGAGGGAACGGGGGAGTTCAGGGCACTCCTGCCCCGCCGCGCCGCCCAGCTCGATCCGGAACCTCAGATCGCTGGTGCTCAGCACGCCGTTGGCCGGCACTTGCTGCCAGTCGAGCGTCACCACACCCAAGAGGCGCCCCTCCTGCTGAACCGTCGAGAGTCTCGCCCAAGCTAGTTCGTGGCCGTCAGACAGGACTAGGGTCCGCAGGTAGCTGGGCGAATCCGGCGATCCCCAGTACGCCACGACGGGCTGCCGTCCTGAGACCATCTCCTCCTGGCTGGCGCTGCCCAGGGTATAGGCGGGCGCAAGATGAGTGGTGATGCCGACGGAGAGATCGGCGAAGCTGCTCTCGCGCTGGGTACGCTTCTCCTCGCAGCCGGCGAAGGCGGGACGCAGGTCTTCCGGACAGAGCAGCGGAAGCCGGTGCTCTTCTAGGGAGAAGGGGTGGAGCGACCGCGGGCTTGGAAGCCCAGCAGCCTGGAGCAGGAAGGCGCGGGTCGCGGGCGGCAGCAGCGGCCCGCTAGCGTCACGGTGCGGCCCGGCCCACTGCCCGGAGGGAGCGTGGTAGTGACTCGCCACCACCTCCCACACCCAGCGGTAGAGGTCGTCGGCGAGCCAGCGCGCCTCCTCATGCCGGGTGTGACTGCGAAGCCGTTCCAGCTCCCGGAGCGCCAGCAGAAGGTGGGTGGGGCTGTTGTACTCGCGGAACCCTCCGCCCGACAGGCAGAGGTCGTGAACACGCTTCAGCCTGAGCATCCCGTAAGCGAAGAGCGGCAGGGAGCGGCGAAGCTCGCCTCCGATGAGCGTGAGGTAAGTCCCGGTGATGGCGGGTCCGCAGGAGAGGATCCCGGGGTCACGGCGCTGTACGGCGTCGGCCGCGTGCTGCACGGCCATCTGAACGTCCCCGGCCAACCCCTCCGGTAGGCTCTGGCGGTGAAGAAAGCCAATCTCGAGCATCCGCACGCCCACCAGCTCGCGCCACGCCGCCTCAACCGGTCGTAACGGCTCCTCCTCGAGGCCCGGATGGAGGG
>DASXUI010000234.1:0-25067 GCA_036504955.1 Armatimonadota bacterium
GCTTCTCCGGCAGAGCACTGTAGATCTCTCTCTGCGAGTCTGTTAGGTCTGCTTCGCTTGGCCGGCGCGTCTGTGCCGCTGTCCTTGGCATCTGCATCCTCCTGTATCTCAAGATGAGCGGCACCGGCCCAAGATGCTTCCAGAGGTTACCCGGTCACCGCAACAATGCAATCCGCATCGTAGCCCCACGTGGTTAGTATAGCTTTCGCGTCATTGTTCCGCCCCTACGCCGTCGGTCCTGCCTGGGCACCAGCACGGCAATCCTACTTCCGCACAGCGTTCGCGAGCCAGTCGGAGCGCCGAACCGCCAGGCGAGAAGCAGCCATTGACCGCGGATTCCCAGCCAATAGGGAGGGCCATCGCTCCGGGTCCGCGATGGCCCTTACAGACTTCGGTGATCAGTTCCCACTCCAAGGATCGGCCTAACCTACCACCTCCGGGAACTCCGTGATCCGCAGGTGAGCGCTTCCGTAAGGGATCAGCTCCACCTCCTCCAGGGGCTCTCGGCTGCTCACCGGACCCTCTGGAACGGGAGCGGCGCTGTTCCGGTCCATGCCCCAGTCGGGGATGCGCCTCGCGCGAGCCTTCAGCACCACCGGCGGAGCGGCGGGGTCGAAAGGCAGCTCACTCACTCCAGCCTCCTCGACCCTCAGCCCCAGGTCGTCCGTCTGGCGCTCCAGGACCAGGCCGTAGTTCCAGGGGGTCGTGGGGAGCACTTCCCAATCAGCACGCGGAGGCGTGCCCTTCAGCAGGCGGAACTCCTCCCCTATCCGCAGGGAGAAGACCAGCGGCCCCCTCAACAGCGAGACAGAGCCGTGCAGCCTCGGCTCTGGGCGAACGTGCATCGGGAAGGAGAGCAGCACCGTATCCCCCGGCTTCCACACGGCATCGATGGTGTAGAAGCTCCCAGGGTCCACCGCGATTGGCGCCCCCTCGCCGACCTGGACCGTGGCTCCCTCTGCCCACCGCGGAACGCGGAGCATGAGGGGGAACTGGACCTCCCGCTCTGGCGCGATGGTGAGCAGAATGCAGTCTCTGAACGGGTAGTCGGTGTGCTCAGTGACCGTGACAGGCACGCCGTCACCCACCGTGGTAGACACTTCGCACGGGGCGTAGGCAAGGGCCGCCAGTCCGCCCTCAGGCGTCGCCATCCACAGGCTGCGGACCAGCTTGGGCCACCCCTGGTGTAGGTTGGCGGTGCAGCACCCGTAGTTGGGCTCCAGTCCGAAGGTGTTGGAGGTGTCGTCGTTGAGCGTCCACGCCCGTGGTGCCACGGTGCAGAGGACCTGGTTCGCCTGCTGGTCGTACTGGTGCGCCCACATATCTGGGGTGAAGGCGGCGGGTAGTGCGTTGAAGGCGATGCGCTCCAAGCGGTCGGCAAGCAGCGGGTCGCCCAGAACCGGCAGCAGTTCCTCCAGGGAGTACATGAACTCCACTACCGCGCAGAGCTCCGTGCCCTGCGTGGGCTCCAGACCGGCGTAGTGCTCGTCACCAGTGAAGACGCCCGTCACCTGCCCGTGGTACCTGTCCAGGGCGTCCAGCGTCTGGTATACACTCTCGCGGTCTTTGGGGTTAGCCGACTGCCGGTACCACACTCCGCCCGTCTTCACGGCCATGGCGCTGTTGACGACGTGCGTCTCCAGCTTGCACGCCTCGCGCTTGGTCCTGTCTCGGTAACGGAACTCCGCGAAGTGGGTCCGCCAGTCGTAGCCCTGTTCCGCGGCGGTCCTGGCGACCTCCAGCAGCCACTCCTCGCCGGTCTGGTTGTAGAGCCAGTGGATACTGAGCACGAGGTCCGCCCAGCGGAACCTGCCCCACTAAAAGAGCGGGCGCCCCGGCAGGGTGTCGCGCAGGTACCGGCAGAACCCAAGCATGGCTGGGATCACCCGTGGGTCCTCTGTCGCCTCGAAGTGCTGAGTCAGCACCTTCAGCACGATGGCCACGGGCCACTGGTCATACTCCTGACGGTCCGGCGCCTTCACGGGGCCGATCCATCCGGACTCGTCCTGCATGCCGAGGATGGAGTCCAGCCAGCGTTGAGCCATCGCCTTCAGACGCTCATCGTCAAGCACGTGCGCCAGTGGAACCAGACCGTCCAGGTAGTAGGGTCCGCGCTCCCAACCCTCCGTGGCGCCGCCCAGCCACATGTTGTCCGGGCCCAGGTCGGGCCAGTACTCCTCCAGATGGCCGGTGAACCCATCGGCTTGGAGGCGGCACTGGTCCAGAAGCCAGCGGCGCGGCTTCACGGCGCCCAGCGGCAGCGGCACAAAGGCGCCCGGCTGAAGCGGCGCGCGGTTCCTCAGGTTGGCTGAGCTCAATCGGTTGCTCCTAGCGGTCCATGGGATGGGAAGAAGGCACTGCCAGATACGGGGCGCGGAAGCCCAGATTGGGGACGAGACTACGCTCCTTGCTGCCCACAGCCAAGGGGCGACAGGGAGAAGCCAGAGGGACAGCAGATTAACAGCGACCCTCAGGCTCCCATTCGTCGTGAGAGCCTGAGGATCTTCTCCTGTAGGAGCGGGTAAGCGAGGTTGTCTGTAGGGCTAGTCGGTGATGGGCGTTCGGGGGCATAGGGCGCGCCACGCGGTGTGGGCCCAGTGCCGCCTGCCCCCGCCGATCAGGTGGCGGCCAACGCGCCTGGCGGCCGAATGCCGTGCACCATCAAGCCCGCGCGGCCCAGCGACTGGCCGGCGATCTGCTTGCACAGGGGATCCCGGTAGCCCACCCGCACGAGGCGGCGCCAGCGGTCCGTCCGGTTGATGTCGGAGCCGTGGATGGTGTAGATGCTGAAGGCCACGACGTCCCCGGCCCTGGCGGGGCACGGCACCGTGTCGGCCAGCCTGTACTGGTCGGTTGGCAGGTGGGGCGAGCAGTTCTGGGTGATGTGGGTCAGGTGGCCCTGCTTGTGGCTGCCGGGCATGAAGCGGAGGCACCCGTTCTCATCGTTGGTGTCATCTAAGTGAACGATGGCGTCCACGTACCCGAACCCCTCATGCTGGTAGAAGGGCGAGTCCTGATGCATGGGGAAGGGCATACCCGTCTCGGGCGGCTTGCAGTGCAGCGTGGTGTGGTGGAGCTCAACGTTCGGGCCCAGTAGGTCCGCCATGGCCGCCGCCACGCGGGAGCTGGTAACGGCCTTGCACCAGGCCTCAGAGTAGAAGTGCAGGTCGTGCAGGTGCGTGAGCATGGAGCGCTGCTCAACGTCCGGGCTCATGTAGACCTGGCGCCAGGGCCCCGTCCAACCGACGTTGGTGGTGGCCCAGGTCTCGATGAGCTGGTCGAGGTCGTGGCTCATGGCGCCGACCTCCTCGGGAGTATAGACCGAAGGGATGCGAAGGTATCCCTGCTCTTTGAAGGTTGCGACTTCCTGTTCCGTGAGCATCTTTGCTTGGTCCTCCTGGCGTCTGGCCCGAGCCCTGGGCGGGATCCAAGCGTCTCGCCGGTAGCGCGGGTCGGCACAGGCTCGCGGTGCGTCGTAAGGGAGGGCTGCTAGCTTCCGTGGGGGCACAGGGGAGCTGGCCGGTGGCCCGGTCCTGGCTGTCTCCCCGCTGCACAGCGGCTGCCAGCCCTCCGGACTGGCCCGATGCAAGGCCGGGCTCTCCCTTGCCAGATAGCACACTTCTCTGGGCAAGAGACACCACGCCCTTTACACCCCCTGCCTCCCTGATGTAGTTACCGGGTTGGAGGACACCATGAACCTGGGGAACCTGCTGTGGATCTACCTCATCTTCGCAACTCTGCTTCCGGTCATGCACCGGCGGTGGATCGACGCCCAGCGGCTTCTGCGAATGCGCTCTCTGGAGAAGCGGCGGGGTACCCGAGTCATCTCGCTCATCCACCGACAGGAGACCATGAGTTTCCTTGGCATCCCTGTCGCCCGCTACATCAACATAGAGGACTCCGAGGCTGTTCTGACCGCCATACGGACCACCCCCCCGGACCTCCCGATCGACATCATTCTGCACACACCGGGCGGCCTCGTTCTGGCCTCGGAGCAGATCGCCGAGTCCCTCAAGCGACACCCGGCGAGGGTTACCGTGCTGGTGCCGCACTACGCCATGTCCGGCGGCACGCTCATTGCTCTGGCGGCCGAGGAGATCATCCTAGACCCAAATGCCGTCCTCGGCCCCGTGGATCCGCAGATAGGCGAGTACCCGGCCGCGTCCATTCTAGCGGCAGTGGAGCAGCCCAACCCCAACAGAGATGACCGGACACTCATCCTGGCCGACCTATCGCGCAAGGCACTGAGGCAAGTCCGTGAGACCGTCTTGGCCCTCCTGAAGGGGCGCTTGCCGGACGACCAGGCCGCACTCACAGCCGAGGCACTCACCAGCGGGCAGTGGACTCATGACTACCCCATCGATGTGGAGAAGGCCCGAGCCCTCGGCCTGCCGGTCGCCACGGAGATGCCGATGGAGGTGTACGACCTGATGGCCCTCTACCCGCAGCCCATGCAGCGACGCCCTAGCGTGGAGTACATCCCGGTACCCTACGCCCCTCAGCCCCCTCCGGAGCCGGCGCGCCGGGCCCCCCGGCACCGAAGCTAGGCCCAGAGCGCCGGAGTCCAGGTGGATCGGTGGTGGGTCCGCGCGAACCACCTGGCCCCCTGTTAGCCCCCGCTAGGCTCGCACTCGGGCTCGCGGTCGGGCCGCCCAAGCCCAAGACGGGCAAGAAGGAACTAATGTTCTGCCCATCGAAATCCCCTGTACAGCCACGAAGTCCGAGGCAACGATCCGCACTATGCGGACCGCGCACGGGTGTCCCATGGTCAGGGCGGGGCTGATACCCTTTAGCGGCGACCACCAAGTACCCGACACTGTTCTGTAAGCAGAAGCGCGCGCGGCCCTCCGTGCCGCGTCCCGCCCGTTTCGGTGGCTCGTTCGGCGTTGTAGGCCCCGAAGCACCCGGCCCCTATCCCCAAGGAGACCGTCCCCCTCCATGCGACGCCAACTCGTTCTGCTTGTCTGTCTATGCTCTACAGCGTGCGCCTTTGCCCAGACCGGCCCGGGGCGCGAGGAGGGTGCCTCCCGCAGAGTCATCGAAGGCGTGCGTGCCGCCGCCGCGCCCGTCATCGACGGTGTCCTCGCTGACCCCGTCTGGGCCGCGGCCGCAAGGGCGGACGGCTTCTACGACAACCAGACGGGCACGAAGGTCGCCGATCAGACCATCGCCTACATCGCCTACGATGACCGATACCTCTACGTGGCCTTCAAGTGCCTGGACTCGGAACCGGACAAGGTGCTTGGGCGCGAGACCATCCGCGACTCGATGTACACGAACGGGGGTGGCGGGGGCGAGGATACCGTGGAGGTCACGCTGGATCCCTTCCTCACCTACCGATGGGAGGACCAGGCACACTTTGGGGTCAACCCTCTCGGCACTCCCTCCGCTCGGATCTCCGGCGGCCGCGGCGGCGCCGTGGAGTGGAAGGGCGACTGGACCGCCGCCGCCAAGCGGCTGCCCGACGGGTGGTCCTGCGAGATGCGGATCCCCTGGGGTATCCTCAGCTACCCCAGGTCACAGACGCCCCTCAGCATCGGCATCAACTTCCACCGCTACCAGCTTCGCCGGAAGCTGGGAAGTGACTGGAGCTACCTCGGACCGCAGCACTTCGGCGAGCTCGCCGGCACGTGGAACGGGGTAGTCGTTCCCGCCAACGCCTTCCGCCCCAGCCTCTCCTTGCTCCCTTACGTGCTGCCGGGATTCATGGACTGGCGGACCACCTTCAGAGCAGGCCTGGACGCGAAGTACACCATCACTCCGGAGCTCACCGCCATCGGGACCCTGAACCCTGACTTCGGGACCATCGAGGGCGCCGTGGAGGGCATCCAGTTCTCCCGCAGCGAGCGGTACGTGCCGGAGCGGAGGCCCTTCTTCCTGGAGGGGAGCGACTACTTTGGCGCGGGTGAGGGGTACCACATTGGGCGGTACTTCTACTCCAACCACATCCACGACTTCGACTTCGGCAGCAAGGTCTACGGCAAGGTCACGCCGTCGGATACGCTGGGCTTCCTCAACACGGTGAACGTCGGTCAAAGGGCGGACACGATCTTCCGCCTTCGCCACGACTACTCCCCCACTTCGAGCGCGGGGATCTTCGTCAGCCAGCTCAGTGCCAAGGACGACAGTAACACGGTCGCCGTGCTACTCCAGAACGCCCGTTGGGGCGAGATGGGGATCGCCACTGAGTGGGCCACGTCCTCCGGAAGCAAGGCCGGCGGCGGGGCCCAGACCATGGACATCACCTACAGCGGCAAGAACAACTTCATGTCCTTCAAGGTCTACAACGTATCGCCGTTCTTCAGGGATGCCAACGGGCTCATCGACTACACGGACTTCAAGGGCTTCGGCTTCTACAACGAACGAAGCCACGAGTACCGGAAGGGAGACCTGAGGCTCTGGTACATGGAGTTGGGCAGCGACTACCGCTGGCACCGCGACGGCCGGCCGTTCCTGCGGGGAGGCAACGTCTTCCTGTGGCTGGAGACGCGAAGCGACTGGGGGCTTGGCGTGGGCTTCAGACATACTGACTTTGATACGCAGACCGACCAGACGTTCCATATCGGGCTGAACTACGGGGTAACGAACCGCTTCCGGCGTTTGCACTTCGCCTACGACCGCGGCATCGTGGGGGACAAGCCCTACTCATTCTTGGGCCCTGAGATCACTCTTCGGGTACTGAAGAAGCTGGATATCGCCTACGCGGGCGCGATCCAGAACCTCAACGGCCACGAGAAGCAGCACATCCTGACGCTGAACTACGAGTTAACGCCCACCCGGTCCTTTGGCGGCCGCTTGGTGTCCCACAACTCGAACCTGAACTGGTACCTATCCTACCGGCGGTCTGGCGAGAAGGGCACACAGCTCTACTTCATCCTGGGCGACCCGAACGCGGAGAAGTTCGTGAAGCGACTGGCGATGAAGGTGGTCTACCCGCTGTGATCCCGCGGCCGGCACGGCCTCGTCGCCGCGGGTCAGGCGATGTGGCCCTCCTTGCGCGCGGCCACAAAGGCGTCCACAGCCTGAGGATCGAACTGCCGGCAGCGCCCTGCCTCCAGCTCGCTCAGGGCCTGCTCCGGGGACCTCCGGGCCTTGTAAGGCCGATCGTTGGTGATGGCGTCATAGGCATCGGCTACCGCCACTATGCGACCCGAGAGCGGGATCTGGTCGCCGCCCAGGCCAGGCGTGTACCCCGTGCCGTCCCATCTCTCGTGGTGGTTAAGCGCTATCTCCTCAGCCACCAGCAGGAGGGGCGACTGGCCGCCTGACAGAATCCGGGCACCGATCAAAGTGTGGGTCTTGATGACCTCGAACTCCTCCGGCGTGAGCTTGCCCGGTTTTAGAAGCACTGAGTCAGCGATCCCTATCTTGCCCATGTCGTGTAGCGGCGCGGCGCGGCCCAGGGTCTCAGCTTCCCGCTCCGGAAGTCCCAGATACCGAGCGAGGTGGTAGCTGGACCTCCCGACCCGCCGGGTATGCTGGCCGGTCGTGTCGTCTCGGTACTCGGCGGCAAGCGCCAACCTGTCGAGGCTCTGCAGGTAGGCGGCCTCCAGCTCCTGTGTTCTGGCCGCCACCTTCTCCTCTAGGCTCGCGTTCTGCAGCTTGAGAGCCTGGTAGAGGTGCCGGGTCTCCAGGAGGTTGGCGATCCGCAGAACCACCTCTGACGGGTCGAAAGGCTTGGTGAGAAAGTCCTTGGCGCCTGCGCTGAGGGCGCGTAGGCGCACCTCGGGGGTGATGTCTCCGGTCAGCATCAGGATCGGGAGGTAACTGTCGCTCTCCAGCATGGGGCGCAGTGTCTCCATGACGCCGAAGCCGTCCAGATAGGGCATGCGGAGGTCAAGAACGATCAGATCGGGGTCGATCTCGAGGTACAGACTGGAGACCTGAAGGGGATCGGAGGTGCCAACAACGTGCTGGTAGCCCGTGACGGTGAGGATCTCGGTGAGGAGGGCCACGTTGACCTCCTCGTCGTCCACGATCAGGACGCGCGAACTGCGTATGGCGCTCTGGTCCATGCTAGGTAGCCCTCGGCCGGGTCCGCTCGCGCCCCTCACCCTCGAGGGACAGCGAGCCAGGGAGGCTCCGCCAACTCACCAACCTGCAAGGACGGGGCCAACCTACTGAGAGGATACCCATGTCACTCCCGGGCGGCTTACCAGGAGGTCGTCGGGCATCTCCACGGACTCAGCCGCCGCGCGGCCTGAGGTCTATGATGCGCTTCTCCTCGGCCATCTCCCATAGGGTCTTCTGGAGCATCTTCCGCCCTCGGTGCAGACGGGACCGGACTGTCCCTACGGGACACCCCACCGTGTCAGCGATCTCTTGGTAGGAGAGTTCTCCCACGAAGTAGAGGGTCGACACCAAGCGGTACTCCTCTGGGATCGAGGCAAGGGCCGACATCACTTGCTGCTCGTCGAGCTTCCTCAGGAAGAGCGACGCCGGGTCATCGCCCCTTAAGGGAACTCCCATCTTCTGAGACTGATTGTAGAGGTAGTAGTCCGGGGCATCCTCCAGGCTGATGGTCTCGGGCTGCCGGCGACGCTCACGGTACTTCTGACGGAAGAGGTTGGTTAGAATGCGGAGGAACCATGCCTGGAACCGCGTGCCCTCCTGAAAGGTGTTGAAGGCACGGAAGGCCCGAAGCATGGCTTCCTGAACGAGGTCCTCGGCATCATCCCGGTTCCGAGTCATGTTCAGGGCGGCGCCATAGGCCAACCGAAGCACCGGCGTGAGATGTCCCTCGAAGCGATCTACGATGGACCTTGCGTCACTGGTGTTCGGCATGGAGGACATGGGTGAGTGGTGTCCCGCGAAGGAGAACGCCCGTCCGGCGACCACCCTTCAGGTAGCACCGCCACGGCCCCTGGTCAAGGCTCGCTTGACGCAGACATCCAGACGCCCGACGCCGCGCCGACCCCTACACCCCAGGTCCCTGGAATGACTGGGCCGGCCATCGCTGCTCGGCCACCGAATGCGCCGCCAAGGCCCGCAATGGACCCGGACACTGTGCTCTTCTCTCTCCGGGGCCCTCTCTCCCCCTCCCCGGCCACTGCGTACCGTGCGATGATGTGGCCGAGGAGGGGTGCCCTTGGGCGGAGGCGAGGTCTACCAGAGGGAGGCTACTGAGGCTGCCCGATACCACCCACCTCCCAGGTATCCGCTGAGCCGTACAGCTTCCTGAGGTCGCCCACCCCCCTTTGGCGCTGGGCTTCGGTCACCTGCCCCAGCACCTGGTCGGCGTAGGTCGGTTTGGAGACGGAGCGCAGCACCCCAATCGGCACTGGAAACTCCGGCGGGGCCAGCCTGGCCAACAGGTTGGCAAGCGTGGGGAACTCCTCCGACTCGTCGTGAACCACCAGATCGGCTTCGGCGATCCCGCCGCCAAGCTCCACCACCTCCGGCCGCAGACCCTTGAGGCGGATCCCGTGACTGCGCTCTTTCCCAAACACCATCGGCTTGCCATGTTCGAGGTATAGCAGGTTCTCCTCCTTCACACCGGCGTCCGTCACGTGGTTCCAGGCTGTCGGGTTGAAGATGAGGCAGTTCTGGTAGACCTCCAGGAAAGACGTGCCCCGATGCTCGGCCGCCCGGCGAAGCATCTCACCCAAGTGCTTGGCGTTGACATCGACTGACCGGGCCACAAAGGTCGCCTCCGCTCCCAAAGCAACGCTCAGTGGGTTGATGGCCTGCTCGACGGAGCCCATGGGCGAGGTCTTGGTCTTGTGGCCAGGGAGCGACGTGGGGGAGTACTGCCCTTTGGTCAGGCCGTAGATGCGGTTGTTGAACAGCACCACGTTCAGATCCACGTTCCGCCTGAACAGATGTAGTAGGTGGTTGCCGCCGATAGAGAGGCCGTCCCCATCGCCGGTGATCACCCACACGCTCAGGTCGGGCCGTGCCACGTTCAGACCGGTGGCCAGCGTCGGCGCGCGACCATGGATCGAGTGGATGCCATAGGTGTTCATGTAGTAGGGAAACCGGCTGGAGCAGCCGATTCCCGAGATGAAGACGGTCTTCTCCCTGGCGATGCCCAGCTCAGGGAGCACCTTCTGCATCTGGGCGAGGATCGCGTAGTCGCCGCAGCCGGGGCACCAGCGAACCGGCTCCTCCGACATGAAGTCCTTACGGGTGAGCGGCTGTGCGCCGTTACCGGACATGGAGTGCCTCCTGGCTCGAGCGCCTGGTGAGGAGCTGGCGTATCTGGCTCTCCACCTCGGCCGCTCTGAAGGGCCTACCCTCTACCTTGGTCATGGAGTGGAGCCGGCGGTGGACCGGGTAGCGGGCCCGCAGCAGCAGGGCCAACTGCCCCAGGTTGAGCTCTGGCAGTAGGATCTGCCTGAAGCGCGCGAGTAGCTCCCCAAGGTCGGCAGGGAAGGGGTTGAGGTGTCGAAGGTGGAGGTGGGAGACCGAGCCTCCGCCGCCGCGCACGCGCTCCACGGCCTGGCGGAGGGCGCCGTAGGTGCTCCCCCAACCCAGAACCAGCAGGTCGCCCTCATCGGGGCCGTTCAGCGTCAGGGGGTCAAGGGCGTCCGCGAGGCGGGCGATCTTCTCCACACGCAGGCGCACGATTCGGCTGTGGTCCTCGGGCGTGTAGCTCACGGCTCCGGTGACGTCCTGCTTGCCCAGTCCGCCGATCCGGTGCTCCAGGCCGGGAGTGCCGGGCAGGGCCCAGGGCCGGGCCAGTGTCTCCTCATCCCGCTGGTAGGGGGCGAAGCCCTCGGGATCGGTGCGGTGGGTCACCACCAGGGGTTCCAGAAGGTCCGGATCGGGGATGCGCCAGGGCTCCGAGCTGTTGGCCAGGTAGGCGTCGGAGAGGAAGATGACGGGAGTCATCCCGCGGATCGCGAGCCGCCACGCCTCCAGCATGCAGTCGAAGCAGTCGGAGGGGGTGGCAGGCGCGACTACGGGGATCGGGCTCTCGCCGTTTCTACCGAAGAGCACCTGGAGCAGATCCGTCTGCTCCACTTTGGTGGGGAGTCCCGTGCTGGGTCCGCCGCGCTGAACGTCGCAGATGACCATGGGCAGCTCCAGCACCACCGCAAGGTTGATGCCCTCGCTCTTCAGGCAGATGCCGGGTCCACTGGTAGCGGTGGCCGCCAGGGCCCCCCCAAAGGAGGCGCCGATCACGGCCCCCATGGCGGAGATCTCGTCCTCCGCCTGAACCGTGCGGACGTCGAAGTGCTTCAGCGCGGCCAGCTCCTCGAGGATGCTGCTGGCCGGTGTGATGGGGTAGCTGGCGTAGAAGAGCGACTTGCCGGCCAGGGAGGCGGCTGTGACCAGACCTAGGGCCGTAGCCTCGTTACCCGTTACCTTGCGGTAGCGTCCAGGCGGCAGGCTCGCTTTCGGAACCCGGTAGCGGGTACGGAAGTCCTCGGTGGTCTCGCCGAAGTTGTGGCCGGCCCTCAAGGCGCGAAGGTTCGCTTCCAGCACCTGTGGAGTCTTGCCGAACTTCGCTTCCATCCAGCGGACGGTGTTGTCCAGGGATCGACCGTACATCCAGAAGATAAGACCTAGCGCGAAGCAGTTCTTGCTCCGGTCCTTGTCCTTGTTGCCGAGTCCCTCCAGCCCCTCCAGGGCGTGACGGTTCAGCGTGGTGAGGGGCACTTGAATGACTCGGTAGCCCGCCAGCGACCCATCCTCCAGGGGGTTGGCGTCGTACCCGGCCTTGCGAAGGTTCGCGGGCACGAACTCATCGGAGTTCACGATGAGAGTCCCAAGCGGTTCCAGATCGCCCAGGTTGGTCTTCAGGGCCGCGGGGTTCATGCAGACCAGCACTTGGGGCGCGTCACCCGGAGTGAAGACATCGTGGCTTGAGATGTTCACCTGGAAGCCGCTGACTCCGGCTAGCGTGCCTGCGGGAGCCCGGATCTCTGCGGGGAAGTCCGGCATGGTGCTTACGTCGTTGCCGAAGGCGGCCGAGGTGTTAGTGAACTGCGTCCCCGTGAACTGCATCCCGTCGCCGGAGTCCCCAGCGAACCGTATCACGACTGACTCCAGCTCCTCGAAGGCGCCGGAGCCGGGGTCTCTGGATCCGGGCAACTCGAGACTGCTCATTGGAAAGCTCCTCCCTCAAGAGGCCGGCCTGGCGAGCCCCCTCGGTGGCGGCGCGCAGGTGGCCCGCCATCCACGGTGCGGAAGCAGGCGGCCCGGCCAGGGGAACGGATCGGGCGCACACCTACGGCGCGGGGCGCCCCCCACAAGGTAAAGAGCCACGCGCGACCCCTTGGTTCCCACAGAGATGCCGCATCGGGGCGCGGGCGGGCCCCAGAGACCGGCCGGCCCCGACCTTGAGCAGGCGTCCATGGGCGCCAGGGAATCAGCGGGGTGACCGGCTCGTCCATACCCTTGGAACGTCGACCACCGATCAGGGAGGAGCGCCCAGGCCGCGCGCGATGACGATGCCAGACAGCCCAGGGGCAATCGAATCGTATCAAGAGGGGACTCCGGCCCCCTCCCCTGTAGGTCGCATACCCGCCCGGCTGGTCGTGGCGGCGGGGCGCGGCGACCAAGCCGCGTTCGAGGAGCTGTACAAGCGTACTCACCGTGCCGTGTACTCCGCTGTGAGAACCATGGTCCGGTCTGAGGAGGACGCTCTAGAGCTAACCCAGGACACCTATCTGGATGCCTGGCGCTCCCTGCCTTCGCTGCGCTCCCCTGCCGCCTTCCGGACTTGGCTGTTCCGCATTGCCGCCAACAAGGCCAGGGACCACCGGAAGCGAAGGCTATTGTCCATCGACAGCCTAGAGGAGCGCCAAGAGGGAGGCAACGGCGGAGAACCAGTGGACCCGCGGGAGGGCCCACCAGAGGTGCTCGTGGCCGGGGAGCGGCGGCGGAGGGTCCAGGAGGCGATGGAGGGCCTAACCGAGGAGCACCGCGCCGTCATCTCGCTGTTCTACGGCGCAGGCCTGGGGGTGACCGAAGTCGCCGGCGCCCTGGGGGTCCCGCGAGGGACGGTGCTGTCGAGGCTGGCCAGGGCTCGGGACGCGCTGCGGAAGCGCCTACTGCCCTACCTGGAGGACCGTGATGAGGTGTAGCGAGGTTCGCGAGTACCTGGAGACGACGGGAGCGTGCCGCCAAGGCGCCTGGCGACGGGTGAAGGTGCGGCGCCATCTCCGGGTCTGCGAGCCGTGCGCGCGGGAGGCGCGCCACGTCGAGCGCCTCGAGGATGTCCTGCGCTCGGAGCTCACCGCGGCGGAGGTCCCCGCTGACCTCTGGGCCGGCATCGCCCAGGGCATGGCGCCTCAGGCAGCTGCTCCTGAGCCCGCTGAGGCACTGCGTGGCGGGCCAGTCTTTCGATCCGCGCCCACCTCCGGTGAGAGGCGGCTAGACCCTGCCCGAAGGGGTCCCCTCGGAGCATCGAGGCGAGGTCTGTGGGGAGCCCTGGCCCTTGGGGCCGCCTCGGTGGCCCTGCTGTCCATCACCATCACTGACCATCGGAGGCCTGCCGTTCCGAGACCACCCACCCCCACCGTCCGCACGGAGGGCCGCGACCTCACTGCTTACCACACCATGTCAGCCTGGCGGGACCCGCTAGCCGACCAGGTGGCACTCAGCACGATCGCGGCACGCCTTCGCGCGGAGCCTGGCGCCGAGGAGCGATGAGAGCAGTCCTTCTATCCCTTATGCTTCTGAGCTCATCGGTGGGCGCCTTGCCGGCGGCCATCGAGGATGGCGCGCGCCTACTCACTCGCGCGTACGCGCAGGAGCGAAAGGTCTCCTCCCTGTCAGCGGTTACGGCCCACACCTCCGGCGGAGCGACGGCGGCCACCACGACGCTGCGGCTCACGCGAAGCGCTGGGAAGCAGCGGATGGAGTACACCTCGGGAGCGCTGAAGGGGCGGGTGCTGGTCGATGATGGCAAGAGCGTCTTCTGGCTTGACCCGGCGCGCCGCACGGCGGATCTGGCGGCGAGCAGGAAGAAGCCGGAGTCCCTGTCCCTCCTGCTTCGCAACTACAGACCGCGCAGATTGGGCGCCGCCACCGTCGCAGGCCGGAAGGCCGTAATCCTCAGAGTGGAGCCGAGGACCCCGCCGGGCCCGTCGCGGACCCTATGGGTGGACGAAGCCAGCGGCCTGATCGTGAAAACCGACAGCTTCAACAGCGGCGGGCAGCTTCTGTCGAGCACCGCCACGACGTCGCTGAAGCTGCTCCCCCCACAGCCCGGCTCGCTCTTCAGGGTGCCCAGCGGGTTCAGGGTTAGCACGGGCGCGCCGGAGGCGCCTCCCTCCATGCCGAGGGACAGGCTAGAGGCGGCCGTTGGGTTTTCCCTGGCGCTGCCTCACTACCTCCCCCCTGGATTCCAGCTCGACGGCATGAGCCTCGCCACCACCGGCAGCGGCCGGCCCGCGGCCCAACTCCGGTACTCAGACGGGATGAACAGCCTGTCCCTGTTCGAGCACACGCGGGGACCGGGGGGAGGCCGTGGCGCGGGCTGGGGGCGTGGCGGAGGCATGGGCTTCGGCGGGGGCAGGGGCTGGCGTGGCGCCAGGGGGCAGGGCCAGGCCGAGGACACGCAGTGCCTGCTGCTCGCTGGCGGCGCGGGCCGCAGCCTGAGGGTGTGGCTCCCAGGCCGCTCCTACCTCCTGGTCGGCGATCTGCCAGAGGCCACGCTGCGTCGCATCGCGGACTCCATCAGATAGATAGCCCCGCAGGAGCCGGGCGGGGAGACACCTCCCCGCCCCGACGCCTGTCAGTGTGCCGAGGCGCCCACCAGGCTCACGGCGCTCTCGCCGCCGGCCAGCAGTGGGACCAGGGACTCCCCGTCCAGCCTGTAGGCATCGAGCTTACGCACCAGCACCTCGGACGCTCGTTCCGCGCGGTCGGAGAGGAGCAGCGAGACCAGCTCCAAGGGCTTGCCCTTGCACCCGTCCAGGTCGGCGAAGAGCACGCGCACCGAGGCGAACCCTTCTCGGCCGGCCTCGCCGACCTCGAGCGACCGTATCAGCGGCCGAACGTTGACCGCCCGCTTGCCGCTCTTGGTCTTGCTGCGCCGCTCAACTGGGATCTCGGAGAGGGCCAGCAGGCCTGCAACCCGGGCCTCGAGCTCCTCCTGGCCGACCAGGGCAGCCGGAACCAGCAGCTCGTAGCGCTCGGCCTGGATCACGCTCATCAGCGAGTTGGCGTACAGCGGCGCGTCCTCGGCGCCCAGCACGCGCAGACCTGACATCAGCACGTCGTTCAGGCGTTCCGCGAAGTCGGCAGGCAGCACCCGGTCCCTGAGCTGAACGTCGCAGTACTCCCCCAGGCTCTCCATGCCGACGGGCAGCGCCGACCCGAAGGCCATCTTCGGCTGCGGGTGGAATCCCTGGCTGTAGGCAACGGGCAGGCGCGAGCGGCGAAGTGCGCGCGTGAACAGGTTCATCAGCTCCCGGTTGGAGAGGAACCGAAGCACCCCGGTTCGGGCGAAGCGGAAGCGGATGCGCTGCACCGGCGTGGGCTCCACCCAGGCGGGCACCTCGCGGGGCTGCCAGGAGCTCTGGATCTTCAGCCCGGCCTTGCTCGTCTTCAGCATCTCGACGCAGAGGTCGCGCTTCTCGTCAATCACCCCGCAATGGCTGCACTTGCGGTAACGGCAGTCCCTTAGCGTCACCTCATCGCGGGATCGCTGGTAGTCCTCCTTCAGGTACTCCTTATCCACGAAGACGTCGATATGGTCCCAGGGCAGGGGCTCCTCGAGGGGGCGCTCCCTGAGGTAATCGAGCGGGTCCAGGCCCCACTGCCGGAAGGCCTCCTCCCAGCGAGAGTAGTCCAGGTGCTCGTACCAGCCGTCGAAGCGGCACCCGAGCCGGTGGGCTATCTCGAGCAGGTCCCCCACCCTACGGTCGCCCCTCGAGAAGATGCCCTCCAGGTAGCTGGTCTGGGCGTCATGCTTGCCGAACTTCAGTCCGGCCACCTTCAGGTTGTCTCGAAGCAGCCGCTGCTTGTGAAGGGTCTCATCCACCGTCACCTGGCGGTCCCACTGGAAAGTCGTGTGGGGCTTGGGAACGAAGGTGCTGACCCCCAGGTTCACCTTGCTCCGGGGATTCACGCTCTTGCCGTTCTTCAGCACGCTCTCGGCCAGGCGCGCGATGGCCAACACGTCTTCGTCGGTCTCGAGCGGCAGGCCGATCATGAAGTAGAGCTTGCAGAGGTCCCACCCCCGCGCATAGACCTCGCCGGTGGTCCTGAGGAGCTCCTCGTCCGGGATCCACTTGTTGATCACCGCCCGCATCCGGTCAGTTGCGGCCTCCGGAGCGAAGGTGATGCCGGTCTTGCGGATAGACTGGACCATGTCCGAGAGGTCCACCGAGAAGGAGTCCAGCCGCAGCGACGGCAGCGAGACCGCGGAGTCCCACTTGCGGGCCTCTGCCACGCTCTGCCACACGAGCTCCTTCACCTGGCTGTAGTCGCAGGTGGAGAGGGAGGAGAGCGCCACCTCCTCGTAGCCCGTGCTAGCCATCGTTTCCGCCTGCAACTGCTGGAGCAGGGGGAGCTTCCTCTCTCGCACCGGCCGCGTGACCATACCGGCCTGGCAGAAGCGGCAGGCCTGAGTGCAGCCGCGAAGCACCTCTAGGGACACCCGGTCGTGCGCCTGTTCCGTGAAGGGCACGATGTATCGAGTCGGGTAGGGAGTCTTGTTCAGGTCGGCCACCACCCGCTTGCGGATCCTGGGGCCGCCGGGGTCGGGGACGATGGTGCCGTCGGGGTTGGTCGTCATCGGGTAGAGGGCGGGCACGTATACCCCCTCCACCTCCGACAGCCGGCGCAATTGCTCCAGCCGGGGCAGACCCTTGAGGCGAGGGACGAGGTCGGCGATCTCGTGCACCACGTCCTCGCCATCGCCCATCACGAAGGCATCCAGGAAGTATGCCAGGGGCTCCGGGTTGAAGACGCACGGGCCGCCGCCCAACAGGATCGGGTGGCTCTCATCTCGGCTGGCTGACCGCAGGGGGATGCCGGACAGCTCCAGCATGTTGAGTATGTTCGTGTAGCTCAGCTCATACTGCAGAGTGAACCCCACGACGTCGAACTCGGCGAGCGGCGTCTTGCTCTCGACGGAGAACATGGGGAGCTGCCGCTCGCGGAGCAGGGCCTCCAAGTCGGGCGCGACCGCGTAGGCCCGCTCGCACCACACGTCAGGCCTATCGTTGAGTATGCTGTATAGGATAAGCAGACCAAGATTAGACAAACCTAGATCGTACATGTCAGGGAAGCAGAGGCACATGCGCGTGCTCACTTCGTCAACCCTCTTGTGGACTGAGTTCAGCTCACAGCCCAGGTAGCGACTGGGCCGCTCAACCAGGGGCATCAGCGCCTCGATCTGAGCCTTCACGTCTCTCATCTGTATCTCCAGGGCCCGCGGGCCCGATCAGGTGCATCAAGGGGAGCGGTCGCCCCCTGGCTCAGCCGCAAGGGGGGCGCGGAGCGTGGCGTTAGGCCCCAACAGAGGGCCATTGGGCACCCAGTCGCGCGGGTTTGGCGCCTACGCTGCCCTGCCGCCTCGCCCACAAGCGCCATTCTAGCCGATCGCGGCTGGGCACCGCCAACATCACTCTCTGCTCGCCGTCCGCTCGGTCACCTGCACTGAGGATCTCCCCCACTACTGCCGACAAGCCAATGGTGGGACCTGGGCGGAGTCTGCCTGCCTTGACCCTCCGCACTCGCACGCCTAGAATGAGGGCAAGCACTCCTTGGCAACCCCCAGGCCTTGTCGCGAGGCCGCAAGGGTCCCATCCCAGCGCTGAATGGCCCACCCGCTCTCCCCGCCGCCTTCGCGCGAGGGACCTAGCCCGCAAGGCGCTCGCGCATGGCGCGGACTCCCACCTGCTTTCGTGAATCGTGCAGGCTAAGGCTCTCCAACTCCGAGTCCCGGGGCAGTGAAAGCGCTTTGGCAGCCCCCAAACAACAACATGGCTCTCTCTGCTGGGGAACTCAAGGGCACGCCGAACGCGATCGGACAGTTGAACGTCTGGTCCCTGGCAAGCGGCAGCTCAGGCAACTCCTACCTCGTCCAGTCAGCCGGCACGGCCGTCCTGGTTGACGCGGGTCTCGGTATGCGCGCGCTGCTGGCCAGTATCCGCTCTCTGGGCGTCGACCCCAGCACGCTCAGCGCGATCCTGCTCACCCACGAGCACGGGGACCACGTAGCGGGAGCGGCTCCACTAGCCCGTAAGCTAGGCGTCCCCCTGGTGGCCAACGCGGCAACCCTGGCAGCTGTGCTGCGTGACGGCCTGGAGGCCCCTACCCTCGCTCTGTCTACCGGCTCACAGCTTCAGTGGCGCGACCTGGAGCTGGAGTCTTTCCCCATCCACCATGATGCCGTAGACCCCGTGGGCTACCGGATCGCGCTCGGACACCACAGGCTCTGCTTCATCACCGACACGGGGCATCTCTGTCCCCGACTCGTCGGCCTCATGTCAGGGTGCGACCTCATAGTGCTGGAGTCGAACCACGACGTGGACCGGCTTATCCAAGGGCCTTACGCCCCTCCGCTGAAGCGGCGCGTGTTGAGCGATACCGGCCACCTCTCCAATGACGTGGCGGCACGCGCCGTCTCTGAGCTCAGCCAGGGCGACCGTCCTTCCACGATCTGGCTCGCCCACCTTAGCGCCACCAACAACACTCCCCGTACCGCTCTTCGATGCACCCAGCTTGCCCTTCAGTCCGGACACCCGCGCAACGTTCGGCTTGGCGTGGCGCTCAGAGACAAGGTTAGTTTGCGCTGGAGAGCGGAGGAGAACTGGTGGCAGCCGAGTCTGTTCTAGACCCCGCGGACAGCATCAGGATGGCGCCATCGGTTCCAGGAGCCCCGTCGCATCCGAGGCGGGTCCTGGTGGTCGACGACTCGCGACTGAACCGAGAGGTTGTCAAGGGCTACCTTGCGAAGCGCAACTACGAGATCAGCGAGGCGGCAGATGGCGAAGAGGCCCTCCGGCTCATCTCGGAAAGCCCGCCGGAGCTGATCCTGTTGGATCTGCTGATGCCCGGCATCGATGGGCTTGCAGTATGCCAGCGGGTGAGGGAGAACCCGGCAACGCTCGACCTACCTATCATCCTCTTGACGGCCTCAGACACCCGGGAGGCCCGGGTACAGGGACTTGCGGCGGGGGCCGACGACTTCGTCTCCAAGCCCTTCGATGGAGCCGAGCTGATCGCCCGCATCGAGGCCCACCTGCGGCGCTCTGACTTCCAGAACAGGGCTACGCGGCTGCAGGGGGCGCTTGTAGCCATTCGCGGCGTCAACCATGAGATCAACAACCCGCTGATGGCCATCGTCGCCCTGATGGACCTCCTCGAGGAGCGACACTCGCAGGACCCCGACAGCCTAAGTCTCATCCGCGATGTCCAGGACGCCTGTGACCGAGTCGGCCGCGTTCTCCACCGCCTGATGAACCTGACTGAGGTCGAAACGCGAGACGAGGGCGACGAGGCGATGCTGGACCTGACTACCAGCGCCGGGTAGTCTCCTTCCCCATCGGCTTCCCCCCGGGCTGGGCGCCGATGGCCTCAGCCGGAGGCCGCAACGGCGGACCGATGGGAGCTCAGGCCCAGCACGACTCACGAGCGCTCCGTGGCACCTGCAGGAGGGGCTGCGGGGCGGCTGGCGGCAGACCCGCGGTCCCTCCCGCAGGGTCCTCGCCACCTACGGTGCGGCCCCGAAAGCCCCCTCACCGCGAAGCTCAGATACCCCTTGGTCAGCGACCGAAAGCAACTACACCACCAAGAGCCGAGTGCGAGCACTCGGCTCTTGGTGGTGTAGTTGCTTTCGGTCGCCGGCCCAGTCTTCTCACCGCCTACCCTGGCTGCCGTGAAGGAAGACGATGCTGCGTGTGACGGTGTCCTTCGCCCCGTCCCATCCCTGGAAGTCCACCGTGAACTCATAGGACTGGTCCTGGGCAGGGACAGCTCCAGGCAGAGGGATGACAACGGTCTGGGCGCCACCCGGGGGCACGCTAACTAGCCGGGAGACGACGGTACCCAGGAAGCGATCCGGGTTGTGAGCCTCCACACGGCCTCGGAGCCGCTGGCCTGAGGGGTTTCGCACGGTCACGGCCAACCGCCAGGGTCCGCGCCGTACGCGGACAGAGGAGATGCCTCCCTCGTCAAGAGAGCGTGAGGTAAGCAGGGGAACCAGCGTCTGGATACGTGATTCGGCCTTGGCAGCCTGTGGGGCCAGCAGCGCCGCAAGGCACGCGACCCCCGTCGCCAAGTGCATCATTCTGAGCATCGTTCCTGTCCTTTCGCCTGGCCGCTTACTCGTGGGCTGCTTGTGGCCAGAAGATGGCGCCATCGGCCGCATGCCCGCGTTCAATGAAGCAGCCTGTGTCTGAGTGGACGGATTGGGGGCCCCCTATCGCTTATACCCAGGCTCCCATTGGTGCAGCGCCTCGCCGCCCAGAACTGGGCCACGGGACGCTCCCGGCAGGAATCGCCCGCTCCCCAGCCGAAGCTCACTGTGGGCTGGTGGAGCACCTCCAGCGCCGCCGCGTGTAACTTTGCTTGGGTTTGCGCCTCCAATCTAGAGGCCGTACTGAGCGAGGCGTCGGTGCCAGCGGGCTGGCCCGGCTTGGGATCGACAGGGCGCGGGTCGGTGCCGCGACAGCCTACCCTGAGGGCCCGCGGGAGGCGGACGGCGCAAACTGCCACGAGAGCGCTTCTTGGCTTGTCCCAAGGGCAACCAGCGTGTCGAGGGGGCCTGGGCGGCCGCTTCTTAGCTCGGCTCGACAGAGCAGCCCGGCAGGCAAGCCAGGCATGGCTCTAGAGGCACCTCCGCGCGGCAGGCTGAGCGGCCCTCGATTTGGGGAAGGCTATGCTTGAGACGTGGCGCGCTCGGGCGCTCGCGCCTTGGGCATGGCGCGAGCTCTCACAAGCTCTGGTATGCGGCGCGGGCCAGAGCGCCTGGCACCCTTCGCACGGCATCCGCGCGTAGGCTTTCGTGGGGGGCGCGACTGGCCCAACCGGAAATGGCACGCGGTAGTCTTGGCGACGCGCCGTTGCCCCGTGCATATCGCGGGCAAGGCGCTCCGCGAACGTGTTACCTGTCTTCCTGTGGACTCCAACTACGCGGAGACCGTGGGGCGGTTCGGTTGCGGTAGTCCCAGGTGCCTGCGGTCGGCGCGAAGGGGCCGCGGGGCCGCGCTTCGGTAGCCCAAGGGGTGGCGGTACGAGTGAGTGTCACGGTGAGGCCTCCGGATACCCGACAGTCAGCTTCACCCGACGAGGATCAGCTTCTCTCCTTTGATGAGCTCATCGCCAAGTACGAGAAGAAGGTTTTCAACCTGATCCTGCGTCACATCAACGACTACGACGACGCCGCCGACCTAACCCAAGAGACCTTCATCAACGCGTACCGTGCCTACGGCCGGTTCAGAGGCGACTCCAAGGTATATACCTGGCTCTGCCAGATCGCGCTGAACGCCTGCAAGAACCGGTTCCGTCAGAGGGATCGCGTGAAGCCCCTAACCGGGCCTTCTCTGGATGAGCCCGTGGAGGACGAGCGGGGCTCCGTCTCCCGAGACTTCCCTGACCTGACCCATGCTCCCCACCAAGTCTTCGAGCAGAAGGAGCTGGGGCAGCAGATAGAGGCCGCCATCGCGGCTCTCCCACTGGACTACCGGACAGTGGTCATCTTGCGCGACCTCCAGGGTCTCTCCTACCAGGAGATCGCGGAAGCGGCCGGGCTGAGCCTAGAGACCGTGAAGACCCGGCTCCACCGAGGCCGGCTGATGCTTCGCCGCCGGCTGGAGCCCTATCTCAGAGGCTGAGGCGCCCACCGGGTCTCAGCTCGTTGGCCGGCAGGGCCCGCCTCCCTGACCACAAGAGCCGCGCGCCGGCCGACCGTAGGTCTGACCACTACTTCACCTGTTGTGTCTGCACGCCTAGACCGTGCCCGTGGCGCTGGAGTTGGAACGCGGGTCAGCCGTCGAGTCCTCCGGCAGCAAGAGCGCGAGCATCTGCCACTTCCTACAGACAGCCATACATCTGTTCCCGCGGTTCGGCCGCAAGGCGCAGACACCTTCGAACTGGCCCCCAAGCCCGTGTACCAAGTCTCCCTGGAGGGATACATGCCGCTCCTCAGGCGTATCGCTTTGTGTTTTGTACTCCTCTGCCTGGCTCTACCCGCTGGCGTGGCCCAGGTCACTGATCCCTCCGCTGACCTCCCAAAGGTCACGGATGTGGTGATCGTGGGGAACAAGAAGGTATCCACCGATGTCATCCTTCAGGCGCTGCGGATCAAGAAGGGCGACACCTTCTACGAGGCTAACCTCCGCGGGGGAGTGACCGACATTGTGAACCTGGGCTTCTTCTACGAAGACCAGGTTACCGGCAAGAGTGAGCCGGTCGCCGAGGGGGTGAAGGTCACCTACACGGTAGTGGAGCACCCGGTGGTGACCCGTATTGATATCACAGGCAACACCGCGCTGAGCAAGGAGGACCTGACTGAGAAGCCCGGGTCAGCTAAGCTTCTTACTCGCGTCGGCACCGTGCTCAACACCACCGACGTGGCCAAGGACCTCCTGGCCATCGCCGCCGTCTATCGCGCCAAGGGCTACGAAGCCATCGTCTCCGGCGCGGCTCTGGGCCCCTCCGAAGGGGCCTCCAGCGTCCCAGATCGTGCGACTCTGGAGAAGATGGTCACTCCGGAGGGCGTCCTGACCATAACCGTTATCGAACTCCGAGTGGAGAGCATGACGGTGACGGGCCTCCGCAAGACCTACCCCAACGTGGTGATCCGTGAGCTGAAGGTCCGTCCGGGCGACTTGTACGATACCAACAAGCTGGCCAAGGACCTCCAAAGGCTGGCGAACCTGGACCTTTTCGAGAGCATCGGTCCCCCTCGACTTCTGCCCGGCTCCGACCTCGGATTCGTACGCATCGACTGGCCAGTGGTCGAGAAGAAGACCGGCCAGATCTCTCTGGGCCTGGGCTTCAGCTCCCCGCAGGGCATCGTGGGTCGCGCCGAGTTCGCCGAGAGCAACTTCCGTGGGAAGGGCGAGGGCCTGAACCTGTTGGCGGAGCTTGGCGGCCGAGCAGGCCGGAGCAGCTTCGAGGTCAGCTTCTTCGAGCCCTACATAGACAGCAAGCACACCTCGCTGAACGTGTCCCTGTTCAACAAAGTCATCTATCGTTTCGCGAACTCCGTCATCACCACGCCCACGCTCAACAACACGGACAGCCTCTTCAACGAGGTCCGCAAGGGCGGCACCGTCAGCCTCTCCAGACCCTTCACCGAGCAGTTCACCGGCGTGGTCGGCCTGCGTCACGAGAACACGAACCTGAACGTGCCGTCGTCTCTGGCGAACAACCCCACTGAGCCCGCCTTCATCTTCCAAAGCGGCTCAGTGGATAGCTTCAACTTGAGGGGCATCCTCGACAACCGCGACCTGGCGTTGGACCCGGCGAAGGGCGGCATGCACTCGCTGACGGGTGAGTTCGGGTACGCCAACGTGGAGAAGCTCTCGCCAGGCATGTTCATGAAGTTCACGGCCGACCTGCGCCGTTACATGAGCGGCGGCAAGCGCATCTACGCGCCGGTGGCGGAGAAGAAGCAGGTTCTGGCCGCCCGACTGCTGATCGGTACCGCCTCCGGATCCGTGCCCTTCGTTGAGCAGTTCTTCGTGGGAGGCGCGGACACGCTTCGGGGCTACCTCGAGAGCCGTTTCTGGGGCCCCCACATGTTCCTGGCGAGCATGGAGTTCCGAAAGCCTCTTGGCGGCGGCAACGCGGCCTTCACAGGCGTCGCTTTTGTGGACGTGGGTGATGCCTGGGGCACGGACTTCTTCCTGCCCGACGCTTCGGACCCCAGCCACCGGTTCAGGCAGCACAGCGGCTTCAGCCCGCATGGATCGATCGGGGCTGGCCTTCGCATCAGCACGCCCATCGGCCCCCTCCGCCTGGACTACGCTTACGGCAGCGAGGGAGGCAGGACCCACTTCAGCATCGGCCACGTCTTCTAGAGGGAAACGGCCGGGCTGCCCAGGCCTAGCAGACAGGCGCAAAGAGGGGGCCGGAGGAATCCTCCGGCCCCCTCTTTGCGCGTGGTCGCTCTTGCCAAGAGACCGCTGTGTGAACCACGGTCCCGTCGAAGCGTAACGCTCCCATGGGGATTCAGCGCTTCGGGACGCCAGACTTGCTACGCGGTGGTGGCGGCCTCCTCGATGTCGCCCTTCATCTCGTCCTTGGCCTCTTCCGCCGTGCCGCGCACCTTGCTTGCCAGGTCCTTCCCCTTGTCCACAAGGTCTCGGCCCTTGTCTCCCCAGTCCTGGGCCGTGGTCCGCACCTGCGAGGCGACCTCGTTGGCCTTCACGCGGGCCTGCGAGGCGACCTCATTGGCCTTGTCCATGGCCTCCTGAGCCTTCTGCTTCACCTGCTCTCTGGTCTCAGTGCCCGCGGCAGGAGCCATCAGCAGAGCCGCCGCGGCGCCCAGTGCGGCGCCAACCAGAATGCCAATCACGAACTCGTTCTTCTCAGCCGCCATCTTGCTGCCTCCTTGCACCAGGAACTGCGCGCACCCTGACGCCGTCGCATCCACACGCTCGGCACTCGCGCGCTACCCGACCAAAGCCGCTGATTCCGTTCAGTCCCAGCAGCGGATCCGACGGCGCCCCTCGCGCCCCTTGGCCATCAGCATCCTGAGCCATTGCGCGCCGCCCAGACCCCGATTCCGCCCACTGCCACACCCATCGCTGGCCGCACGCGCTGGCTAACGGACCGCGCGGGACCCGCCCCTACCCTCTTACCCAGTTGCTCGTTACTTGCCCCACACAGGCACCGGAAGACGGCGCCAGGATGCGGTGCATTGTGCGAACGACTCCGAACCGGAGCAGGTAACAAGACCTGGGTCCCCTACTGAGCGCAAGCCGCCGCACCGGCCAGGGGCAAACCAGCACCCTTACCTACTCAGTGGTGATGAGCGGTCGTCAAGCTAACTGGACCAACGAGCGACTATACGCCCGCTCCGTCGCCGTTGCTCGCCCCCGACCCGCCGTTCTTCCGCGACCCATGCCTCAGGGCGGAGAGGCCCTTGCCGATGCCTGCCAGCGCGCCGGCAACCTGTATGGTTGGATCCGTGACGGTCTCCTGCACGA
>DASXUI010000235.1:0-14420 GCA_036504955.1 Armatimonadota bacterium
GCCTCCATCACACCGGCACCCGAGCCCCGGCCTCCCTTGAGTCGCCCCGTCGCCCGCGCGCAAGAGAGCGGAAGACGGCTCGGATCCGGTAGCTGCCGCACCCCAAGCGTACCCCGAGCCCCCGAAGGGCAGCGGGCACTACCGTAGTAGGGTTCCGGCCCCGGCGCGATCCCGTGCCGCTGACGCGCCGAGGGCACGGAGACTGGAGCTAACATACATGGACGCATCTGCCCGCCAAGCCCTCAGCGGCGCAGCCGAGCCTCACCGCCTGGGCTCGTTATCGAGAGCGCGGAACGCGGTTCGCAACTGGGGTATCCGGAAGAAACTGCTGGGTACCGTCCTGCTCATCGTGTTCCTGTCCCTCGCCGTGCAGACGGGCCTGAACTACCGGTCTATCACTCGAAGCACGGAGGAACTAGGGGCCCAGGGGCTTTCGCAGTGTTCCAAGGAGGCGGCCAACAACGCCGAGCAGATGATGCTTACCTGCACGGACCAGTTGGTTGCACTCGCGCTCTCCCCCTCCATCGTCAACGCGGTCTCCGACAAGAACAAGACCTTCGTCGGACGCTCCGAGGCGGACATCAGCGCCCAGATCAGCCGGCAGGACAAGGCGTGGATCGACAACTCGGAGTCCATCGCGCCTCTCGTCAAACGACTCCTAGCGAACTCCACCAGCGACCACCTGCGCGCCTTCAAGGCTGCCTTCCCGCAGCAGGTGGAGGTGTTCGTGACGGACCGCGAGGGGCTGATCGTGGGGCTGACGGATCGCACTAGCGACTACCTTCAGGCTGATGAGGGGTGGTGGAAGGAGTCCTACAACGGGGGCATGGGCAAGACCTACGTGAGCCCCGTCGAGTACGATGAGTCTTCTAAGAGCTGGGCCGTAGACATTGGCGTGCCGATCCGGGGCAAGTCGGGCGGCACCGTAACCGGGATCTTGAGAGGCACCGTTAACGTATCCTTCGTGGCCGAGTCCCTCGGTCGGGTCAGCTTCGGTGAGACGGGCCGCGCCTCGCTGCTGGACCGCGACGGCAAGGTACTCTACACGCACAACCCGGCGCTCCTGATGAAGGATGCCCCCAAGGCCCTGGGCCTGAAGGTGGCGTCCAGCACCGACTTCACCGAGAGGGGGCTCCCCAGCGTGGAGGGGCGGCCCTCGCTGGTCAGCGCCACCCGGGTCCCCGGGGAGATGGGCAAGGCTCTGGGATGGACGATCGTGGTCAACCAGGACCTCTCGGAGCTCCAGGCGGGAGTGTCCTCCAACCTACGGGGCGGCCTGGTGTGGGCGCTGCTGGTGACGCTGCTCCTGGCGGGACTGGGCACCCTCACCGCGAGCTCCATCGCCGCTCCCCTAGCCAGCATCACCCTTCAGGCCCGCAAGCTGGCCCTGGGAGATACCACTCTCGAGTCTGACGCATCACTCACCGACGTGGCCGATCGCGGTGACGAGGTTGGCGAGCTCCTGCGCGCCTTCGGCGACCTGCGTGCCTACCTAAGCGACACGGCCGACGGCCTGGGCCGCCTGGCCGAAGGCGACCTCAGCGTGACCCTAACCTCGAAGGGCGACAGCGACACCCTGGCGAGGGCCTTCGGACAGATGCTTCACAACGTAACCGGCCTGGTGAACGAAGCCAACAGCCTGAGCGAGGCCGCGATCCGCGGCGACCTCTCGGCCCGAGCCGATGCCAGCCAACTCCACGGCGCCTATCAGGCGGTACTTCAGGGGGTCAACCAAACCCTTGACGCCCTGACGGGCCCACTGAACGTTGCCGCAGCGTGCATGTCGCGGATCAGCCAGGGTGACATACCCGAGCCGATCACCGATCAGTACCACGGCGACTTCAACGCCCTGAAGGACAGTCTCAATACCTGCATCGCCGCCCTGAGCCGCTTCACCGCCGACATCCAGGCCGCGGGCGTCGCGCAGATGGCCGGCGACATCGAAGCCTACATCCCCACCGCCGGCTACCAGGGCGCCTACCGAGACATGGCGGAGTCCGCCAACGCCGCCGTCCGCCTACACGTGGACACGACCATCGAGATCCTGGGCCTCCTGAGGGAGTACGCCGAGGGCAACCTGAGTCGCGAGCTGCGGAGGCTGCCCGGCAAGCAGGTCGTCGCCAACGAGGGGCTGGACCTGCTGCGGAACAACCTTCAGGGGCTGGTGGCGGAGATCAACACCCTGTCCCGAGCCGCCGTGACCGGCAAGCTCTCCACCCGCGCGGATGCCTCCCGCTACCAGGGCGCATACCGTCAGGTCGTCCAGGGGGTCAACGAGACCCTCGACTCCATCCTGGAGCCCATGGACCTGGCCGTGAACTGCATCGAGCAGTTGAGCCAGGGGATCCCCCCCGCGAAGAGCGACAGAGCTCTGCCTGGCGACTACGAGCGCATCAGGGTCAGCATCAACCGGACCATCGACGCCATCGTCGCCCGGGGACAGGACGTCGAGCTGCTGGTGGGCGCCGCCCAACGCGGCGATCTGGCCGTCCGTGCCGACGTCAGCCGGCACGGGGGTGCCAACGCCAAGCTGGTGCAGAACCTCAACCAGATCCTGATCGAGGTGGAGAAGCCGATCCACGCCGTGGGAGAGGTGCTGGAGCAAGTAGCCCGCAGGGACCTGACGTCCCGGGTGAAAGGTGAGTTCCAGGGCGAGTTCGAGGCCATGAAGGAGGCGCTGAACACCGCTCTCGACAACCTCGATGAGGGCTTCGGGCAGGTAGCCCAAGGCGCGGACCAAGTCACCTCAGCGTCCGCTCAGATCGGCGACGGCAGCCAGGCGCTCTCCCAGATCGCCTCGGAGCAGGCTAGCTCCCTGGAGGAGGTCTCCAGCAGCCTGCAGGAGATGGCCTCCATGGCCGACCAGAACGCCGCCAACGCGAGGGAAGCCCGCTCCCTCACCGAGGCGGCCCGCTCCGATGCCGCCAAGGACGTCAAGAGCATGGACCAGCTCTCCCAGGCCATCGAGCGCATCAAGAGCTCCTCCGACGACACCGCCAAGATCGTCAAGACCATCGACGAGATCGCCTTCCAGACCAACCTGCTGGCCCTCAACGCGGCGGTGGAGGCGGCGAGGGCCGGAGACGCGGGCAAGGGCTTCGCGGTGGTGGCCGAGGAGGTCCGCAACCTGGCGATGCGCAGCGCGGAAGCCGCCAAGAACACGGCGGCCCTCATCGAGGAGTCAGTGCGGAACTCGGAGCAGGGCGTCACCATCCAGACGGAGGTGCTGAGGAACCTGGAAGCGATCGAGCAGGACGTGGACCGGGTGACGGAGGTGGTCAGCGAGATCGCGGCGGCGAGCGAGCAGCAAAGCCAAGGGGTTCAGCAGGTGAACCAGGCGGTGGAGCAGATGAACGGGCTGACGCAGCAGAACGCGGCCAACAGCGAGGAGTCTGCCAGCGCCAGTCAGGAGCTTGCCAGCCAGGCCGAGGAGATGCTCAGCATGGTGAGCGCTTTCAAGCTGACCACGGACCAGCGGAGGGCCATGGATCGCTCCAAAGCGGGCGTCGGGCAGCCGCAGGCTCGAGTCCGCAAGATCGCGGCCCCCGGAAACGGGTCAGCGCGAAGCAAGAGAGGGCAGCAGTCGCTCGGCGCCTCGGCTCCGCGTCCCGGCGGACTGAGCCCAGAGAAACTGATCCCCCTGGACGACGATCTCGGGACCCTCACGGGCTTCTAGCCTGCATCCCGCACGGGGACCTCGCGTTTCGTGCGGGATGCAGGCTTCTTCACGCTATCGCTGAGGGGGCAGGCCAGGCCATCGCGCCCCGCGGGCCGCGAGGCAACAGGGACGCGGAATGCCGGGGTCTGCCGCCACAGTCGGTGGGCCAGAAACAGGAAGGGGCTCCGAACCACCTGGTTCGGAGCCCCGTTCTACGCCTGTACGTTGGTGGTTAGACGGCGCGGACGTTCACGGCCTGAGGACCCTTGCGGCCGTCAGCGACCTCGAACTCCACCGCCTGCCCCTCGTTCAGGGTCTTGAAGCCCGTGCCCTGAATCTCGGAGAAGTGAACGAAGACGTCGCCGCCGCCGTCGGTCTGGATGAAGCCGTAGCCCTTCGCCTCGTTGAACCACTTAACAGTACCGGTTGCCATGTTCCTGTATCCCTTTCGCAAGCTTCCAGTTTACCTTGGGAGTTGGATAGGGCAGAAACCTGGCCTTCAACTACCGTAAACTTTGCGTCTTGCTGTGTTCTGGGAGCCTAATCGCCCCCTATCGAATAGGACTATACACGGCTGCTAACCCACTGTCAAGTCAGGGGGGCCTTGCCGGCCAGCGTGGCGAAGATGCCCCTTGGTGCCGACCCACCGGCGCCCGCGACAGCACCCGTCCTCATCCTTTTCACCCCACTCTCGGAGGTAGCCTGGACCCATGGACTCGACGCAGCGACGGTACAGCAGAGAGCAGCTTCTCAGCCAGCGGGGCCCCCGATCCTTTCGGGGCCAAGCCCTCTCCCAGGTTGCCTTCCCGCTGGGAGGCATCGGCACCGGGAACGTCTCCCTGGGCGGCCGGGGCGACCTGAGGGACTGGGAGATCTTCAACCGACCTGGGAAGGGCAAGCTGCTCCCCTACACCTTCTTCAGCCTCTGGTGCCAGCCCGAGGGGGCGCAGCCGGTGGCGCGACTGATGGAGCGGCGCTTCCTGCCACCCTACCAGCACGGGTTCGGCATCCCAACGCTGCTGGCGCCCGGGCTGCCGCGCCTGGCGGAGGCGACCTTCACCGGCACCTACCCCTTCGCGCGGATCGACTTCGCGGACGACCAGCTCCCCCTGAGGGCGTCCTTGCGCGCCTACAACCCCTTCATCCCAATGAACGCGGAGGACTCCGGCATCCCGGTGGCAGTCTTCAAGTGGACGCTCACCAACCCCGGCTTCAGCGCCGTCCAGGCCACGCTCGCGCTCAGCCTACTGAACGCTGTGGGCCACAACGGGCAGATCGCGCCGGGGAACCGGTACGAGAGCAGCTTCGGCGGCAACCTCAACGAGTTCGTTCGGAGCGGTGACCTGGCCGAGCTTCGCATGAGCTCCACGCGCTACGGCAAGGACGACCCCCGATTCGGCACCCTAGCGATCGCCACGTCCTGGGCTGACACCACTCACTCCACTCGTTGGGAGCGGGCAGGCTGGTGGGACGACCTTCAAGACTTCTGGGATGACTTCTCCACCGATGGGCGCCTGCCCGACCACACGGATGCCGACCCCAGCCCTGCGGGACAGACGGACGTCGGCACCCTCGGCGCCCTGATCACGCTTCAGCCCGGCGAAAGCGTGACGGTGCCCTTCCTGCTGGCCTGGCACTTCCCCAACCACGTGAACTACTGGAACGGTGAGGAGAGCGTCGCGGGCAAGCGCCTGACCAACTACTACGCCACCCGCTTCGGCAGCGCCTGGGAGGCCGCGGAGCACACCGCCGACAACCTTCCGCGCCTGGAGGCGGAGACCCGCGCCTACCACGACACGCTGCTGGAGAGCACCCTCCCTGACGCCGTGATCGACGCCGTGAGCAGCCAGGCCTCCATCCTGAGGACCACCACCTGCCTCCGCACGGGCGACGGCCGCTTCCACGCCTTCGAGGGCTGCGGAGACAACTCCGGCTGCTGCCCCATGAACTGCACCCACGTGTGGAACTACGAGCAGGCGGTCGCCCACCTATTCCCCGAGCTGGAGCGCACCGTCCGAGACACGGACTTCGGCGTGAACACGCTTCCGGACGGCAACATGGCCTTCCGCAGCCTGCTCCCTCTGGCGACGGAACACCGATGGGCCTTCGTGCCAGCCGCCGACGGCCAGATGGGCACCCTCCTGCGCCTCTTCAGGGAGTGGAAGCAGTCGGGCGACACGGAGTGGCTTCGCCATCACTGGCCTCGGGCGAAGGCCGCGCTGGAGTTCGCCTGGTCGGACGCGAACCCTCACCGCTGGGACGCGGACCACGACGGCGTGATGGAGGGCGTTCAGCACAACACCTACGACATCGAGTTCCACGGTCCCAACAGCATGATGGGCTCCTGGTACCTGGCGGCCCTCCATGCCGGCGCGGCGATGGCGCAGGCGGTGGGGGAGGCGAAGAGCGCGCGCGAGTACCTGGCGCTGGCGGAACGGGGCGCGAGGGGCCATGACGCGCTGTGGAACGGCGAGTTCTACGTCCACGACGTTCGCCCTCAGAAGCTGGCAGACGGCGCGCCGCCCATCAACGAAGGCAAGCCCTTCGACGGAGAGGAGCCCCGCTACCAGTACGCGGCCGGGTGCCTGGCCGACCAGCTCCTGGGCCAGTGGTTCGCCCACTGCGTCGGCCTGGGCTACGTGCTGCCGGAGGACAAGGTCCGGAAGGCCGTGGAGTCCATCTTCCGGCACAACTACCTGCCGGACTTCACCCAGCACTACAACTGCCAGCGCGTCTATGCCGTGAACGACGAGGCGGGGCTCCTGCTTTGCACCTGGCCGAACGGTGGGCGGCCGAAGTACCCGTTCCCCTACGCCGACGAGGTCTGGACCGGCATCGAGTACCAGGTGGCCGCCCACCTCATCTACGAAGGGCTGCTGGAGGAGGGGCTCACCATCGTGAAGTCCCTGCGGGACCGTCACGACGGCGAGCGCCGCAACCCCTGGGACGAGTTCGAGTGCGGGCACCACTACGCGCGCGCCATGGCCTCCTGGAGCCTGCTGCTGGCCCTTTCCGGCTACCAGTACTCGGCCCCGGAGGGCCGCCTCGGCTTCGCCCCCAAGCTGGAGGGCGACTTCCGCTGCTTCTTCACGGGAGCGGAGGGCTGGGGCCTGTATACTAGGGAAGCCAACCGGCATCAGGTCGCCTTGCGCTACGGCACTCTGGCGCTGAGGTCCTTGGTCCTGCCCGACCTCGCGTCGGACGCAGGGGTCACCCTGAATGGAGCCCCCGTAGCCGGGCAGGTGACGGACGGCGTGTGGCGGGCGGAGAGCCCGCTGAGCCTGTCCGCCGGCGACACGCTGGGCGTGGGGTAGCCCGTGCGTAAGGACGAGATGCTGGCCCTGCGCCAGCGGATCCTGAAGGCCGCGACGTCGGGCGTGGAGCGCAAGCACCTCGCCATGCCCACGCCCGACGCCCGGCCCTACCCCCAGGAGGTCGACTCCGAGCTGTTCTGGGTCGACCGCCTGTCGCACCCGGGCCACTGGCCGCACACGGGCTACGGCGACGCGCCCGCACCCGTGCCGGGCCTGCGGTACGAGGTGTGGTACTTCCAGAAACGCGAGGCGTGCCTGCTGACCCTTCTCCAGGAGGCGCACCCCGCGCTGGCGGACCTGACCCCGGAGATGGACCGCCTCTTCTTGGCCTTCGTCGAGGAGGGGCGATACGCCAAGCGCTACCAACCCGTTCCCGCCCGCACGCCCGAGGCCGAACTGATCCTCCGCGTGGCCCCCAACAGCCACGGAATCTGGCGCTCGGCCCCCATCGCGGAGGAGAAACTGGCGAAGGCCCTGGAGACCCTCATTACCGACACCCAGCCCGCCGTCACTAAGCTTCTCACGCAGGTGGACCCGAGCCATTCGCTGGTCGCCAGGCTCCGCGAGGCAGTGGCGGAACGGGATCCGCTGGCGGAGCTGAAGGCGAGGTTCGGGAAGGGCGGGGCGTAGGGATGGGGGCGGGTCGTTAGGTCGTTGGGTCGTTGGGTCGTTGGGAGAGGCCTCAGAGGGAGGGAAGGGGTCCCTTGGGTTTCTTGGCTGAGGTGACCTAAGGGACGTAAGGGACATAAGGGACCTAAGAAGCCCAAGGTTGATCCTCTGAGGCCCCTCTCAACGACCCAACGACCTAACGACCCGCCTCTAAAGGAGACCCATGGACGTCTCAGCAAGAGTCACGCGATCTAGAGGAAGAGCCTGCATCGAGGGGGTTCGGCGGTTGAGCTGGGATGCGGGGGAGTTCTGCGAGTTCTCCTCAGCTCTGGTGGCCGCGCTGGAGTGCCTGGGGCAAGAGGTTAGCTACGACGAGGTGAACGCGGTCTGCGGCGCGGGCTTCCGAATGACGCACTGCTCCGAGCCGTGGTTTCCGGGCGCCTACTCCATCCGCAACCTGGAACCGGACCCCTGGGGGCCGGTGCGACGTGCCTTCCGGTGGGTCGGGCGCGAGTGCGCGATGGTTCAGCGGGCGCCCCTACGGCCCTGCTTCCGAGTGCCGGAGGCCGCCCTCTCACCGGACGTCGAGGTGGGTGATCACGGCACGGACCGCGCGCGCATCTTGGAGAGCCTGGACCGCGGCGTGCCGGTGGTGGCCTTCAACGTGGTGGGCCCTTCGGACTGCTGTGTCATCGCGGGCTACGACGAGGGCGGCGACGTCCTGATGGGTTGGAGCACCTACCAGGACATCCCCGATGACCACAAGGAGCCGCACGATTCCACCGGCTACTTCCGGAAGACCGGGTGGGAGGACAACCTACCCGGCTACATGCTGCTGGGCGAGTCGGTGCAGCGACCCAGTTGGCGCATGCGAACCCGGTCGGTGCTTCTGGACGCGGTGACGCTGGTCCGCGGCGGAAGTGACGCCGACTGGACCCGGGGGCTGGACGCCTACGAGGCCTGGGCGCGGGATATGGAGAACGACGGCCTCTTCGGCCCTGAGTACCAGGATGGCCCCCTCGGCCCGTACCTGGGGGTGGCCGCCGGCATGGTGATGATCGATGACCGTCGCTCGGCCGCCTGCTTCCTGCGCCAGGTTGCCGTCACTGAGCCCTGCCTGGCCCCCCAGGCCGAGGCGGCTGCCGCCTGCTACGACCGCACCCTCGAGACCAAGCGTGAGATGGATCGCCTACTCCCAGGTAACTTCTCCCCCGATGCGATGCGGGACGTCTTCGACCCAGGCGTGCGCCGACAGTACGCCCAACTCCTCCGCCAGGCCCGTACCTCCGACGAGCAGGCCATTCAACACGTGGATGCGCTGACGAAGGAGAGGGATGACGACTGGTGGACCTCAGAGGTATAGGCGGGCTCCTCGCACCCGCACAGCCGGGAATGTCATTCCCGGCTGACATAGAGGCGCCCCTCCGGGGCTTGGTGCCGTTGGTGCCACCCCAACCTCGCGGCTTCGCCAGCCTGGTTCAACCCCGGAGGGGCACCTCTATGTCAGCCAGGGGTAACACGCCTCGCGTCTCCCGCCCCGTGAACCCGCCTTCCCATCACAGGGTAGAACCCAGTGAACAGATCGCTTGCTCGTACCTGCGGGGTTCGCTCTGGTGACGGGAGGCCTGGATGAAGGCGCCGCAGTGGATAGGGCTGCTGGTTGGTGGGTTGTGCCTCTACCTGCTCGTGCGAGGCATCGCGGATAGGGCGGAGGAGCTGGTCCCGCCGGGCAGCTACGTGGCCGCCGTCCTGATGCAGGTGGCCTCGCTGTGCGTGGCGGCCGCGGTGACCGTAGCAGGCTGCACCGTACTGGGTGGTGACAGGGCGCTGACGTGGCTTCTCAGCCTGCTGCCCGTAGTCGAGAGGGTAGTGCTGCCGTATGCGGTAACCAGCGCGATGACCCGACCGGGGCAGCCGGCTCCCGGTCTGGCTGGAGTCGTGGACGCTCTGCAGCTAAGCATGTGCCTCGCGGGCGTGGGAGCAGCTAGGTGGGCCCACGCCGCCGTATCGGGCAGAGTTCGACGAAGCGGGGCGGCCCAAGATGCACCGGCGCCTGAACGTGGCCTCGAACGCCCGCCAGAGCGGCGGGCGGCATCGCCCTGGGCCTGGTTTCTAGCCGCCTCGATCTGTGGCGCCGCTGTGATGGCTTGGAACGGGTCGAAGGTCTCCTTGCCGAAGCCGCCCCCGCCTCAGGCGCTGCCAAGGCCCAACGGCTTTGATGACGTACGCGCGGCGGCAGCGCTCGTTAGGGACCGTGCGGCCCTCGCGTCAGAGTCGAAGCGTCTGCACCTGCTGATAGCCGCTAACCCCATCACCGCGCCGCTCCCCACACCGAGTGCGGAGACCAAGGCACTGCTCGCGGCCAATGCCCCCGCCCTGGCCAGGCTGGAACCCTTCCTCACCCGTGACTACGTGGAGCCACGGCCGTCGCGGGGGGCTGACCGCGCCTCCTACGGGCCCATCCGCGACCTCGCGCGCCTGTTGAGCCTGCGCGCGATGGCCAAGGCGGGGGAGGGCCGCGGGCGGACCGCCATGGACTCCGGGCTGGAGGCGGTGGCGCTGGGCCTGAGGGTGCCGAGAGGCGCCGGCGTTAGCGGCGCGCTGTGGGGCGGCGCCCTCCAGAGCATAGGTCGAGAGCCGCTGTGGTCGATGGTGGACCACCTGGCCGCCGAGGACTGTCGCGCCGACGCCCTCCGGCTGCTTCGTCTCAACCGGGGCACCGTCCCCCTGTGGGAATCAGTCCAGGAGGAGAAGTGGGACGTGAGGGAACGCCTTAGGGACCAGATGAACAGAGCTCAGGACGGCGCACCCGTGAAGCCCGTCAAGAGCGATCTTGTTCCCCTCAGCGCCGACGTGCGGCCCTGGATGGCCCGAAGGATGCTGTCCGAGGCCATACAGGCCTACTCGGACGAGCTGGACGTAACTACCGAGTGGGCCCGCCGGCCCTACGCCCAGAGGGGCGAGCTCCCCGAACCCTCCGTCTCTCTCTCACCGGCGTCGATGACCGCGGCGATCCTCTCGCCCGTCTCGGGCGAGCTGTCCACGCCTCTCACCAAGGACCAAGTCCTGAATGACCTTCTTGCCGTAACGCTGGCGCTTCGGGCCTACCGTCTGGAGAGGGGCGCCTACCCGGAGCGCCTCGCCCAACTGGTGCCCAGGTACCTGGACGCAGTCCCTCAGGACCCCTTCGCGCGGAGCGGCGACCTGCGGTACCGGCGCTCCGGCAGCGGCTACGTGCTCTACAGCGTCGGCCCGGACACCCGCGACGATGGCGGGCGCCCCATCGACAAGCCGCTCACGGCCCAAGGGAAGCCACGGACCCGCTATACGGTACTGGAGGACAGCAAGGGAGACATCGTCGCCGGAGTGAACTGGAGGTAGCGGGGCAGGCGCGAGGGCGTGAGAGGGTGTCGCGGGCGGCAGGCGGCGACGAGAGGGTGTCACGAGCGGCCGTTGTTCCGAGCGGGGGGCACGAGCGGCTGAACCCGCTCGCTGCCACAGCGTACGCCCCGCCTCCGCGGGCCGAACTGCCGGGCGTCTCCGCCGATTGCTGGTAGCGACAACCCGCGCCCGCGAAGGCGGGTGCATGCCTTGTCAGCGAGCGGGTTCATCCGCTCGTGACCCCCGCTCGGGTCCCCCGCTACCCCCCTGAGGCACGCCCTTGCGCCTGGACAAGGACTACTACAGAACCCTGGGAGTGGAGCCGACGGCGTCCCTGGAGCAGATTCGGGGCCGTTTCCGGGCGCTGGCACGGAGACACCACCCGGACGTGGCCCAGGATGGCAGCCAGAGCCACGAGGCGTTCCTCCACATCACCGAGGCGTACGAGGTCCTGGGCGACCCGGAGCTCCGCGAGGAGTACGACCAGCGCTCGCCCTACGGCGCCGTTCAGCGGCTGGGGCTGAGGAGCCGCCCGTCCACGCGGGAGCAGGAGGCCCGGGCGGCCCAGCCGCCGGGGATCGACCACCTGCTGGTCCGCGCGTCCGAGCACCTGCGACAGGAGGAGTGGAACCAGGCCTCCAGGCTCTGCCGCGAGGCGATGGAGCGCGCGCCCCAGGACGCACGCCCTTACTTGATGATAGGGGACCTCCACTGTCGGGTCGGGCGCTTGGATCGCGCTCGGGACGCCTACACGATGGCTCAGCAGCTCGACCCCCGAGGCACGGAGGCTCTGCGTAAGCTGGAGCGCCTGGACGACGAGGAGCGCCGGTGGGCTCAGCAGATGCTTCGCCGGGAGCGCCGCCGTGGGCTGCTGCCCGCGCTACCGTGGGCGCTGGGCGGAGGGCTGCTTGGGCTTCTCTTCTACTCGGCACTGGTCGGTGACAGCGCGTCAATGAGCGGCGTCTGGTTCCTCAGTGAGGTGCCGCGCCACGTCTACCTTCGCTACCTGGCCGGCTGCGGAGTCGCTGGGGCCACGCTGGCGCTGGCCGGCGTCCTGCGCCGCCTCGACGATGAGCTGCTGGTCGACCTCCTAGACACGGCGGCCGGCCCCGTAGGGGCGCCCCCGATGGGGCTGCTGGTGCTGGTCGGCGCCACGCTCAACCTGTACTTCGGGATGGTCCTCTGCTCGGTCGCGCTGCTGACCCAGGACCGCCCCGGGCGCTCCACACTGCTTGGCTTCGGCGCGACGGCCCTGCTGGGACTGCTCTTCGGGGAGGCTCCCCCAGAGGCGCTGCACCAGATGGCCCTGTGGGGTACCGGGCCCGGATTCCTCTGCCTCGCACTCGGCTGGGGAGTGGGAGACCTGCTGCGCCCGCTCTGACCGATGGGCCTGGTCCACGGCTTCCCTGCTGAATGGTACAATGGTGTGTCGGCAGACCACCCCCACCCCACACCAAGGAGACCCTCCCCCGTGACCTTCCCGGAGAAGCTGCGCATCGCCTGGCGCGAGCGCGATTCGATGGCCTGCCTGGGCCTCGACCCCGACCTCAGCCGTATGCCCTCGGGCCTCTCCTCGCAGCCCGGACGCGCGATCCTTGAGTTCAACAAGCACATCCTCGATGCCACCGCGGACCTGCTCTGCGCGGTGAAGCCGCAGTGGGCCTTCTACGGGGCGCTGGGAACCGAGGGGCTGGACGCCCTGGCCGCCACACTGGCCTACTGCCGCGAGCGCTTCCCCGCACTGCCCATCATCCTGGACTTCAAGCGCGGCGACGTGGGAAACACGGCCGAGCAGTACGCGGTCGAGGGCTTCGACCTCTACGGGGCGGACGCCGTCACCGTAAACCCCTATCTTGGCAAGGACGCGACCGACCCCTTTCTGAAGCGAGCCGACCGGGGAGTCATCCTGCTCTGCAAAACCTCCAACAGGGGCTCCGGCGACTTCCAGAACGTAAGGGACTCCGAGGGTACGCCCCTCTTCCTTCGGGTAGCGCGGACGGTGGCCCTGGAGTGGAACGCCAACGGCAACTGCGGCCTGGTGGTGGGTGCTACCTTCCCCGAGGAGCTGGCGCGGGTCCGCGCCCTGGTCGGGGACATGCCGATCCTGGTGCCCGGCATCGGCGCCCAAGGCGGCGACCTGGAGGCCTCCCTGCGCGCGGGCCGAGACAGCACCGGCTACGGACTGATGGTCAGCTCCTCGCGAGGCATCCTGTACGCCTCCCGGGACGCCGACTACCCCCAGGCCGCCCGCCAAGCCGCCCAGGACCTGCGCGACGCCATGCGCGCCTGCGCATAGCCCCCACCACAGAGACACAGAGGGCACAGAGGAACACAGAGAAGAGCAGGGCTGAGGAAGCAACTGCCACCACCAAGATGCCAAGAGGAGCACAAAGGACCCCACCACAGAGGCACAGGGAATACATAGGGGCGCAGGAAACAAACAAGCTTTGCCTTTCTTGGTGCCTTGGTGGTGATTCCTGTCTACACAGCCCTGCTCTTCTCTGTGCCCTCTGTGTCTCTGTGGTGGGGCAGTTGTGATGTGACCGGAATTGCATAGGGAGAGAGAGATGGAGCTGAAGCTAGGATTGACTGCCGACTACGCGAACGTGGCGCAGGACGGCAAGCTGAACGTGATGGGCATCTTCGGGCGCATCATGGCCCAGCAGTTTCCGGTCACCCACCCCACGCTGCACCTGGTGCTGCAGTTCGCCGCGGGGCCGGCGGAATGGGGCATGCGGAAGAAGGTGCAGGTGAAGCTGATGGACCAGGACGGCGAATCCCTCCTCTCCATCGACGGCGAGCTGACCGTGCCGGAGGGGCGCAGCGGCGTCGTGGAGTGGCCCCAGGTCTTCGCGCTTCAGATGCTTCAGTTCAAGGCCCCCGGCAACTACGCTTTCCACATCCTGATCAACCAGGAGACCAAGATGGTCATCCCGCTGATCGTCGAGCAGGTCACCCCGCTTGGGCTCTGAGCCTGGTCCCGGCGAGCCGCGCTTCCGCGCGGTGCTGCTGGACATGGACGGAGTGGTGGCTGACACCCTCGACTGGATCCGCGACACCTACCTTCACACGGCGGAGCGCTTCGGATTCACGGCCACCGACGAGGTGCTGCAGCCGCTGTACGGGCGGCCGCTGCGCTCCTGCTACGAGGCGCTCTACCCCGACGGGGACCTTGACCACTGCATCGAGGTCCATCGTGCCTTCCAGGCCGGCCTCATGCACCTGATCCGTCCCTTCCCCGGCATGGCGGAGACGCTGACGGGCCTTCGAAAGGCGGGCGTGGGGACCGCCGTTGTCACCTCCCGATCCATCCGCTCCACCCGCGTCACCCTGGAGAGGCTGGGGTTGTGGGAGCTGCTGGACACGGTAGTCACCCCGGAGGATACCCAGCGCCACAAGCCGGACCCAGAGCCTCTGCTGCTCGCCGCCAGCCGACTGGGAGCCCAGCCCGCCGAGTG
>DASXUI010000236.1:0-3218 GCA_036504955.1 Armatimonadota bacterium
CTGAAGCGCGGCGTTCACACAGGCCTGTCGATAGGCCTCGGTCTCCGGCGTGGGACGCTTCGTGTTGTCCTGAGTGAAGCCGTAGAAGGTCATCTCCGGGATGCCCAGCTCCAGGCACAGGTGGTAGAGCTGGAAGCCGGGTTCTATCCCGTGCTGGTACCCCTCGCGTTTCTGCAGGCCCTGGGTCTGGGCCCATCTGCGGTTCCCATCCGGAATGACCCCGATATGGTCCGGCAGACGCTTGAAACGCGGCGTAGGCATACTTGGGATTCCTCCTAATAGGGCGCGCTCGGATGACCCCTGCTTCGAGTCAGCGGGGGCGAAAGCCTGTGGCGCCCTGGGAGGCCGACATGGCCGCGGCACGTTGCCCCTGAGGGCCGCCACAGGCGCGAATGCGGGGGCAACCCTGGCGCGCTCCAGGCAACCTCGGCACCCACCCGAGTGAGGTGGGCGCGACGCCACTACCCCTGGGGCCTGTGGCCGCTGTGATCTTCTTTCCCCCAATAGAGCGGCCCCAACCTCTGCCCTGGCAACCAAGGTGCCTTCTCCCTGAGGCCCCGGCCACCGCGAAGCGTGACCGGCGTCATCGCCGGAGCGGCCTGCTCAGTGTCGGAACGTGCCTTGCGCGGCGGTGTGGCTGAAGGCTTGGCCTGGACCCTTTACGATAGCGTACGCAAGCCCGCGCCATGCAGGACGCGCAAAGGCATCGTGAACTGTACGAGGTCGGGGCTGGCGAGTCCGTAGCCGGGACGCCGCCGCTCGGGTCACTGGTGCAGCTTGGCAGAGCCGAACAGGTATACGATGAAGCAGATGGTGCCAACCCCCAGGCAGGATGCAAGGGTGCCGACTGCCTCCGAAGTGGGGTTGCCTGCTATCTGAAGCTTGACGGCCACCCCAAAGCAGGCGAGGGTAAGGGCCATCGCCCCCTGCGCCAGGATCATCTGTGGGGAGTCTCTACGTCTGCGGATGTTCCTAGCAACGGCCACGCCAACCACTAGCGCGGCCCAGACCAGCATGAGGGTGCTACCTCCCGTACTGAACATCAGGCCTCCTCTCGGAATCGTCGGACCTTGGGGCCTACCGCAGTACGCCCTCTCCGGGCGTGGATGCCCCCTTCGCCGGGGCCCGCGACGGTGGCAACTTCGTGAAAGCTCCTTCCCGCACTGGGCGACAAGCCGGCACGGGCCCGCTGCGCCTCTGGCGCACCGACAAGCGGGAGAACCAGGGCTCTTGGACTCAGTTAGAGGCGGCAGGCGCTTGACGGAAGCACCCAATGGGGCGGAGGCGCGGACCGATCGCTCTATAGGCCGCTTACCTCTAGGCCAAAGGGGCCAACCACAGGCATAGGATGTAGCCAAGGCCAAAGCCCAGGGCCTGGAGCCCCGCCTGTTGGCTGAGGGGCATATCCAGGTGGCGGCCGTACGCTGTGACCGGCGTCAAGCGCAGCACGGCTGCATAGAACAGGACGGTCAGCACTGGCGTCAGGAGGAGGAGCGCTGGCGGCCCGTCGGCAGACCGGATCCAGGCCCCCACTGGGACAGTCGTGGCGAAGTCCTGCCACTGAGACCAGGCTGCGACCGCATGATAAGAGACAGCATGCGCAGCAGCACAGGATAGAAGGAGTATGCTAGCGCGAAGCGCGACAGCGCCCAGTAACCAGACACCCCAGGGCGGCAGTCGTAGCGTGCAGGCGAAGCCGCGGCAGCAAACCAACCCCAAGGCAGCCGCGGCCCTAGAGTCGGTGAGTCGCTCCTCCTCCCTTGGTTCGGGCAACCGCATTGAACTCCCCTTCAGGCGCTGGAGGCCCCAGGTTCTAGGCCGGGACCTCCAGTGTCCAGACAGATGCTTGCCTTGGTCCCCCGCCGGGCGCCAGTCGCGGCTGCCCTGCGAGCAGGACGCCCCCTGCGTCATCAGTGAGCACAATGACCGCAGCTATGCCTACCGCTACACCGACAACACGAACGGGTTGGCGGTCGGTGGATCGATACGAAAGCTGGAGTTAAGCCTCCGCCTGACGATCACCATCTGCAGAGCCGCGCCCCTGCCACCACTTCCACGGCCCCCTCCAGGCTTCTTCGCCGTTGCTGGTGGCCTCGAATAGTCATTGGGCGGGGTCGGAACTGATGATGGATCCCTGTACTGGCCTAAGTGCGAGAGAGACCCTATGATGCGCCAGAGCACCGACCGGTAGCTCCATAGGCTCGAGAGCGGCTCCTGAGTATCTCCCCCTCTGGGTCCACTGCGTTTGTGGGTAAGTTGCCGCGGTAGAGGTGGCCCTCTCCCATTGGGCCCAGGTGTAGCAACCGCCCCAACTCCGGGTCGTGGGTGCGGATGCCCACGTGCAGCACACTGGGATCATGGCGCTCGTAGCCGCTTGTGGCGGCGTCACGCGGCGGCTTGCCGTGTAAGTGGCGGTGGAGGGCTGGTGCTCCCCCAGGCGTCGGAGCTGCCGGTCCAGTCAACGAGACCGCCGTAGCCGGTGAGGGCCGCAGCCACCCACCTGGTGCGCGGCAAGGGGGGCGTGCGGCCAGGCGTGTTAGGTCCCCTTCGCTTGCCATCGTAGGAGGCGCACTACCGTCAGCTCCTTATCCCACCGACTCACCCTGAGGGTTGCCCGGTCACTGCTTGTGCCCCTGGCGAACTCACGGACCGCTTCCCCTTTGGCCTGGCGAGGAGCCGAGCCGGTGGGCAGCGGGTGCCAGCCGCTCTTGGCAAGCCGAGCGTCGTAGAAGCGGCAGATGGTCTCGGGGTCTCCCCTGGGCACGTCGTACCGGAAGGCCGTGCCAAGGTGGGAATCGGAGCTTGGGATGCCATACTGGATGATCGCACCAGGGTAGACTGGGAGGCCCACAGAGGCAGGCGAGAGCCCCTTGACCTCGGGGCTGCAGCCGAGGAGCGCGGCCAGTGGAACCAGGGCCAGGCAGCGAGAGAGGGTGCGGCCGAACGCGAAGGAGTGGCTGTTACCCGAAGCGGCACTCATCTGCTGGTACCCCTCGCCGAACCTGTCCGTCATATCGGCTCCTCGGGGCCCCGGGGACTGCCTATCCTGGGCCCTTCTATGGCACACGACCTCGCGCACGGCCCGGGCTGGTTACCAACCGCCCTTAGCCTGCACTACTCATGAGAGCGTACAGAAGCCTGCCCCTAGCGTGGCGAGCGAGCACCACACGGGTTAGGTGGGTGGGCCTAGGGATGCGTCTTGGCGGTCACAATGCTGG
>DASXUI010000237.1:0-3742 GCA_036504955.1 Armatimonadota bacterium
GGCACGCCGCCGGCTCGCCGTTCACGTGAGCGATGAGGCAGCAGCAGTCGGCGTCGCGGCAGAGGCAGGACCACACTCGTCGGACGCGCTCCTTGGAGGCCTTCGGCGACCCCTCGAGCTGAACCAGGAGGAGCTGCTCCAGAGCCTCCGCTCTGACAACGTCCAGCGTGAGCCCCGGCACCCTAGGCCATGGCTCCGTCTGGTCCCGCGCCGGCCAGGCGCGCCAGGTCTCCGCCTCCTGGCGGGCGCTCCACCCAAGGCGCTCGCCCATGCGCGCCAACTCCGGGCTGTTGGGCGGGGTGTGGAAGCGCAGCCGAGGCCCCAGGCCGTACTGTTCATAGAAGCCCCGCAGTTCCGCGAGCACCTGGGGGAGCTGCCGGGGCTGAAGGGGACTGGTGAGGTAGGCGTGGTTGCTATCGTGGGACCCCGGGTTGGCGACGTTGAGCCCCAGAAGCCCCCAGGGACGCTCTTCCCAGGAGCTGAGCACCTCATAGTAACCGCGCTGCAAGCGCAGCAACTGCTCCAGGGTGGGGAGGGACATCGCCTCCTCCGGTGTGGGGAAGGGTCGTAGGGTCGTGAGGTCGTAGGGTCGTAGGGGAAGGGCCTCAGGAGGTTCACCTTGCGTCCCTTAGGTCCCTTATGTCCCTTCCCGAGGTGACCAATGGGACCCAAGGGACCAAAGGACACCTTCTGAGGCCCTTCCCCTACGACCCTACGACCTCACGACCCTACGACCCTACGACCCATCTTCACATGCTCAATGCCCGCCTCGTAGAAGAGGTCGCCTTCGGGGCGGAAGCCGAAGCGGGCGTAGAAGTCCTTGGCGTGGGTCTGAGCGTGCAGGAACAGCGTCTCCAGCCCCAGGTCCTCCGCGTGATGCAGGACCGCCTCCATGAGCGCGGCGCCGACCCCCTGCCGGCGCCACTCCTTCAGGACCGCCATGCGGCCCACTCTTCCCGCCGTTCCCTCGCGCACAAGGCGGGCCGTGCCAACCACACCCACGCCCTCGGACAACGCCGCGAAGTGGGTGGCGACGGCGTCCAGCTCGTCCCACTCCTCCTCCGGTGGCACTGCCTGCTCCTCCACGAAGACTGCCCGCCGTACCCGGAAGGCCTCCTCGAGCAGAGGGCCCTCCGCGATCACCACACTGATGTGACTCAAGCGAAACTCCTACCGGCAGCCGCCGCTTGCCCTCTGGCCCGCGTCGTGTAGGGCGCGGGCCTCTACGCGCTCTCGTGGGTAGCGCGGGCTACGCGCTCAGCATCACCTTCAGCGCGCCCTTGCGGGCGGCGTGCTCCAGGGCGCTGACGCCTTGCTCCAAGGGGTAGGTGGCCTCTATCAGGTCTTCCACGTTCACCAGGCCGGATTGGAGGGCGCGGAGAGCGGGCTCGAAGCGGCCGCAGCGGGAGCCAACCAGCCGAATCTCGTCGATGACCAACAGGGCCAGGTTCAGTGGCTCCGAGGCGGCAACCGTGCTCTTCAGCACCAGGGTGCCTCGGGGCTTCAGCAGGCGCAGTGCCGCGTGGAAGCCGGCCAGTGAGCCGGTGGCATCCACCACCACGTCGAACTCGCGGGCCCAGGGGTCGGACTCCAGTCCGATCCGGCAGCCCAGGCGCTCCAGCCTGGCAAGCTTGTCCGGATGCCGGCCCACGGCGGTCACTTGCGCGCCTGTGAGCCGCAGGACCCGAGCCACGAGCTGACCCAGCTTGCCGTCCCCCAGCACGGCCACGCGGTGCATGGGCTGGATGTGGACTTGCTCCAGGATTTCGAAGGCGGCGGCCAGGGGCTCCGTGAAGGCGGCCGCGCGGTCACTCACCCCAGGCGGCACCTCCAGCAGGTTAGCGACCGGCAGCAGGAAGCGCTCCGAGAAGCAGCCGTCGCGGTGGTCGATGCCAAGAACGGTGCGGTGGGGGCAGTGGCGCCCCAGTCCCTGCCGGCAGGCCTCGCAGTTGCCGCAGGCGCAGTTGATCTCGCCCGCCACCCGGCGCCCGATCCACTCCGGCTGGTCGCACTGCTCCACGCTCGCCACGAACTCGTGGCCCAGAACGCCCTCGAAGCCCATGTAGCCGTGCGTGAGCTCCAGATCGGTGTTGCAGATGCCGCCCAGCCTCAAACGCAGCAGAGCCTCCGGGCCGCGGTTGGGGACGGGCCTCTCCTCCAGCAGGGGCTGGCCGCGAAAGACGAGGGCCTTCATCAGCGCGCCCCCCGCTCGGACAGCAGCGCCTCGATCACATCGATCTCGCGGTCTATGTCGTGAAAGCGCTCGTTGGGGATATCAAGCTCGTTGGCGAGCTCCTTCCACTCCCTCTGGAGCTCCTTCAGGGTCTGCCTCAAGGTGGGTGTATCCAAGGGGGCTAGCTCTTCTCGACTACGTGCAGGCATCAGCGCCGGTTGCCTCCGCTCTCTATCGGTATGCTCCCTGGTTCGCCTCGCGCCGAAAGGTACCTGCCGACCGGCCGGAGGCGACACGCTTGGTTGACATATCGAACATATGTTGCTACATTCGGGTGTAGGTCGGCGGCAGGTGAGGGGAGGGGGAGGGGCGACCGCTGGGTTGCCCGGTGGCGCACCCAAGACGCGGAGGAGGCGAGGGCCATGGCAAGGAGAGTGGACCAGAGGGCAGACGTCACCCGTGACTCTAGGGGGTGTCTGAGAACCATCGCCTGGCGTGGGAACGTGCACTCCGTGAAGGAGGAGTTGGACGCCTGGGAGGAAGCCGGCTCCTGGTGGGAGGGAGAGCGCGCCCGGCGCTTCCACTTAGTGACCACCCACACCAACCTCCAATGTGAGCTCTGCTTCGAGCCCCAGACCAACCTCTGGACCCTGTGCCGCGTGTGGGACTAGGGGCAGGGGGCATAGGGGGCTAAAGGGGCTGAGGGGGCTTAGGGGAAAAACCCAAGGCGTTCATCTGAGGCCCTTCCCCTAAGTCCCCTGAGCCCCTTCAGCCCCCTCAGTCCCCTGCCTTGTGTTAGCGGCCGATGCCGGAGACGGGCTCCGCGAGCATCAGGCGGTAGCCGTCCGGATCCACGCCGACGAAGGCGCGCTCGCCCCACGAGGAGGTGCCCAGGTCGCAGGCGATGGTGACGCCGTTCTCCCGGAAGGTCTTGTAGAGGCCCTCGACCCCCTGCACCTGGAACTGCAGCAGCATGCCGCCTCCCCGCCGTCCCAGGCCATACTCCTCAGTCTGGGGCTGCTGCAGCAGCATCAACTCGAAGTCCCCCAGGCTGAGAACGGCGATATGGTGGCGCTCCCGCTCCTCCTGTGCCGTCAGCCGAAGCCCCACGATGTCACGGTAGAAATGGATGGACCGCTGAACGTCCTCCACCTCCAGAACCAAGTGCCTGAACTCCGTCGCCATGCTCCGGTAAGTCCTTTCCGCTCGGCGCGTCGCTCTTCTGTCGGCACTATTAGAGGCACGGAAGGAGGAGTCCTGCGCCGAAGGGACTGAGGGGGTGAGGGAGGTGAGCGGGTGAGGGGGTGAAGGGGCCTCAGAGGACGGGGAATGAAGAGGTGAAGAGGCGACAGGGCCTCATCGAGAGGGAGGGGAGTGGAGAGCAGGGAGCGCGAGGCGGGCGGCGGCGCCGTGGGTGTTACCCACGGCTGACACAGAGTCGCCCCTCCGGGGCTGAATCCAGGCGGCGGAGCCACGCCGATGGTGGGGGCACAGGCTGCCTTGAGCCCTGAAGGGGCGCCTCTACGTCAGCCGTGGATGACATCCACGGCGCTGTCTGCCTCGCGCTCT
>DASXUI010000238.1:0-17520 GCA_036504955.1 Armatimonadota bacterium
AAGGGCCTCAGATGGGCACCTTGGGTCTTTCCCCCAAGCCCCCTGAGCCCCTTCAGTCCCCTTGCCCCTCTCCCCCTTGCCCTTTCGGCTGGAGTGATGAACTATGCCCTCGTATCCCTTGCCTCTGCCGCCCCATTTCGACCCCGCCAGGGTGGGGGAGCTGTGGTGCGTGCCCTACGAGGGGCTTGCGGCCTCCGCGGGGGAGTGGGCCCGGAACCATGGCATCCAACCGTCCACCCAGGACGGCGAGCGGACCTGTCTCCTGGTGGTGGATGCTCAGAACACCTTCTGCCTGCCCGGTTTCGAGCTCTTCGTGGGCGGGCGCTCCGGGCACGGCGCGGTGGACGACATGGAGCGCCTCTGCCGGATGCTCTACGGCAACCTGGGACGCGTGACTCAGGTGGTGGCAACCCTCGACACCCACCAGGCCTACCAGGTGTTCCACTCCGCGCTCTATGTGGGGCCGGATGGCCGGCCCCCCAAGCCCATGACGCAGATCCTGGTCGATGACGTCCGCCGGGGCTGGTGGCGTGTGGACCCCCAGGTGTCCCTGGGTCCGGGTCAGCCCTCCCCGTCGGAGTTGCAGGCGCACCTGGAGCACTACGTGGAGGAGTTGGCGAAGCGGGGCCGCTACCACCTGACGGTATGGCCCTACCACGCCATGCTGGGAGGGGTGGGGCACGCGCTCATTCCGGCGGTGGAAGCGGCGCTCTTCTTTCACGGCCAGGTGCGGCGCTGTCAGCCCCGCCTGGAGATGAAGGGCCGCAACCCCCTCACCGAGAGCTACTCCGTGCTGGGCCCGGAGGTGCTGACGAGCAAGAGCCCCACGGGCGAGGTCAGCGTCATCGGCTCCCACAATGAGACCTTGATCGGTTATCTCCTGAGCTTCGATCGTCTGCTGGTCGCCGGGGAGGCCGCGTCCCACTGCGTGGCGTGGACGCTCGAGGACCTTTTGAACGCGATCCAGGAGCGCGACGCGTCCCTGGCCTCGTGGGTGGTGGTGCTGAAGGACTGCATGTCCTCGGTTGTCGTTCCGGGGGTGGTGGACTACACCAAGGAGGCCGAGGAGGCCTTCGCCCGCTTCAGCCAGTCGGGGATGCGGGTCTTGGACTCCACCGATCCGCGCGTCTGGGAGTAGGCAGAGGCGGGCCGCTGCCTTAGTGGGAGCTACTCTCTAGCCTGGTGGTTCGTGGCGCCAGAATGGTTCGTCGCCCGCCGGCTGGCAGGCGACGAACCACCGCCCGCATGGGACGCCCCCGACAGACTCTAGTCCTCCAGAAGCAGGGCCGAGGGGTCCTCGATCAGGTCCTTCAGCCGCACCAGGAAGCGAACCGCCTCGCTGCCGTCCACGATCCGGTGGTCGTAGGAGAGCGCCAGGTACATCATGGGTCGGATGACGACCTGGCCCTTGAGCGCGATGGGCCTCTCCTCGATCTCGTGCATACCCAGGATGCCCACCTGAGGGGTGTTCAGGATCGGTGTGGACAGCAGGGAGCCGAAGACACCTCCGTTGGTGAGGGTGAAGGTTCCGCCCCGCAGCTCCTGGAGCGTGAGCTTGCCCTCACGCGCCCGTGATGCCAGCTCAGCGATCCGCCGCTCGACCTCCGCGAAGGAGAGCCGGTCGGCGTCCCGCAGCACCGGCACCACCAGCCCCTCCTCGGTGGATACGGCAATCCCGATGTCGTAGTAGTGCTTCAGCACCATCTCGGTGCCCTGGATCTCCGCGTTCAGGCGGGGGAACTCCCTAAGGGCGCCGATGGCGGCACGGGTGAAGAAGGACATGAAGCCCAGCCCCACGCCGTGGCGCTCCTTGAACCGCTCCTTGTGCCTGGCGCGGAGCTCCATCACGGCGCTCATGTCCACCTCATTGAAGGTGGTGAGCATGGCGGCCGAGTGCTGGGCCTCCACCAGCCGGACCGCGATGGTCTGCCGCCGGCGGGACATCCGGACGCGCTCCTCCGGCCGCGTCTCCTGAAGCTCCGGCGGCGGCTGAGAGGCCAGGCCCGGCGACTCCACGGGCGCCCGTGTGGGAGATGGCTGCGTGCCCGCGAACCCCTCCACGTCCTCCTTGGTGACCCGTCCCCCCGGCCCGGTGCCTCTGACCTGAGACAGGTTGACGGACATCTCCTCCGCCAGCCTGCGCGCCATGGGCGAGATCAGGTGCTCCTCCGAGAGGTCGGAGGGTGGCTCTGTCTCCGCGATGCCGCCGAGACGAGGCTCCTTGGGCCCCTCCGGTAGCGGGGCGGGAGGCGGCGCCATCGGGGTGGCTGGCTGTGGGACGGCCTTGGGCGCCTCCTGAAGCTCCGGGGGCGCCGGGGTCTGTCCCCCCACGCTCGCCTCGGCGGCGGCGTAGCCGGGCGGCAGCGCCGAAGGGGCCTCCGCCCTGGCCTGGGCGGGCGGCGCCGCGGGTGCTCCTTTGCCGTCGGCGGCCTCGTCTACGATGCCCAGCACGTCCCCAACGCCGACGGTCTCACCCTCCTGATGCGCGATCTGGGCGATAACCCCATCGGCCTCCGCGTGGACCTCCACGTTGATCTTGTCCGTCTCCAGTTCCGCGACCACGTCGCCGGCTGAGACGCGGTCCCCCACCTGCCGCATCCATCGCCCCAGGGTGGCCTCCACCACGGACTCGCCCAAGGGGGGAACTCGAAGCTCAACGGGCATGGGCTACCTCACTCCTCTCTGGGGCTTGCTCTATGGGGGCGCCCACGGCCTCCGCAAGAATGCGCTCTTGCTCGGCGGCGTGGCGGCGCAGGGATCCCTCGGCGGTGCTCGCGGACTCCGGTCGTCCCGCGTAGATAAGGTCGCGGTTGGCGCCCAACAGGCGTCGCAGCCGCATGGTGACGTAGCCCCAGGCACCCATGTTCCGGGGCTCCTCCTGAAGCCACACCAGCTCCCGGTAGCCTCGGTATCCCGTCAGGACTTCGCGCAGCTCCTCCTCCGGGAAGGGGTAGAGCTGCTCCAGCCTCACCACGGCCACGTGCTCGGGCGCCGGCTGTCGGGTCCGCAGGTCCGCGTACACCTTGCCTGAGCAGAGGACGACTCGGGTCACCCGGTCAGCCCGTCGCTGGGCGTCGACGTCGTCGAGGACCGGGAAGAAGCGGCCTGTGGCGAGGTCAACAAGGGATGACGCGGCCAGAGGGTGGCGGAGGAGGCTCTTGGGGGTCATCACCACCAGGGGGCGGGGGGCGGAATCGATCAGTTGGGCTTGTCGCCGGAGTAGGTGGAAGTACTGGGCGGCGGTGGTGCAGTTGGCGACGCGGATGTTGTCGCAGGCGGCCAGTTGGAGGAAGCGCTCCAGCCGCGCGCTGGAATGGTCCGGTCCCTGGCCCTCGTACCCGTGGGGGAGCAGCAGGACCAGGGACGGCGTCTGGCGCCACTTGGAGTAGCCGGACACGATGAACTGGTCTATGATCACCTGCGCGGAGTTCGCGAAGTCCCCAAACTGCGCCTCCCAGAGCACCAGGGCTTCGGTGGCGTGCATGCTGTAGCCGTACTCGAAGCCCAGCACCGCACTCTCGGACAGCGGGCTGTTGTGCACCGCGAAGGAGGCCTTGGACGGAGGCAGGGCCTGAAGTGGAACGTAGCGCTTGCCGGTGGCGTCGTGCAGCACGATGTGCCTCTGGCTAAAGGTGCCGCGCTCTGAGTCCTGGCCGGAGAGCCGGACTGGCGTGCCATCCGCGAGGATGGAGGCGAGAGCCAGCGTCTCGGCGTGCGCCCAGTCGATGGCATGCTCCTCGTTCAGGGCGGTCTTGCGGCGGCTGAGGACCCTCTCTAGCTTGGGGTTCACCGTGAAGCCCTCTGGGCGCGACAAGAGGGCCTCGTTCAGTTCACGCAGCCGCTCCGCCGGCACCGCGGTCTCCTGGGGTCGCGCTAGGCCCGGCGGCCGGACGCCCACGTCGTGCTCCTCGCCCTGCTCCGCCGTGGGGCGCGCCCACCGGGATTCACGGAGCCGCTCCTGGACGTCATGCACCATCGTTTCGGCTTCGTCGTGAGTCACCACCCCGCGCTGCTCCAGGTCCGTCGCCCAGAGCTCCCGAACCGTGGGGTGGGCGGAGATCAGTGAGCTCATGCGTGGCTGGGTGAAGGAAGGCTCATCCCCCTCGTTGTGGCCCCAGCGGCGGTAACCGACTAGATCAATAAGGAAGTCCTTGTGAAAGCGGGTGCAGTACGCGAAGGCCATGCGAGCCACGGCGATGCAGGCGATGGGGTCGTCGGCGTTGACGTGGATGATCGGGATCTCGAAACCCTTGGCCAGGTCTCCGGCGTAAAGGGTGGAGCGCCCCTCCCCGGGGGAGGTGGTGAAGCCGATCTGGTTGTTGGTGATGATGTGGATCGTTCCGCCCACGGAGTAACCGGCCAGACGCGAGAGGTTTAGCGTCTCGGCCACGATGCCCTGACCGGGGAAGGAGGCGTCCCCGTGTACCATGATGGCTCCAGCGGCCTTGGGGTCACGGTAGGGGGCCCCGGGCTTGGTTCGCTCCTCCTGGGCTGCCCGGCACCGGCCCATGATCACGGGATCCACGTACTCCAGGTGGCTGGGGTTGGGGGCCAGGGTGAGGGGCATGGCGGTGAAGGCCCCCTCCACGTAAGCCATATGGGCGCCCAAGTGGTACTTCACGTCGCCGGTCCAGCCCTGGGTGCCCGTGCCGGAGACGGAGGGGTTCTGGTCCACGGTGGACTGGAACTCCGACAGGATGGTGGAGTAAGGCTTGCCGAGCACGTGGGCGAGAACGTTCAGGCGACCCCGATGGGCCATGCCCATCACCACTTCGCGGGTACCGGTGGCCGCGGCCTCGTGGATGATGCGGTCCAGCATGGGCACCAGCATGTCGGTGCCCTCGATGGAGAAGCGCTTCTGGCCGGCGAAGGTGTGATGCAGGAAGCGCTCGAAGGTCTCTACCTCGGTGAGTCGCTCCAGCAGGTCCCGCTGCTGAGCCTCGTCGATCTGGGTGAAGAACCGGCGCGACTCCGCGGCCTCGCGCAGCCATACGCGCTCTATGGGGATCTGGATGTGGTCATCCTCATAGCCGACGGAGCCGCAGTAGGCGTGGCGCAGCTTCCCCACGGCCTCCAGGGCGTTGCGGGAGATCTCCGCCAGTGGGCCGCCCACCACGCTGGCGGGCAGCGCCTCCAGGTCTTCGGGGTGTAGGCCATGGGTGGAGGCCTCCAACTCCGGATCGCCGACGGGCTCGGCCCCCAGGGGGTCGATGCGGGCGGCGAGGTGGCCCTGCTCCCGTATCAGGCGCGCTAGTCGCGCGGCCCTCACGACAGTGCCTACCCCAGGTCCAGTGCAAGGGGCGGAGGCCGGTTCCTCGGGGGAAGCCAAGGGCTCCGATCCGTTGCTGGAAGGAGACCAGTGTCTGAAGATCGCTTGGGCTTCAGGGTCTACCGACTGGGGGTCCTTCCGGTACTGCTCGTAGAGGTCAAGAACGTAGCCCGCGTTGGGGCCGTGAAAGGGCGTGAGGGTACTCATCGGCGACTCATCGGGCTCCTAGGAGGCGAGCAAGCTGGCGGACCATGACCCCCACTTCCAGGGCAGGCGGCGGCGCTCCTCCGTGATTCTCTTCTTCCCTTGGGTATAGCTGACCGGGAGCCCACAAGCAAGGGACCGCGCCCCCCCGCGGCTGTGTGGGGCCGTCCGCACGATTCGGCCGGAGCTCTTGGCACCGGGAGAGGGTACAGCGATGGATCCAGTTAAGGTAAGCAGGGCTGCCTTGGAACAAGCCTGCGATCCGCTATCGTTTCGTAGCCAAACGGGCTATAATTCCTTGTCATGAGTGTGTCCGGTAGAGCCGTCGAGCATGCCAAGCTGCGCCAGGAGGAGCGCCTACTGGTGGAGCGCTGCCAGAAGGGCGACCTGGCGGCCTTCAACGAGCTGGTCCAGCGCTACGAGAAGCAGGTCTACACGCTCGCCTACCGCCTATGCGGCAACCATGATGACGCCGAGGATATCGCGGCAGAGGTCTTCCTTCGCGTCTTCAACGCCCTCCCCAGGTTCCGGGGCGACGCCCAGTTCTCCACCTGGCTCTACCGAGTGGTAACTAACGTCTACCTGGATACTCGTAAGAGGCGGAGCAACCATCCGGTAGCGTCTCTGGAGGACTACCTGGAGACGGACGAGGGCGGACAGCCCCGGCAGGTGCAGGACACGGCCCCCAGCCCCCAGGAGGAGTTGGAGGCCAACGAGCGCCGGGAGGTGCTGCAAAGGGCCATCCAGGCGCTGCCTGAGTTCCAGCGAATCATGATCACGCTCTACCACGTCGAGGAGCTTCCCTACGAGCAGATCTCGGAGATTCTACAGATGCCCCTGGGCACCGTGAAGTCTCGGCTGAACCGTGCCAGACGAGCTCTCCGCGACCATCTTGTCGCGCAAGGGGAACTTTTCGAGTAGGGCGCCAGTCCAAGTTTACGGAACTGGCACCCTTGGTGCCCCTGAGTGCTACTCCTGGCGGGCGAGTGTCTGTCCGGGGAGTGGCTGAAGTCTCTGGGGATTGGGGACTTCCCTGTCAGTGGTGTCCTCCCGCGGGAGGGCACGTGGTCCGTGGGACGCGCCGCGGCCTGTGATGCCAAGCACCCTTGGGTGGGCCACAGGCCTCTGGTGGGAAGCGCGGATTGGGGAACAGCGGCTCCTAAGGTGAGTAACCCATGAGATGTGAGCAAGCTCTGGAGAACCTATCGGACTACCTGGATGAAACGACCAGTCCGGCTCTCCGAGTAGCCCTGGAACACCACTACACGCAGTGCCATGCCTGCAACCAAGAGGTCGTGACCCTTCGCCGTGCCCTGGTTCTCTTCAAGGAGCAGGAGCCGGTGGAGGTCCCTCTGGGTTTCCGGTCCCGCGTGTTGGCCAAGGCAGAGGCGAGTTTGGCGGAGCGGAGCGCCCGGCCTGAGGGCTTGAGGCGGCTTCTCTCGCCCTCGCGCCTGGGAAGGATCGCTTACCGCTCGGCGGTGGGGCTGGCGGCGCTTGCCGTGCTCACTGCCCTGCCGCAGACGGCCTTCAATGCCGCCAAGAAGCTGGGGTGGGTCTCTCCCCTTAGCCTCAGCGCGCCTCGCTTCGAGGCTCCGCTGGGTGACGCCCGGCGGCCGGAGGTCATGGTCTCCAGCGGCAACCTGAGCGGCCTCAAGGTGGGCAGCACCTTCAGCCTGACCTTTGACCTGCTGCCGCGCTCCCCCCTGAGCCAGGGGCGCCTGATCATCGATACCCCCTCTGGGGTGCGGATGGAGAGCCATGGCGTCGCCCAGGCGGACGGGTGGGAGGTCGTCTGGCAGGGGGATGCCGCTCAGTGGCAGCCCCAGTCGGTACCCATCCGGTTCCGGGCGACGGCCCCTGGAGTCCACGTGCTGCGGGCCAAGCTGGTGGACTCCAGCAGGGACAAGCAGATGTGGGTCTACGTGCCGGTTGCCACGCAGCCTGACGGCGTAGAGACCCTGGAGGGCAACCTCGCGCTGGACACCGTGTTCAGAAGTGTGGCCTCCAACTTCGGTGTTGTCGTCGCCACCGACAACTTCTACCAGCGCCGGCAGGCTGTTCAGGTGAGCCTCACCAAGCCGGCCCATGCCGCGGAGAGCATCTGCCGGCAGCAGAGCCGCCTGCGGTGGAGCCCCAACGGCGAGGCCATCAACATCTACTACCAGCCCTAGTGGGCTTGGCTCCCAGGGCGGAGCCGCCCGGGTTGAGGCTGAAGACATAGACACAGCAGAAGGGGCCAGTCGCTCACTGGCCCCTTCTGCTGTGTCACGCTCCTATGTATCGCTGCCGCCGTTGCCTCCCCCGTAGGCCTCCCGCTTAGGGGCCGGACCCCACGCATCACCCCTAGGCAAGCGCTGGTGAGATCGGCTCGGCCGGCCGGCAGCGCCGCTGTATCAGTCACTTGGGGGACCGTGCTGAGCCTCAACGAGGCTCGCAGCGTCCCAGCGAGACACCGAGTGATGTCTACTTAACAGCGCGGCTTGACAGGGCCTGCCTGGCTGATATGATGGGGTGTCCCCACGAGGGAGGCGCCATGTATCGGTACCGGCTACGCCGCGCGGGCGGTACTCCGCCGCGCGCCTTCACCCTCATAGAGCTGCTGGTGGTGGTGGCCATCATCGCCATCCTGGCCGCGCTGCTGTTCCCCGTCTTCGGCCGTGCCCGCGAAGCCGCTCGATCCGCCACCTGCCTCTCTAACCTCAAGCAGATGGGGGTCGCCGTGGCCCTCTACCGCGCGCAGTACGAGGACTACTTCCCCACCTACTCCCGCGCTCCGGACCCAACCGCCAAGAACGGATGCGCCTACGTGTGCCACTGGAGTCCCAAGCTGAAGGACTTCGCCAAGACGGCCGTCTTCAAGAACAAGGCTGAGTCCGAGGTGGAGTCCATCTTCATCTGCCCCAGCGCGGCCTATCGCGTGGGCAGCTACGCCTTCAACCTCGAGCTGGCGTACATCAGGAGCCCAGGCGCCAACGTAGCGGCCCGGGAACAGAACCCCACGCCCGTGGCGGAGTCCGACGTGAAGGACGTCTCACGGACCGTGATGATCTTTGAGACTCCCGTGACTCAGCCGGAGGTGATGCTAGATCGCTGGGGCAACGCCTGGAGCCATTGGTCGAGGTCAGTAACGAACGGAGACATCGGGCAGCTCTGCGAGGACTTCCCTCTGAGCACTCCGGTCAACTCCTCCGGAGCGCAGCTTCTGCGCCGACCACGCCACAACGGGGGGAACAACGTGCTCTTCGCCGACAGTCACGCACAGCGCGTTGTGCGCATCCGCAGCCTGGCGGCCAGAGTGGTGACCAAGGACAAGTCCGTGACGGGGCAGGACGGATTCCTTCGCCAGTAGCCCGTCTCGACCCAGCGGGGTCGGTTGGGGCATAGGGCCAGCCCGAGGAGAGCTGAGTCAGTGCCAGCAAGCAACTTCACCACCAAGCAAACCTAAGCTAGGTCCTTCTCTGTGTGCCTCTGTGCTCTCTGTGTCTCTGTGGTAGGGCTTTTCTTTCTCTGCCGTTCTTGGTGTCTTGGTGGTGAAGCTATCGCTGAACAGTGGCTTACCCCCGGCGCCAGGAGAGCAGGAACCGCAGGATCTCGTAGTACATCCTGAGCCTGGAGCTCACGCCTCGCAGTGCCCCCAGCTTCTCCTCTTTCATGGGGTGTGTCACGCCCGCCAGCAGCACCCTCTTCACCTGGGCGTGCTGACGAGTGGCGTGCCGGGCCAGAGCAACCTCCACGCCGTACCTAACACTCTGCACGTTGGGCACCGAGAGGAAGAACTCCCGCGTCATGGCTCGCTGGCCCGAGATGTAGGGGACCAGCACCTGTGCCAGGTCCGTTAGGAAGCGTCCCCCCCGGAACACCCCCAGCGACATCACCGCCTCGCCCTTGAGGACGGGCCGCAGGAGGTCGTCCACTTGAGAGGGTTGGAGTCCTTGGAGGTCGGCGTCCAGGAAGAGGAGCACGGGGGCGTCTGTCTGCTGCACGCCCGCCCACATCGCGGCGGCCTTGCCCTGGTTGTGGGGTAGCTCCACGGCCTTCACGTCGGGGTGCGAGAGGATCTCCGCGTAGGTGCCGTCGGTGGAGCCGTCGCTCACCGCGATGCACTCATCCACCAGCTCGGCCCGCCCGATGGCCTCCAGAACGGCGTGGATCCTGGTCGCTTCGTTATAGGCGGGTACGACGGCTGCGGTCCGCAAAAAGACTCTCCCCTGACGCCCATTCCTGCTGGCAACGGGCCGTGGCTATGCTGGTGCCGCCCTACTACGGAGGTGTGTGAGGGATAGGTGGGTGCGCGCCTGGGGCAGGGCGGCGAGGTAGTTGGGGGAGGAGACTCACTCCCAGCGAGCTAGTGCCCCTGGCCCCGCACGTGGCTCAGGCTGGGCGCGCGGCGTCACGCGGTCGCCTGCGTAGCGTGTGCCCCCAGTCAAGGGGTGGCGAGGCTTCAGCAGATCGCCGGCCCGTACCCCTTAGGGCCCGCGCAAGGGGTACCGTGACATGAGCGACGCGCAAGCGCCACACCCAGGGCGCCGGCTGAGCCGGTCTCCTGCCCAAGGCGGCTCCTGCCAAGGATCCCTTTCGGGCGCCGTTCGGGGCTTCCTCTCGGGGTGGCGATTTGTGCACCTTCAGGAACGCTTGGTAGACGCGAGTGCCCTCGCTCGCTTCGGCCCCGTAGAGGCCGAACAGCCGGCGCCCACACAGGTCCCGATTGGCATCATCCACGGACAGACTCCACTTTCCTCAGGCGTGACAGAGGGCCTGGGAGGGAGCCCATCTTTTGACTTTTCGGCAGGTCGCCAGTATATTTGGAGAGGTGTGTCCGAGATGGCTGCCAAGTGGACGGAGACCTATGGTCTGCGGCTCGCTGCAGTGGGCAGGTAACTCGGCTACCGACTGTCTGGTTCCCTTCTGTCTCGAAATGGGAGGGACAATGGATATCTCGACCACCGTCGTCAAGACCGTGATGGCCTTAGCGCTGCTTGACCCATCCATCTCCATGATGCTGGGCGGCAATACTAGTTCCCACGGGAACGTGCTAAGAGATGTCGATGCTAACCGACCGAACCGGAAGATAGCGCAAGCGAACCAGAAAAAGGCTTTGAAGGGGTACCGCCCGGCAAAGGTGCTGGTGGGAATGGCCTCCTGGTATGGAGGGTCTTTCCACGGGCGCCGGACCCGGTACGGGGAGAGGTTTGACCGTTACGGCATGACGCTTGCTAGCCGTGGACTCCCCTACAACACCCGCGTCCGTATCACAAACCTCCGCTCGGGTCGCTCTGCGGAGGGTCGGGTCAATGACTACGGACCCAACGGATCCCATCGCCGCATAGTGGACCTCTCGGAAGGACTGGCTTCGGCCGTCGGACTGAAGTCTCAGGGCGTGGGGCGGGTGAGGATTGAAGTGCTGAAGCGCCGCTAGTGGGCCGTCGACAAGGATTGTCGACTCCGGTGCAGTGCTGCCTTGGGGAGCGCCCCTATAGGGCGTTTCACCGGTGCTGCACTAGGGGCAACCGTTCAGCGGAGGCCAGCCGCCCTTGGGGCTCGTCTCGGACACTCGAATCAGACAGTCATAACGGTTAGGCGTGGAGCCGTTTTCGAGCGGCTTCGTGCGGAGAGTTCGGCGGCTACACTGTCCGTGCTTTCCCCTGAATGCGTCGAGGGCGAGCTGCTTGCTTGCCCTCTTTCTGTTTGTGTCCCTGACTACATCCCAGGCTGAGCCCGCGGCTTCGGAGCGCCTGGCGGTTTGGGGCGGCCCCTGCTCAACCCGAGTGCCGCGCCTCACGGTAGCATTGCCCGGCGGCCTGGCTCTACGTTACCCTGATCCTGGAGGTCCTCACCCGGATCGCGCCCGAGGCGCTTGCGTGGGGCGCGGTGCTCCGGGTCCCACAGGCTTGTGGGAGATGGCTTAGGCTGGGGCCGAGCTTCACGCCTCAGGGCTAGGCGCTCCGTCCTGGCAACCCACCTTCCCGCCCTCCTGGGGGCTGAGGGACCCTCCTCAAGGTGCATACCCAATGAAGTTGCCGCGCTTCCTCAGATCCCTCTTCCGCCGCCGGCGGTACCTCTGCGACTCCTGTCGCTACGACCATCCCTCCGCCTGCCGCATGCCCTACCGGCCCAACGCGACCGTCTGCGAAGACTACGTGCGCCGCGGGGAACGGAAGGAGACGGTATCCAAGCCGCCCAATCTCAAGCTGTAGCCTGCGGGTCACTCCCGCTAGCAGGCCTCCCGCCGGCTAAGGAACGCTCTGGGCGTCCCAGGAAAGGGTCCACCATGCCAGGCGAGGATGCTACCGCAACAAGAATGGTCCAACGCGAGCTGTCGCGCAGGGCGATAGATATCAGCCTCTGCGATATTCGTGTCAGCCACGGGGTCTGCTACATCCGCGGTGTGGTGAGCAAGATGCGGGGTCACGACATTGACCTGGCTCGGGAGATGGCCATCATCCAGGGCATGCTGCGTCAGAAGGGCATCCGTGAGGTGATCGTGGAGGCAACTCTCAAGAAGTAGGCACGCGGGTATGCCCGAGTCCTGCCCCGCGCGGCGCGCGAGGCCCCTACGCGCCGGGTATGGCATAGGGCCGCACCCCAACCACGACGATGACGCGGGTTGGGCTGACCTCCGTCGCGGCACCTTCAGGGACCTCCGCCTGGGGATGCCGCTTGGGCGGTTCCCCCTTCGCCCCGTCCCAGTCTCCATGACTTCCTCAACCCCGCTCCGGCAGCCCTCCGGGCTCCACGTGGAGGGTCTTCTCGTTCTGATACACCACTTGGCCGGGAGCCGACCCCCTCGGTTTTCGCACGTACTTCCGCAGGGTGTAGTCCACCGCCACCACGGAGGAGTGTTTCGCCTCGCTGTGGGCGGCAGCCACGCGGGCCGCTTCCAGCAGTGTGGTTCGAGGGACCGCCTCAGGTCGCTTGTGCGTCCGAACCACCACGTGGGCCGAGGCGGCCCCCCGAACGTGCAGCCATAGGTCGTCCGGGGATGAGAGGCGCGTGGTAAGGTAGTCGTTCCCCTCCTTGGTCTCGCCCCGGAGGATCTCCCACCCATCCACCGACGTGTGCTGCTTCACCTTGGGCGTCGCCTCGCCCGCTGCCGGCTTGGCCCGTCCAGTGGTCGTTGGCTGCGGAGGGGGAGTCGGTACCAGCGCCTCCGCCTGAAGCAGCAGGCCGGGCAGCTCCTCCGGGGCGGCCTCCTCCAGGCACATGAGCAGCAGCTCCAGCGCCTCCCCTGCCTCCTGGGCCTCCTGCCTCTGGCGCTCCAGCACGGGCCCGCCGTCGCACGCCTTGCGGTACTTCCGGAAGTAGGCTTCGGCGTTCCCCCGGGCATCCAGCGCGGGGTCCAGGGTGACCCGTAGAGGCTCCAGGGTGCCCGTGTAGTAGTTGGGCAGCTCCGCGATGTTGGCCCCTTTCGGCACCTGCCCCTGATGCGCCATCAGTAGCTCACCGGCCACGCGGTACTCCTCCGCCCTCTCCGCCTTCTTCAGGTCCTTGCCAAGCAGCTCCAGCCGACGGTTCACGCGGGCAAGGGCGGCGCGTAGGCGACCCATGACCTGTTGGCGAGAGAGGGCGAGATCGCTCCGCGATCCCTCCGTCCGCGCGGCCTCCTCCAGCGCCGCGCTCATGCCCGCGGCCTCGCGTTGCGCCTCGGGAGCGATGGCCCCACTGCTGAAGGCCCAGCAGTCACACGCCAGACCCTCCGCGCCAAGGAAGACGTGAGGGCCGAACTCGAGGCGCTCCAGCCTGCCGAGGTAGGCGTGAAGGGACCGCGCGACGCCCTCGGGAGTGGGCGACGGCGCCCCGGCCAGCACCGCCTCGGCTGCGAACCCGCCCAGCCCGGAGAAGGCCTGAAGCAGGGCCCTCGCTGAGGGGAAGTCGTCCTGCTGGGACAGCCGGAGAGCGATCTCCTCCTGGCCAAGGCCAAGGGGTGAAGGCCGGTCGGGCGCCGGAGGCGGAAGGTAGGGCCGGCCGGGCAGGAGCTCGCGGTAGCGGTTCACTCGGTGCCCAATCGCCTTCATCGCGTCCAGGATAACGCCCTGGTCATCCAGCAGCACGAGGTTGCTGTGCTTGCCCATCACCTCGGCGATGAGGGTGCGCTCACCATCGGAGCGGGTGAAGCGCAGGGTAAGTACCCGGTCCAGCGGGGCCGCCTCCACGGACGCCAGGCGCGCCCCCTCCAGGTGCTTACGCAGCACCCGGCAGAACTGGGGCGGCGTGGGTGGGTTGGGAGGGGAGGTGTCCGAGAGGCATACCCGCGCGCAGCGGGCGTCAGAGGAGAGGAGCAGGCGGTGGTTCCGTCGTCCGGCCCGAAGGTGCAGGATCGCCAGGAGGGGCTCCGGCTGGTGGATCTTCCCCACCGTTCCCTCCACCAGTTCGCGCCGAAGCTCCTCGGCAACCGCGGCGGCGACGAAGCTGTCGAAGGGCACGGGTGGCCTCCTGGGGCCGACTCTCAGGAAAGGGGGCGCGTAGGTACAGGGTCTGGGGCAGGGAGGGGCGTAGCTACCTTCCACGAACCGGCGGCGGGTCCTGCCGGGTGCGCGGCGAAGCTCGACTCAGTCAATCAGCGAGACGGTGGTGGCGCCGCCCCCGCCCGACAGGACGGCCGGGAACACGCCCGAGTTCCCGCTGTAGGTGATGGTGTCGCCCATGAGGGTCGCCTGCACGCCGTTCCCGTTCATCATCGCGATGTGGCCGTAGGGGTCGTAGATCGCGCCCCCCGCACTTAAGTCCACGTTGTTGCCATCCAGCACGATGTCGTGTCCGCTGCCCATGCCCCCGCGGTTGCCTGAGTCGTTGAAGCCCACCCAGAACACGATAGAGCCGGGCGTCCCATAGGGGGGCGTGAAGCTGAGTTTGTTGCCATCCACGTGGGCGCTGCCGCCGCAGGCGAAGGAGGCGCTGTAGTCATTGCTGCTGCCGCCCGCTGACACATTCAGGTTCTCCCCGCAGCAAAGCACTCCGTCCACGTCCAGCCCTCCGCCGAGGAAGGCGCTTCCGTTGCAGCGGAAGTAGCCGCTGAGCCGGTTTGCGCTGCTGATGGCGATCACCGTGATGGAGCCGTCTACGTAGAAGGTGCCGGCCAGCGTGTCCTTGTAGAGGAAGACCACCAGGTCGCCCCTGACGTGGTAGTTGCCGGACCTCGATCCCAGCACCCACAGGTCGCCCTCGTGGGTGGTCAACCCGGCGGGCATGGGTCGGTCCCAGTAGCCCCTGTCGAAGCTGTTGTCCGAAGGGCCGCGCAGTGTGGCGCTGCGCCTTGTCGGGAAGCCCGCCGGAACGGAGTTGCCTGGTGGCGGGTACTTGTTGTAGAACTCCGCGCTTCCCTGGTTGCCGTTGCCCGTGATATGGACGTTCTGGGCGGAGTAGACTCCGGACCGCGAGCTGGTGCCGTAGCTGTTGTTGTTGCCGTCCAGGTCAACGGTATGGGTCTGCTCCGTCGGCGCCTGGTTGTAGCCGATGATGCTGCAGCGGTAGGTGCCGCTCTCCTGGGCCTTCGCGGTGGCGCTGACGGTGATGCTGGCTCCGGAGCGTCCCACTAGCGCCAGAAAGGCGTAGGGCACGAAGCGCGTGCAGCTCACCTTCACGGTCCGCTCCGTGCCGCTCAGGGCGATCAGGTACTGGGAGACGCGGTCGCCGTTCAGCGTGGTCTCTCTGTTTAGGTAGGGGCTCGCCTCGGTGCCGGCTCCGGAATAGCTCCCGCTGCTCCAGGTGCCTCCTCGATTGCGCTGCCAGTAGTCGTAGCCGGTGTCGGCCCAGCCCGATCCCAGGGCCATGGAGGCGGAGGCGAGGGCGGAGGCGTCGGCCGCCGCCTGCAGACGCTGGCGCATCAGGTAGACGGACCCCAGGTCACAGCCCAGGCCCACGACCGCCATCAGGGACAGGATCATTACCATGTAGGCGACCACTACCTGCCCGCCGCGGCCCCGCCGCCTGACTCCACGGCGAGGGCGTACGACGGCGGGGGTTGTGAGAGCTCCCTCCCCGACCGGTATCCCTGGCACGCCGAAGCGCCGGGCACCCCTCGGAAATGGGCGTCCGCGTGCATGACCCTTGGCGACAGGCGGCATCATGGCCGTCCTCGCATCTCTTCCGGAGCGCGCGCTACTCACGCCGAACCGGTGGCACTCCGCGCCCCACGCGATGGGCCGAGGCAGCATGGGCAGCGTGACGGCGACGCGGCAAGGTGGCGGCTAGTTCTCAGCCGAGGAGGCCGCCATCTCGGCGGCGACCCGCTGAAAGCTTTCCATGGCCTGTGAGAGCTGCTCGACCAGCGGTATCGCCCGGTCCAGCGCGTTGTCCCGCCCGGCGATCTCCAGGTCCAGGGCAATCTGGCTGAGGGCCCGAGCCTCGATGTTGGCCGAGGCGCCCTTGATGCTGTGGGCCTCCTCGCGAATGACCGTGAAGTCGCCATCGCTTAGGGCTGCACGCAGGCGGCTGACCCTCGGCGGCGCGTCCTCAAGGAATGCCTCCACCACCTCGCCCACGAACTCCTCGTCCCCATCGAGGCGTTCCAGCAAGGCGGCTCTGTCCAGCACCGGCGCGAAGGGCCTGGTGCTGATGGGAGCGAGGGACGGAGACTCTGGTCCCTCCTGGTGCAAAACTCGCCCCAGAGCGCTCATCAGCTCCCGCGGCTCAACCGGCTTCGAAACGTAGTCATCCATTCCGGCCTCCAAGCATCTCTCTCGATCTCCCTTCATGGCATGAGCAGTCATCGCGACGATTGGGGTGTGGCGCTCGGCCGACGCCTCTCTGCGTCGGATCGCGGCCGTGGCCTCAAGCCCGTCCATCTCCGGCATCTGGACGTCCATCAGCACGACGTCGTAGGGGGCCAGGGCCAGCGCCTGCACTGCTTCCTTCCCGTTAGCTACCGTATCGACACGATAGCCTCTCTTCTCAAGCAGGCGCTGCACCACTTTCTGGTTGGTGATGTTGTCCTCCGCCACCAGGACACGCGTCTTCCGCGCGCGGGCCTCCGCCGCGGTGTGGCGGGTGATGATGGGGTGGGCGGGGGCGGCCGCGCCCGATGCGGCGCCGGCCACCAGTAGCAGGCAGTCGTGGAGGTTGCTTCTTCGGACTGGCTTGGTGAGGAAGGCGGAGAACCCCAGCTCTCGAAGGCGATTGGCGTCCCCCCGAGTGCCCCAGGAGGAGAGCATGATCAGGCTCGTGGCGCTGATGGCTGGGTCCGCCTTGATGGCGACGCCGAGGGACTCACCGTCGACGTCCGGCATCTGAAGGTCGAGGATGGCGATCCTGAAGGGGTCTCCCGCGCGGGCAGCGTTCCGCAGTACCTCCAGCGCCCCAGCGGCCCCGCCGGCCTCGTCGTGGCGGCATCCCCAGGCCCGCAGCAGCTCCCGCATCACCAGGCGGTTGGTGGCGTTGTCATCCACGACCAGGATGCGGCACTCGCGCAGTTCGTCCGGAGGGCAGGGGGCGGCCGAGGGCTTTGGCGACTGCTTCATCAGCGGAAGCGTGAACCAGAACAGGGAGCCGTGGCCCTCCCGGCTCTCGACGCCGATGCTGCCGCCCATCAGCTCCACAAGCTGCCGGCAGAGCGTCAGCCCGAGCCCCGTGCCTCCATAGCGCCGCGTGGTCGAGGCGTCGACCTGTGAGAAGGAGTCGAAGAGCCGGCCCAGCCTCTCCTGGGGGATGCCGATGCCGGTGTCCCTAACCTCAAAGCGGAGCCATGCCGTCTCCCCCTCTTGGCGCTCCAGCGACACCTTCAGCACCACCTCGCCGCGCTCCGTGAACTTCACGGCGTTGCCCGCCAGGTTGGTGATCATCTGGCGCAGGCGCCCGGGGTCGCCCCGCAGGAAGGTAGGCACCGTGCGGTCGATCAGCCAGGCGAACTCCAGCCCCTTGGCATGGGCTCGCGCGGCCAGCAGGTCGGAGGTGTCCTCGAGGGTGGTGCACAGGTCGAAGTCCAGCGACTCCAGTTCCATCCTGCCCGCCTCCAGCTTGGAGTGGTCAAGGATGTCGTTCACCACCACCAGAAGCGCGTCTGCGCTGCTCTTGATGGTCTCGGCGTACTCCCGCTGCTCCAGCGAGAGGGGCGT
>DASXUI010000239.1:0-45909 GCA_036504955.1 Armatimonadota bacterium
GGCCCCTTGCGTCCCTTCGGTCCCTTGCGTCTCCTATGTCCCTTTGGTCCCTGCAGCTTTGGGACGTAAGAGACCAAAGGGACGCAAGCGACCGAAGGACACCCTCCGAGGCCCTTCCCCTACGACCCAACGACCCTACGACCCCACGACCCGCCCTTACGCACCAAACTTCTCACCGCAGCCCATGTAGCTGGTGAAGGTGGGAACGATGGCGGTGCCGGGGATGCGGCAAATGGCGCCCTGGTAGGCGGTCCTCTCACCGAAGGTCTGCACGTTGTCACCGCGGACGGCGGGTCCCCAGAACAGGATTGGCACGGGCTCGCCGGTATGGTCGCCTACGGAGCAGGGCGTGGAATGGTCACCGGTGATCGCGATGGTGGTCTCAGCGGGCAGGTGCTCGATGAGGTAGCCGACCATGGTGTCGATCTTCTCGATGATCTCGACCTTACCCTTGGGGTTGCCGTCGTGTCCGGCGATGTCGGGGCCCTTGACGTTGCAGAGAACCCAGTCGTGGTCCTTGAACGCCTCCACCACGGCTCTGCCGATGGCGTGTGTGTCGGTGTCGAGACCGCCCGTGGCACCGGGGACGTCGATCACCGTCATCCCCAGGTACCGGCCGATGCCCTTGACCAGGCCCACCTCCACGATGCAGGCGCCCTTCATGTGGTGCTTGGCCTCGAAGGAGCCCAGATGGGGGGCGAAGCCTGCGCCGCGCGGCAGGATGATGTTGGCGGGCGGCAGGCCCTTCTCGCGGCGGGCGACGTTGACCGGGTGATCCTTCAACCGCTGGTAGCTCTCCTGGGCGAACAGGTTGAGGACTCGGGCCGTCTTCTCGGACGCAGGGTCCGCCCCAGTCGCGGTCATCAGCTTGAGGCCCTCGGTATGCGGGTCGATCTCGCTCACCTTGTCGCCAAGGCCCTCGCCTCGGAGGACCATGCCGGCACGATGCGCGACCGACTCCTTGAAGAGGACCTTCACGCCCTCGATCTCCATCCCGTCGATGGCCAGGGCGAGCTCGTGGGTCCCCTCCGTGATGCGCCCGGCCCGGCGGTCGGTGATGGTGAAGTCGTCGGAGACGGTGCCGAAGTTGCAGCGGAAGGCGACGTCGCCCTGCTTCACGTCCAGGCCGATTCCCATGGCCTCAAAGGGGCCACGGCCCGTGTAGCACTTGTAGGGATCGAACCCCAGCATGCTCAGGTGAGCTGTGTCGGAGCCCGCGCGAACGCCAGGGGAGATCGGGTCCATGAGGCCGACCTCGCCCTGGGCCGCCAGACGGTCCATGTTGGGCTTCACGGCCGCCTCCAGAGGAGTTTGATCATCCAACTCGGGGCAGCGGCGGTCCCCCAGACCGTCACCGATCAACAGCAGTCCCTTAGCCTTCGTTTCCATCAAACGTCCTTCCTATGAGCCGGTCCATCCAGCAGTACGCGTGCGGTATGGTATCGCCATGCAGGGTTACCCAAGTTGGTGAGGGCCCCAGCGAGCAGGGCGGCGGTTGCCACCAGCCATCTCCAAGGGGTATGTAGCCTGTCGAACACCTGTGGAGGCGCTGGCGCCCCAAGCTGCCCGAGGCAGGCCAGGACCGCGAGATGCCGCTACAGAGGCTTGTTCCCGCCACTCGACGAGCCGTGCTTCTGCTAACGCGCGAGCTCCAGTGCCCGTGACACGAAGCCTGACGCTCTCTCTAGGAGAGTTCGAGCCTCGTCAGGCCCCACCCTCGCCAGCAGGACGACTATCGCTTGCTTAACCTCCCAGGAGCAGGAGTGGAGAGCCTCGTCCGCCTGAGCGTCGTCGCAGCCCGTGGCGGCGATCACCAGCCGGCGAGCCCGATCCCGCAGCTTAACGTTCGTAGCTCGCACGTCCACCATCAGGTTGCCGTAGGTCCTGCCCAGTTTGACCATGGTGAGGGTACTGAGCATATTCAGCACGAGCTTCTGCGCCGTCCCAGCTTTCAGGCGCGTGGAACCGGAGATAAGCTCCGGGCCGGTCACCACGGCGATGGTGTGTTCCGCCACCCCCTCCATCTCGGAGGGGCGGTTGTTAGTGAGGCCGATGGTCGCAGCGCCCAGCTCGCGGGCAGCGCGAAGGCCCCCCAGCACGTAGGGCGTGCTGCCACTGGCGCTGATACCCACGACCGCGTCGGCTGGCCCCACACCTCTAGCCTTGAGGTCGCGGGCGCCTGCCTCTGGGTCATCTTCCGCGCCCTCGATGGAGCGCCTCAGAGCCCCATCACCCCCAGCAATGATGCCCTGCACCAAGTTTGAGTCCACCCCAAAGGTGGGAGGGCACTCAGAGGCGTCAAGCACGCCCAGGCGCCCGCTGGTCCCCGCCCCCAGGTAAAGCAGGCGCCCTCCGGCCGACAGTCGCTCGGCTATCAGGTCCACCGCGCGGGCGATGGAGGAGAGCTCCGCCTGAACTGCCAGAGCCACCTGCTGATCCATCCGGTTCATCAGCCCGAGGGCGTCGAGTGTCGTCAGCCGGTCGATTCCCGAGGACTCCGGGTTCGGCGCCTCGGTAAGCAGACCCGTCAGATCCATTGGCACTCGCTCCCATCGATTGCTAACGTCCAGCCCTTGGGCTATAATGGAGGTAACGAACCAAGGAATCCGTCACTAGGAGAGGATGCGCACGGCTGCTACTTCTGCGACGCCGCCCTCGGGTGCCCGCCGGACAGACAGCCTGACTCCCCCCGAGGCCCGACCCCGGCTAAGCGGGCCGGCACATCCATAGCAGCGCTCCCACGGGCCTTCGTGCCAATCAAGAGGAGCGGCAGGTGAGTGGCGAGCCCCCTGGATGAGGTGACTCTTAGATGCCAACGTACGAGTACCAGTGTAAGAACTGCGACAACCGTTTCGAAGTGGTGCAGAGGATGACCGAGGAGCCGCTGAAGAACTGCGACTCCTGCGGGGGCGAGGTCCGTAGGGTACTGTTCCCCACCGGCATCATCTTCAAGGGCTCCGGTTTCCACATCAACGACTACCGCAAGCCCTCCGAGAAGGCGAAGGAGAAGGCCGCATCCTGCCCAGTCGCCCAGGAGAAGGGCGGCGGCACCGAGGCCTGCGCTACGTGCCCCAAATAGGTTGCCGTACCGGCCGAGTCTAGAGCCGGTGTAACGATAGAGAGGGGCCTCTCCGAATGGGGAGGCCCCTCTTGCTTTGTGCGGCCTTCACTCTGGCCCTTCAGCCCGTCGTTAGGCCGGCGAGCCGCAGTTCGCGGACGCCGGGCGGGCTATTGGGTTGAGGCGTCTCGGCACCTACTTCTGGTAGAGCTGCACCAGCCCGCGCTGAGGATCGTAGAGGGCCTTCAGGTTCAGCGCCGTCTGGATGAAGCGCAGCGGAACCATGGTGCGCCCCTTCTCCAGGAAGGCGGGCTCATCCATAATGACCAGCTTGCCGTCCACGAAGGAGCGGCGGCTCCCGATGGTCAACTGGACCCGGCCGCTGGGGGTGACCGCCTGCACCGTGCGCGAAGCCGGAAGCCACAGAACCATGCCGCCGCCGTGCTCCACGATCTGCCGCAGCGGCGCGAAGGGCACGCCCTTCACACTCATCGGCTGCACGTCGAAGTCCACGGGCTTGCCGTCCATCTTCACCTGGAAGTTGGAGTGGCGGAACAGGAACGGCTTGTCCATCACGGGCTCGGCCAGGTGCGCACGCCCCTTGAACCCGGTCTCGCTCTTCGGCAGCGCCGCGACCTGCACGCGCTTGGCGACGGGGGCCGGCTTGGGCGCCGGGGCCACGGCCGCACGCGAGGCCACGATGGTCCTTGGGGCCACGGCGGCTGAGGGTTTCGGGGTCGGGATGGCCTTGGCGGAGGGCTTCCCCTGAAGCGCGTGAGCCCGCTTGGCGGCATGGGTCGCGGCCTTGGCAGGCACAGGAGCCTTCGGCGCGGGCGGCGCGGCATGGGCGGGCGCAACCGCGTGCTTCAACATTGGCTTGGGCTTGGGCGCAACCACGGCGTGACGAACCGGGGGGGGAACCGGCTTATGCAGAGGCTTGGCCGCCAGGGGCACCTTCACGGTGGGAGCAATCGGCTTGGGCGGATTCACCATTGTCCGGTGGGCCGGATGCGCGATCGTAGTCTTGGGAGCCTTCGCAACCAACAGGACCTTGGCAGCCGGGGGCTGGGACACGGGCGCCACTGACTTCGCCGCCGGAGCAGGCTTGGCGGCCGCCGGGACCACGCGGGAGGCGGACCTCACCGTCGCCGGCCCAACGTGGACCGCGGGCTTCACGGCAGCGGAGGGCTTGGCCACCACAGGCTTCACAATAGGAGCAGGAGCGTCCGCCTGCGCGCCGGTGAGAGAGGCGGGCTTCGCGGTGCCCTTCTTGGGGGTGATCGGATCCACCACCACCGGGCTGAAGCCGGTGCCAGTCAGGTCCACGTTGGGGCTGGTGGGCACGATCGCCTGAGCCAGCATCACGCGGGGCTCGGGGAACTTCGGGAGAGCGAGGCGCGGCTCCGACTTGGCGGCACGGGTCACCGGTAGGGCGGCCACCTTCACGGGTGCCGGCTTGGGGGCGACAGTCGCCACGGAACGCTTGGTCGTTCTGACCCTCGGGGCACCGCTCCTGGTCTTGGGGGCTATGCGCAGGAAGAGAGGCTGGGCCTTCACGGCGGAGGCAACGCTGCCCGTTCTGGAGGGCTCCGCGGGCGCCTTCACCTCTTGGGCGCCCTTGGGCTTGGCGGCACCCAGGCTTGGGGTCTTGGGCTGCACGGCCTTGGCGACCACCGGAGCAGGCGCGGCGCCCGAGTCGACGGTGGTGGCGGCGCCCTCTTCCATCTGAGTGAAGCCGCCCGGGTTGTTCACCATCACGCGGGTCGGCCTCGCCTCGCCACGGTTCTGAGCCTGGTCAAAGGCCCACGCTTCAATAAGGTGAGGACCGTTGCTGTAGCCCGTGGTGTCCCAAAGGTAGGTGAAGGGTGGCACGTTCTGGAGCAGCTTGAGCTGCTTGTCGATGAAGAGCGAGACCATCGACACACCGGCGTTGTCGAAGGCCTGAAGCTGAATCTGGGCCTGCCCCGACACCTGCGAGTTCTGCTTGGGGAAGTAGACGTGAACCTGAGGCGCAAGCAGGTCGACTGAGGACTCCGCAGCCACCTGTACGGTCACCGAGTCAGAGGCCACAAGCTGGTTGCCGGCATAGGCGCGGACGGTGAGCTTGTGCTCGCCGGGCTCCACGCCCGTGGCGTCCCAGACAAAGGTCGCCTGGGCGCTCTGGTCCCCCACCGGCGCGGCCTGCCCCGTCAGTCGCTGGCCGTCCACCAGGAAGTCAATGCGGGTAACGGTACGACCCAGGCTAGGGAACTCCGCCACGCAGGCGATGTTCGCACCACCCACGACGCCGCCGCCGGGAGGCACCACCACGTTGATGCCGGCGGCCCAAGATGAGGTGCTACCACAGGTGAAAGCAACTAGGGCCAGGCGAGCAGCAGCTCGTTTCCAGCGGGGGGTTCTCATAGCGTAGGGGTCTCCTTGGTACCGCAGGTTCCCTGGACCCACCCACACGCTTCCCGGTAGGCCTGGGGAACCCCGCTCCATGCACGACGCGCGAGCGCCTCGCGCCAGGCGGACTAGAACGACAAGGACATCAAGCCCGAGGACAAGGGCTGAAAGTACCGGGAATCACCCTGGACCGCGGCCTAGCAGCAGAGGCCGCCCTTCGACCGTAGAGGGTCCTTGGCCTCACAGGGCATAGACACAACAAGCGGGTGGACGGAAAGGTCATCTCCCTCAGTGGCAGCATATCACAGCGGCGATCCACCGTCAATTAAGGAAGGCGACGTTAAGGCCGGCGCGCCCCCCGCTCCCTTGGCCTGGTGGCCGCCAGATCGGGCAACGGCCCTGATGGAGGTATCGGGGGGCAAGAGAGAGACTGTTAGAGGTAGCTCACGATAGCCGGGGCCCCGGTACCCCCAGAGGGGGGCCGGGCCATACCCAGGCAGGCCTGAGCCAGTACTGGTAGTTGTGACTCCGCCACGATGGGTTTTGTGAACACCCTAGGCTGCACCGTTCACGAGAGCCTGTGGAAGCCCGCGCCATGCCCGATGCGCAAGCGCCTCGCGCACCACGCTGATTGGGTGCCGGGGGCAAGCCAGTGGCGGCCTGCGTTCCGCTCGAAGGGCGCATGCGCTAGATGGATCGTGCGGGGGATCGTAAGCAAGTGGTAGGCCTTCGGGCATGAGGTGCTGCCAGGCTTCTCCAGGTGGCTCCCCTACAGCAAGAGCGTGCGAAACCGGCGCGCGACTCATTGGCCGGGTCTCCACATGAGAGGGGGATGTTGTGACGGAAGCTGTTCAGGAAGCTGTTCAGGAGATCGCTCCTGTCGTGCCTGAGGTCGATGCCGTCCAGGTCCTCGACGAAGCGCCCGCCTCGCCCGATTTAGCTCCGGCTCCCTCTCCGGCACCGCCCCCCCCAACACGCCCGGCAGACACCTACATGGAGCGCTGTATCAAGATCCGGGAGGCGTACTACGCGGGGCAAGACCAGTTTGTGTGCCCGCATGAGGGCTGCGACGAGACGCTGCGCATCCGTGCCGTCCCCCCCAGGGAGCATCTGCTAACCTGCGCCAGCCACGGCCGCATCTTGCACTGCGAGCTGTAGCACCAACCACGCCCCGCCCTTCGGCCATCCGGAGTAGCCTGCCGGCCCGTTTCGGAAGGCACGCCGCGCTCTCCAAGTCCCCCTAGTACGACAACGACGAGTTAGCGCTGGCCGATGACTACGACGGTTTCGAAGGCCCTTGGGCCGGTTCGCAGGTCGGTCGGCCATGCTATACGCAGGCAGTAGTACGCTCCTATTATACAACCGCCAGTTGCGACTCGTCGTTGTAGTACTAGCAGCTGTGGCCTGAAAGGCCCGATTGTTCCCAGCAATAGGAGTCAATCGAAGGTTTCCTTGGTAGAGGAGTGCAATTCCTCCTGGGGATAGGTCCCAGGAGGTCGGTAGATGCTGGGTCGGCGCAAGAAGCAAGTCAGTCTCTTTGATGTGGGGAACGTGTGGCCGCTGGAGCTACCCGAGGGGAGCTTTCACGGACAGCTCGCTCAGGCCGCGCCCCGGCTCTTCCAGGACGAGGCGTTCCTGGCCTTCTACTCGGAGCGGGTAGGCCGGTCCAGCGTGCCACCTATCAGATATCGTGCGCAAGCGCACGACTGGCCTTGCTGCTCCTGCTGCAGCAGCAGGCGGGCTGCTCCGACGAGGAGGCGGTGGAACGCAGTGGCTTCGACCTGCGTTGGGCCGCCGTGCTGGGCCGGCTCGCTGGAGCCCCCTTGTGCGATGCCGCGCTAGCGCGGCACTGCGAAGAGCACCCTTCAGCTCTTCCGCTCTCATCTATCCTGCGCTAGCGCACGACCTGATCCTCCACGAAGGGGTGCGGCAGCTCTTCGAGGGCAGCCTCCAGGAAGCGAGGCGGGCAGGCCTCCTGAAGGGTGGGAAGCTGAAGGTCGCGGTCTATACCAAACCGATGCTGGGGAAGGGCGCGGTCGAAGACACCTACAACTTTCTGGCCGCGGGCATCCAGCAGGTGACGCGGGTGCTGGCGAAGGTCAGCGGGGAGAAGCTGGAGGTCTGGGTGGCCCGGCAGCGACTGGGCCGCTACTTCGGTCCCAGCCTCAAGGGTAGCGCGGAGCTGGACTGGTCCGACCCTCAAGCCCGGGAGGCCTTCCTGACCAAGGTCGTGGCGGACGCCCGACGTCTGCTGCACTGGGCGAGCTTCGTGGGAGAGGACCGCCGTGCGCCGGGGACGCGCACGATCAGCGGGAGCGGGTGAAGGAGGCCTGCGAACCGCTGAGTCAGCTCCTGCTCCAGCACGTGGAATGGCAGGAACCTCCCAAAGGAGGGCCGAGGGCTCAGTTGAAGCGGGGGACCGCTCTCAACCGAATCACCTCGGTGAGCGATCCCGAGCAGCGTCATGGTCACAAGACCGCCAGCAAGCGCTTTACCAGCCACAAGGTGGCCGTGGTGGTGGACCGAGAGAGCCAGCTCATCCTGGACTGCCTGGTGTTGCCGGGTAACGCGGGGGACGCCCAGGGCGTACTGGAGGCGATCGAGCGGGTCGAGGAGACCACGGGACAGGCGGTGGAGCAAGCGGTGGGAGACGGGGCCTACGGCAGTGGAGCCACCCGGCAGGCCTTATCGTGCGCTTGCGCACGACTCCAGGAAGCAGGGCGAGAGCTGGTGGTCCGAGCGCCGCGCGAGAGCCGACCGGGAGGTCACTTCCCCAAGAGTGCTCTTACCCTGGACCTGGAGGGAGGGGCCGTCACCTGCCTAGCGGGCCAGACGAAGCCGACCTACGTCCAGGAACGGGACGGAGGCCGCCTCTACCAGTTCGGGGCAGCCCGTACTGACTGCCCTCTAGGGAACCAGTGCACCACCTCTGCGGTGGGCCGCCAGGTGCGGGTCCATCCCCAGGAGGCGCTGCTGCAAGCCGCCCGAGCCTACCAGCAGACGCCGGAGTGACAAGCGGTCCTGAGCGACCGAGTCGTGGTGGAGCACGGACTGGCCCGGCTGGGGGCCCTGGGAGTGGGGCAAGCGCACTACCGCGGGAGAGCCAGAAGCCTGTGCCAAGCGCTGCTGGCGGCCACTCTGGCGGACCTCCGGTGGACCTGGAACTGGGTGGCCCGGCAGGGGAGACTGAGATCGAGAACCTCGGACTTCCTCACCCGGTCGTCGCGCACCACCTGGCCGGGCGGGTGGGCGCTGCTGGGCCTAACCCTTCCCAACTTCTGGCCGTACCGGTCGCCGAGCCTGGCCGCGTAGCACTCTCAGGAAAGGCCCTTCTCGGACTTTCCTCTAGCCCGCATAGTGCAGACTAACCCACGTTGCACACGTGGAGCTTGCGCGCCGCCGCGGGCGCGGGCTTCCGCGGGCCTCCCGTGGGTGATGCAGACTAGGCTCGCAGCCCACTCCCATCCTTCTGCTCTGGCTCCAATGGTGGTTTTGCGGACCGTTGTGGCATCATCGCAAGGGACCCACGCTGGCGTTGACGGCCACACTCGCACCTTTGGCGCGCGCGAATCATCGTCGCCCCGACCGTCCAGACGCCCGTCACCGAAGGTGGGCTAGATCGCCACTCCGCCCGCGTCAGGGGTACCTGGCGATCGGCGTTTCGGATGTGACCTCCAGCACTCTTCCCCCGCGGCCGAAGAGATCCTGGCGGCTGTCGGCGTTGCGAGTCTCAGAGGGAGACGTCCATGAGAGGTTGTTCTAGGCACTTGGCATGTAGTCTGTTGGCCGGGTTTCTGGCCCTCTTGGTCCCCGCCTCCGCGGAGAAGTGGCACCCGGCGAAGGCGCCTCTGACCACCCGCTGGGCGGCCGACGTCAGCCCGGAGAAGGCGCGGCCGGAGTACCCCCGGCCCCAGTTCGCGCGAAACCAGTGGCGGAACCTCAATGGCCTCTGGGAGCTCGGCTTCGACGACCAGAACAACGGTGAGAAGGCCGACTGGACCACCGGCCACAGCTTCCCGGAACGGATCCTTGTCCCCTTCACCTTCGAGTCGTCACTCTCGGGCCTCGGACTTGGCACCGAAGTCCATGACCGCCTCTGGTACCGACGCCACTTCACCGTACCCCCCAAGTGGCGCGCCGGCCGCCTGCTGCTCAACTTCGGCGCCTGCGATTGGCAGACCACCGTCTGGGTCAACGGCAAGCGCGTTGGCGAGCACAGAGGCGGCTACACCCCCTTCACCTTCGAGATCACCCGCGCGCTGGTGCCGGGCGAACGGCAGGAGCTGGTTGTCTCAGTCTACGACCCTCAGACGGGCCCGCAGCCCAAGGGGAAGCAGCTCGGAAGCCGGGGCATCTGGTACACTCGCACCACCGGCATCTGGCAGACAGTCTGGCTGGAGCCGGTCCCGGTCACCTATCTAAAGTCACTGGTACTAGGCCCCAAGCCCGAGGAGCGCGCCCTGCTCATCGACGGGCGGGTGGCCGAGCCCTCACAGGACACCGAGCTGAAGGCCGTGCTGAGCCTCGGAGGCCACGAGGTAGCCACCGGCGTCGGTCGTGTCCTGGCTGACGGCTCCGCGACCGTCTCGCTCGCGCTGGTCGACGTGCGGCAGTGGTCGCCGGAGGAACCAACCCTCTACGACCTGAAGCTGGAGGTTATCGACGGCGGGCACCGCGTGGATGAGGTGACCTCCTATTGCGGCTTCAGGACCGTGGGCGTAAAGCGGGGTCGAATGACCCTGAACGGCCAGCCGGTCTTCCTGCGAGGGGTGCTGGACCAGGGCTTCTGGCCCGATGGTATCTACACGGCTCCCACGGACGAGGCCCTGCGGTACGACGTGGAGATGGCCAAGGCGCTGGGCTTCAACCTGGCGCGCAAGCACGTGAAGGTGGAGGACCCCCGCTGGTACTACTGGTGCGACCGTCTCGGCCTGCTGGTGGCCCAGGACATGCCCTCGAGCCATGACCTGTCCACGCCGGAGGCGCGCGAGCAGTTCCTGCGGGAGTGGTCGGATGCCATGACCACCGTGCGGAATCACCCCTCCGTGGCGCTCTGGATCCCGTTCAACGAGGACTGGGGCAGCCCTGGCGCCTTCCAGGACCGGGTGGTCACCCGCACCCGTGGGCTGGATCCTACCCGCCCCATCATCGACAACTCCGGGGGAACCCAGAGGGCGCTCACGGATGTCATGGACGTGCACGACTACAGCAGCCGGTTGGCCGGCCACACGAGCGCGGCGTCGGAGCGTCCTCTCTGGGTGGGCGAGTTCGGAGGCATCGGGCTTCCGGTGAGGGGCCACACCTGGACCGAGGGCTGGGGCTACCAGGCCGCACTAGGCCCCCGGAGCCTCCTCAGCCGTTACAGTGGACTGGTGCGGCAGCTCTACCAGGCCCATGGGCTCTCCGGCTTCGTCTACACGCAGCTTGCCGACGTGGAGCAGGAGCTCAACGGCCTGCTAACGTATGACCGGATCCCCAAGGCGGATCCCGCTACCCTCTCTAGCCTGACCAACGGCAACCCTCTGCCACCGATCAGGTAGGGGCGCCCTACAGCTCTCAGGTCCCCCTGGCCCTAAGCCAGCGGCCACACCACTTCACCACCTGGAGACCAAGAGGGGCAAGGGGACTGAAGGGGCTCAAGGGGTTAAGGGAAGGGCCTTAGGCAGTCAGCTTGGGTCTTTCCCCTGAGCCCCTTCAGCCCCCCTGCCTCTCTTGGTCCCCAGGTGGTGAAGTAGTCACTGATCGCTAACTAAGGACCCACCAGAAGCGCATCCAGCACCTCACCAGCCTGGACGCTCTCGACGTCGCGGGGGACGATCAGGTAACCGTTGCTCTGGGCCATGGAACCCACCATCGCGGACCCCTGGCCGGAGAGCGGTTGAGCCAGATAGGCGCGGCGGTTGCGGTCCCACCTTAGGGCCGCTCGCAGGTACTCCTCGCGCCCGGGACGATGGCTCAGCGTCGTCTCACTGATGGCCTGCACGCGCGGGCGGTGCCAGGTTCGGTGTCCGGCCATCTTCCTGAGCGCAGGCCGCACGAAGAGCTCGAAGGTTACCAACGCGGAGACCGGGTTGCCGGGCAGCCCGAAGAAGGGCTTGCCGCCCAGCCGCCCGAAGGCCAGCGGCTTCCCCGGCTTCACGGCGATGCGCCAGAAGCCAAGCTCGCCGGCCGCCTGCAGCTCCCCCTTCACAAAGTCGTAGTCCCCCACCGAGACCCCGCCGACGGTAATCACCACGTCGCAGGCCTCGGCGGCCCGAGCGAGGCCGTCCCGCAGAGCCTCCGGGCTGTCGGCCAGGTGCTCCAGCATCGCCAGCTCCCCCACTCCCTCCAGCGCGGCGGCGAGAGCGTACCGGTTGCTGTTGCGGATCTTGCCCGGGGCCAGCGGCATCCCCGGCTCCACCACCTCGTCCCCCGTGGTTAGGAGGGCCACGCGTGGCCTCGCCACCGCCGCCAGCTCCCGCAGGCCCAGGGTGGCCGCCACGGCGATCTGGGCTGGCCCAAGCTCCGTCCCCGCATCGAGAACCCGGTCCCCCACGTCGATGTCCTCCCCCGCCGGCCTCACGTTTTCCCCCGGTTGTGTCGGGGCCCAGACACATACCAGGTCGCCCTCAGACCGCGTATCCTCCACCATGACCACGGAGTCCGCGCCCGCGGGTACGGGAGCGCCGGTCATGATGCGGACAGCCGTACCCGACACGACGGTCCACGCCCCCACCGAGCCCGCCGGCACGTCGCCGAGCACCCTGAGGCCAGCCGGCTCTGACTCCGACGCTCCCGCCAGATCCGCGGAGAGCACGGCGTACCCGTCCATCGCCGAGTTGGCGAAGGGCGGGGACTGCACCTGAGAGATCACGTCGAGCGCCAAGGCCCGGCCCCGGCACCGCAGGAGAGGGCAGGACTCAACCCCCAGTGGCGAGACGGAGGACAGGATGCGATCTTGCGCTTCCTCAACGGTCAGCATAGACGGTGCTCCTGGGTATCTGAAGGGCTCTACCCGCACGCGCAGGTTGGCTGAGCTGAGTACCCGTGCGAGGCGTTGGGGCATCGTAGGGTCGGTGGAAGGCCGTGCGCCGCGCTAAGGGCCAGCGTTGGCGATCCTGAGGCAACCGGCAGAGGTTCTCACCCGCCCCTCCGGCCAAAGAGACGGAAGACGCGAGGGTGGGGCTCGCCGCCGGAAGCCTGCCGAAGGTGCTCCAGCTCCCGCTTGAGCTGGGCGATCTCCAGATCCTTTCGCCGCACCTGTTCCCGGTAGGCGTCGGCGCGGGCGATGTGCTTGTCCTCGGAGGCCTTCAGCTCCAGGATGCGCCGGTCCCGTTCAGCCAGCGCCTCTGATGGGTCGTCCATCTCGGCGCGGGCGCGCAGATGGGAGACCTCCACCTCGAGCTCCGCCACACGCTGCTGCGCCGACTCAAGGGCGTACAGCGCCTCAAGGACCTCCTTCTCCAGGTCGCGGAGCGGGGCGGACCCCTCGCCGTCGGTTTCCTGGATCTCGGGCTCGGCCGCCCCAGACGATCCCGTGCCGTCCGCCGGCTCGGCGAGCAGGGCCGAGATGTCGTACACGGCCGGCAGGGGGAAGACCTCTTCGCCGGTCGTCGGGGCTGCCTTGCGAGGACTGGCGGGCCGAGGGGGCGGATCGCCCTGCGCCTCGTGGTCCACCGTGTAGCCGCACTCGCGGCACGAAAGAACCTCGCCCTCGGAGGAGAGCTCTCCGAGACAGCGGGGGCAAACGTCGCCCTCCCGGAACCGCAGTCCACGCCGCACGTGGGGCTCAGCCATGGCCTGACGCACCTCTGGAGTCCCCCGCCGGTGGGCCCCACCAGGCCCCTTCGAGCACGTCGAACCCGGTCATGGCGTCAGCCCCGGTCCGATGCCCAGGCCCCGGCGAGCCCTCTCCGCCGCCTGGCCGGTGGGGCTCAGCGTCAGAGCCTCCGTGTAGAGGCGCCGGGCCGTCTCCTCATCCTGGGTGCGGTCCGCCTGCGAGACAAGCTGCTGGGCTCGGGCCTCGCGCTGACGGACCTCCGCCTGCCAGTCAACCTGAGGCGTTTGGTCGGGCTTCGCGCTGGGTTGCCGCGCGGCGCCAGTCGTGGACGGAGGAACGGGGCGCCGGTACCGCCGGAGGAGATCCCGCGCCTGCCCCCCGGCGCGGGTATCGGCGTAGTCCTGGGCCACACGGGTGACGGCGTCGCCCCAGGTTCGGGGATCGGTGTTAGCGGTCGCCTGACGAAGAGCCTGCTGAGCGTCCTGCTCGCGCTGACGGCCGATGAGGCCCTTGGCCTGCCGTCCCGCGGCGGTGTCCGGGTAGTCCTTCGCCACGCTCATCACTATCTGCCACCACTTCGCCGGGTCCTGGGCAACCACTGCTCGCTCCAGAACCCGCTGTGCGGTCCCCTCCCTGTCGGCCTGCGCGTACTTCTGGAAGGCCTGGTTGCCGAAGGCGTAGAGCACGGTGCCCACGACAACGAGAAGGGCCAGAGCCGTGAGCCGCTGGAAGGAACGGCCCTTGGGGCGCCGCGACTCCGCTAGGTAGAGGCCCGTGGGAGGCGGCATCTGGGTGGCACCCGAAGGCGGCCCCCAGGTAGGTTGCGGCTCCGGTGCCGACTGTCCGGCGGCCCCGGCCCAGGCACTGAAGTCCGTGGGTGGCGGGCTCGGACCGGGCGAGGGGGGCGGCGCCCACCCTTCCGGTGCGGCAGCGGGCGCCTTCCAGGCGGCGGAGGCCGAGAGCTGGCAGGTGCGGAGCTCCGCGGCCATCGCCTCGGCGGTCGCATACCGGGCGTCCGGGCTCTTCTCCAGCGCCCTCTGGATGGCGAACCACAGGCTGGCGGAGACTCCGGGGATCGGCCCGGGCTGCTCGCTCAGGATCTGGTAGGTGATGGTGACAACCGTATCGCCACGGAAGGGCTTGTGGCCGGCGACCATCTCGTACAGCATCACGCCCAGGGAGAAGAGGTCGCTTCGGTTATCCACCGGGCGACCCGCCACCTGCTCCGGCGACATGTAGCTGGGAGTGCCAAAGACCTGTCCGGCGGCCGTGAGGCTGGGCTCCGCGAGGATGCGGGCGATGCCGAAGTCCGTGAGCTTCACCACCCCGTCCGGCTGCAGGTGGACGTTGTCCGGCTTCACGTCGCGATGGACGATGCCCTGGCTGTGAGCGTATCCCAGGGCAGCCAGGACCTGAAGGGCAATCTCTACGGCACGATGGACCGGCAGTATGGGGGTCACCTGCAGTGTCTGCCGAAGCGTGGGGCCTTCGAGGTACTCCATCGCCACGTAGAGCCGGCCGGCTTCCTCGCCGATGTCATACACGGTTACGATGTTGGGATGGCTCAGGCCCCCGGCGGCCCGGGCCTCCCTGCGGAAGCGCTCCCGACGCTCCTCCCTGGCCGCGCCCTGAAGCGTGGGCGGAAGCCAGAGCTCCTTCACCGCCACCCGGCGGCCCATGGTGGGATCCAGGGCCTCGTAGACGATGTCGTTGCTGCGCGCGATCTCCCGAACCAGGCGGTAACGCCCCAGGGTGGGCGTGCTCAGTGACATGCCCGCAGCCTCTCGACCGTCGTGGCCAGCACCGCCAGGGCCTCGTCGATGTCGTCCTCCGTGGTCCCCCGGCCCACGGAGAAGCGCACGGAGGAGGACGCCAACTCCCGGCTGAGGCCAAGGGCCAGCAGCACGTGGGAGGGCTCCAGCGCCCCGGAGGCGCACGCTGAGCCGCCCGAGCAGGCGATACCCTCGAGGTCCAGGTTCAGCAGCAGCGCCTCGCCATCAACGCCCTCGAAAGCGAGGTTGGCGTTGTTGGGCAGCCGCTGGGTGGGGTGGCCGTTCAGCCGCGTCCGGGGGATTCCGTTCAGCACTCCCGCGACCAGCCGGTCGCGCAGGCGGGCTTGGCGTGCCATCTCACTGGGCTGCTCAGCGCAGGCCAGCTCCAGCGCCACGGCCATGGCGGCGATGGCGGCCACGTTCTCGGTGCCGGCCCTGCGTCCCCTCTCCTGCGATCCTCCGAGCACCTCGGAGGCCAGTTGCACCCCCTTCCTCACGAAGAGCCCCCCGGCGCCGCGCGGACCATAGAACTTGTGCGCCGTGAAGGAGAGCAGGTCAACGGGCAGGCGGCCCAGGTTGATGGGCACGGCACCGGTCGCTTGCACGGCGTCCGTATGGACCAGCGCTCCTTTCGCGTGGGCGATCCTCAGGATCTCCTCAAGGGGCTGGAGGGTGCCTATCTCGTTGTTCGCCAGCATCACGGAGACCAGGGCCGTGCCGTCCGTCATCGCGTCGGCGACCCGAGAGGGATCGATGAGTCCCTCAGCGGTGGGAGCCACGTAGGTCACCCGCCAGCCCTGCTCCTCCAGATGCTCGGAGGTTCGCAGAATGGCGTGGTGCTCGAAGGCCGTGGTGACCAGGTGCCTGCGTTCCCGCGGCGTCAGGGCCGCGACGCCCAACAGCGCGAGGTTGTCCGCCTCGCTGCCCGTCGCCGTGAAGACGATCTCGGAGAAGTGGCAGCCCAGGCAGGCCGCGACCCGGTCCCGTGCGTCGTCTAGAGCCGCGCGGGCATCACGCCCCCAATGGTGGAGGCTTGAGGGGTTACCAAAGGATCGAAGGAGGTGAAGGTTGAGGGTCTCCACGGCCTCCGGGCGGGGTGGCGTGGTGGCGGCGTGGTCGAGGTAGATACTGCGCATGGCGGACCCTCCGCCGTCATTCTAGCCCTGCTGCGGAGAGGTTTGCAACCCGGCACGACACGAACCCGCCCGTTCCGGGCGCCCGTAGAGGAGGTAGAGGGCTCGACAACGTGCCGCGGCCGCTCCGCTCGGGGTACCACAAATAGGCAGGCCCGCGAGCGGGGTTCTGCTCACGGGCCTGCCGAGTGCCTCGGGTGGCGAAGGTGCTGGCCCTCCCCCACCCCTGGCGCGGCCTACCTGCCGGGGAAATGAACCTTCACCGGGATCTCGGTCCTCACCCCCAGGCGTACGTTGCCGACGCTCAAAGCCCGCTGGGCCGCCGTCTGCACCGTGAGCCGAAGGATGTAGATGAAGTCTCCCCCGCTCCCCAGGCGCCGGCTGCTCCTCGGCAGTTGCGTGGGGTCCAGGGTGCCCAGTACGGCAGGCGTCGAACCCGTGGGCTCGGTCACGTAGCTGCCGATCTGGACGAAGTCAGCCGGGCTGCCGCCATCTGCAACCTCCAGGAAGTAGCCGCCGAAGGTGTTCACCGCGGCCCGTCCCTCCGCGGCTGCCAGGCTGTTCTCCTCGTTCTGAGTCTCCTGGGAGTTCGCCAGACCGACGACGGGGGTGATGCCCGTGACCGTGGCGCCGCTGGTGGGCGATGTGATGACCGCGGTAGCCGGTCTGGTCTCAACCACCACTGTCACCGAGGCCTCTGCCGTGATGCGCCTGCCGCTGCTGTCCCGGCCTGAGGCGACTGCCCTCAGGGTGTGGCGGCCAGCGTCCAGGTGCAGGGTCGCCAGGTAGGGGCTGCGGAGTACGGCTGCTGGCGCGAGACCACCCGCGAAACGGTTGTCGTAAAGGGTCACCGTAGTTGGGGTCCCAGGATCGCCGCCTGAGGGCAGTAGTCGAAGGAGCGTGTTCTCGGTGACTCGGCCACCGTCCTTGGGCTGAACGAAGCTCAGGCTCAGGCTGTCGGTGGAAGGCGAGTTGAGGATGATCAGGCTGAAGGAGGCCGCGAGGCTGGCGTTGCCGGCCTGGTCCCGAGCCACCACTCGCAGGGCGATGTCGCGGTAGGCTTCGCGTGGCAGCACCGTTGTGTCCCAACGGGCCAGAACGCCGTTCTGAACCGGTCGGTCGCCCAACCCGTCGGGGATGCGAATCCAGGACTTCCTTGGCTGGCTCAGGTCGCACCACTCCACGGAGTAGTCGGCCAGGTTCGCGTCCTCCACAGTACCCACGATGTCCACCACGCCCGCCAAAGTGGCTCCATAGGCGGGGCTCAGCAAGACCACGGTGGGTGCTGCGTTATCGATCACTACGTCGCGACGAGCCACCGCTGAGGTGGCTCCCGCCACGCCGGTCGCCAGCAACTCGTAGTGTCCGTTGGGCACCTGAGTGGTATCCCAGTACAGGTCGTAGCCTGTCGCGGGGGTACCGCTTGGCGTGAGAGCTATGGCTGCCCGGTTGGAGTCCAAAGATCGGGCCTCGAGCGACAGAGAGAGTGGGCCGGCGGCCCCGTCGGCGGTCAGTGTGATACGCGCGGTGCCGCGGAGAGCCGCTCCGTTGCTGCTCGGCCTAAGGAAGGCCAGTTCGAGGTCACTGTCCAGAACCTGAACGTAGGTCAGTGCCTCAGTGCTGTTGCCGGCGGCGTCCTCAGAGACTACGCGCAGTGCGTGCACGCCGGGGGTGAGCCCCAGAGCCTGGGTGCTCAGTGGGAAGGTGAGGTTGCCGGCGCTGGGCAGCGCTTCCGAGGGGTCTGCCTGCGAGTCGACATAGATGGAAGTGTTGCCGGGGTGGGCATCCTCAGTCTCCACTTGGATCCGGAAGTCGCCCGCCACCGGAAGCGCCTCGTCGGCGGTCCTGGAGTCAAGAACGCGCAGAGTTGGCGCCACGGTGTCCAGCACCACCTGGACCGTGTCGGTGGCCACTGCCGTGCTCTGGTCATCCCCACCGAAGGCCCACAGCCTGAGAAAGATTGGGCCGTCAGGCACCTGGCCGTCCCGGCTGGTGACCTTGCCGACCTCTTCGTTGCTGGGGAGAAGGGAATCTCCGGTCTGCACGTCGGTTCGGAGGCTCACGGCATCGTGGAAGCCGCCGTCAAGGCTCATCTCCAGGCTCCAGGAGAGGATCCCGGGGCCGCTCACGGTGCCGATCACCGGCTGGCCGTTCCGAACGATCCCACCGCCCAGAGGGCTTACGATCTTTGCCATCGCGCCTGGGGCGAAGTACAGCTTGTGGCTCTCCTTGCCCTGGTTGCCGGCGGCGTCGGTCGCGGTGACCTCTAGCACGATGGGCGTATCAGGCGTCAGTCCGGCGGCCGGCACCTGGGTGGCCAGGTCCAGCGCGTAGACGGTGGCGCCGCCCAAGCCCTCGACCCTCTTCACCTCGGCTCCGTTGACCTTCACCAGCACGCTGGCAAGGCCGGCGCCGCTGTCGGTGATGGTTCCGCCGACGTGGAAGCTGACCTGAGCCAGGTCGGTGGAAAGGTTGGTTGGGAAGTCACCATCTGCTGGAGTGAGAAGGATGGTGGGAGCGCTGGTATCTACCTGGATCGCCTGCTCCACGCTGTTGGTGTTGCCGGCCTTGTCAGTCGCGGACAGCCTTAGGGCGGAGACGCCCGCCAGCCTCGCGGCGTCGAGGTGGGCCAGGAGTCCGTCGACGTTCTGGGTGCCGGTGGCCAGCTTCACCGCCCCGTCGCGTGTCATGGCGTCGAGCCGGTAGCTGCTAAGGTTCGCGTCCCTCACCATCCCCGTGGCGTCTCCGGACGCCGCCAGGGAATCCAGACGGAGCTCAGGTTTGTGGTTGTCCACGCCCAGGGTCAGCGTATCCAGCGGCTCCGCCCCGTTGCGACCCAGCGACAGCGTGTAGAGGCCGTCCGGCAGGGCTGAGGTATCCCACTCAGCCAGAAGCCTAGTGGGGAAGGACTGGGGGGCCGGGATCGGAATGGTGCCCTTCTGTGGTCCGTCGAAGGTGAGCCCGAGGGTATTCACAGAAACCGAGACCACTCCCTTCAGCTCCACCATGCCTCGGACGAAGCTCCCCTCCGTGGGAGAGGTCAGGTCGGCCCGGTCCACGTTCCTCGGCACGAAGAAGGGCAGAGAGGCGCTGCTGGTGTTCCCTGCCGTGTCCAGAGTGGTCACCTCGGCCAGGTGGCGCCCGGTGCCGAGGCCGGAGGGATCCAGAGTGAAGGCAAAGTCGCCCTGCTTCGTCAGTGGCGTGTCACCGTCGACCTTGGCGGTCACACTCGCCAGGTCCGAGGAGTCGCCCACGTAGCTGAAGACCAGAGGCGTCGCGGCGCGGATAGACTCGTTCTCACTGGGGCTGGTGATTCGAACAGCCACGCCCGTGCCGTCGAGGGTGATGGGCACGGAGGCGAGAGTGTCGGTCGGGGAGTTGCCGAACCTGCGTCCGCGGATCCTAAGGGTACCCGCGCCGTCAGGGACTGACCGGGGGTTGCTTACCCGGGCGTTGGCTACTGGACCTGATTGCTCGCCGTCTCCCTCAGCGACTACCTGACTGAAGGTGCGACCCGACGTCAGAACCATCTGCCACTGAGCGAGGCCGTGGACCTCTGCCACCACCGGGCACGCGGTTGTCCCGAGCAGGAAGGGAGAGATCCTGGCGCCCTGGGCCGGCTTGCTGATGGATGCCTCGGCCTGCACGTTGGAGACCGTAACGCTGATCCTCTTCCGTGCGATGTTTCCCAGGCCGTCCTCGGCCTCGAACTCCAGAGTGGCGGGCCCATCGTGGATACCGAGCGAGCTTACGGAGTGTCCGGAGGCGACCGCCTCGGCCCCTCTGAAACCGCCCTGGAGCCTCACCACATCACTGGGGTCCGCGGCGCTCATCTGCAGCGAGACGGATCCCCTCACCGTGGCTCCCTCGGAGGGCGCCTGAACGGTGATCTCGGGACCATGGTTGTCGACAACCACCGCCAGAGTGCTCGTCTCAGAGGTACCCGTCTTGGAGACCGTAACGAGTCTGAGGTTGTAAGTGCCGTCCGCGCTCAGGGCCGAGGTGTCCCATCTCCCAAGCACGCCGCGAGTGACCGGCCGATCACCGCGCGATATCGGAGTGCCTGCCGTGGTGCTGGGATCGTTGGGCCCCAGGTAGCTCAGCTCGTAGTGGTCGAAGGCGGAAGCTGGAACACTGTAGCTGCTGCCCTTGATGGGCAGGACACCGTGAACCAGGGGCCGGCTTCGGAGCAGGCGTCCAGTCGGTGCCTCAAGCATAGCGATGAGGTCTGCCTTAGCACGGTTGGTGATGGAGATCCAGTCCCTTGCCTTCTGGCCCGCGGCGTCGGTAACGACGGCTAGAAGGCCTGTGGGACCTGATGGGATCCTGGTCGCGTCGAGGGACGCTGAGTCGGTCAGGGGTGGGGACAGGTGAGCCAGTAGGCTGGAAGCCGGCGGCTCCGCCGACTCACTGGCCGATCCATAGATGTCGACCGATGCCACGCCGGACCTCGCCTCGACCCTCAAGGAGCAGCGAATGGGGCTCGAAGTGATGGTGGCGCCGTCCTCTGGAGTAAGGAACCGGACCATGGGCGCGGTCCGGACTGCCAAGCCGATAGAGGCCTCGCCCAGGTTGCCCGCCGGATCCGACGCCCTGACGACAACCGTGTGGTCGCCGTCCGTCATCCTCTCAGGATCGAGGCTGGCAGTCGCGGTGCCGCCCGACTGAGTGATGAAGGGGCTGGCGCTGCCGTCGAGGTAGGCCCTAACGTCTCGCACGCCATTGGCATCTGACGCACTGATGCTGAGGTTGGTCCTGGCTGACAGCAGCGCGCCCGGCTGGATGCCGCTAAGGACGACCGAAGGAGCAGTGTTGTCAAGCAGTACGTTGGTGATCTCTGCCTGGGCCGAGGTGCCCAGCTTGTCCACAGCCACAACTCGGAAGGAGTACACGCCGTCCGGCTTGCCGGCCACGCGGTAGGTCGCCATGACCATAGGCGTTGGGCCGGGCAGCGGCACGTTTACGCCAGTCGCGACGGGGACCCAGTCAGAGGCGCCCGGCTCCTTCACGCCAACGTCGTAGTGGTGGAAGTGGGCGTCCGTTACGTTGCCCTTCAGGTTCAGGTTGCCCTTGTAGGACTGGCCGGAGACGGGCTCAGCCAGGGTGACGACGGGGGCCGATCGGTCGACAACGAAGCTCACGGGATCGCTGGTGCCCTTGGCGCCGAGGTCATCGGTGGCGGCGGCCGTGAGCGCGTGCCAGCCCTCGGTCAGCGTGTCGGTGCGCAGGGGCAGCACCGCGTTCTCTAGGTCGGTAGTGCCGGTGGGAGCAGGCGTCTCGGCCACAACCGAGCCATCGACCAGGAGCTGCAGAGAGCGGACCTGTCCGTCGGAGTCAGCGCAGACGATGGCGACATCCTGTGAACCCTTCACCAGCGGGCGGGCACCATCCATCGCGAGGGGACTCGCGAACTGGAGGCTGGTGATCGTGGGCGGCTCATTGATAGGCGCGGGCGGAGTACCTTCGAGCGTCACTGAGCCGGGACTAGCGGAGGTGGGAACCGCCTCATAGGTGGTGGTGACGGCGAACCTGGGGCGGATAGTGACCGTGTAGCGCGTACCGGGGCCGGCGTTGCCGGGAATCTGAAGATTCAGGTTAAGAAAGACCCCGTTGCCAATCTGCGCACCCCGCGGCCAGGCCACCATGAACTCGCAGGTCGCCTGGTTCAGGTCAACGCTGGTCCTGTCACTCAGCGCCGTTCCGGGGGACACTGACTTCAGCGTCGGCAGGGGCTGGCCCAGGGGGAGTGCGGCGAAGCTGACCACCGACTGAATGCCGCCCAGGCTGACCGGCCCGGAGGTGTTCTCCACAGGCACGGCAACCAGGGTGCCGGCCTTGGCGCCGGTAACCGTGCCCACGTTGTAGCTGAGTCCCGTTGCTTCGGCAGGCCTCACCGCAGAGCACAGGGCCAGAACTAGCAAGCAAAGAGGATATGTGAAACGAACAGGGGATCTCAAGGCGCAACCTCCCAAGGAGTGCCACCAGGCGCCAAGCCGACGAGCGACTGTGTGGACTCCTGAACGGACGGGGGCGCCCAGCGAGGCATGAAACGCAAGACTAAGTAAGCCTACGGCACCCCTAGGAGGGTCCCGAGCTGACGGCTACTCGGCCAGACAGACTCAGGATCCAGGGGACTCTTGTGGAGGGTCCGTATGTTGATTCCACACATTGGTCGGCAAGCCATAGGCTTACCTTGAGGAGGCGGTCCAGGGGGAATTTCGGGGGCCGAATCTCGGCGGTGCGGCGGGAGTGCCCCTAACAGAACGGGCCCCCCGGGAGATCCCGGGAGGCCCGTTCCTTGAGGAACCGCTTTGGAGGTTAGCCGCCCTGGTCGTGGGGCACGCTGAGGGTGATGACACCGGCGGTGGTCCTAGGCCGGTTGGCAACGCCGGGGCCGGTAGGAGTGGCCGTGATGGTGGCGTTGACGGGAGCAGCGCCCGTGTTGTGGACGGTGGCGGTAAGGGCGCCCGTGGAGGTCACCGTTACGCCGGCCGCGCCAGCCGTGGCATCCACGGTCCAGTTGATACCGGTCACCTCACCGGCGGCGGCGTTGGCCACGGTAGCGGTCAGGTTGGTGCCAGTGGCGGCGACGGTCACGATGATGGGCGCGCCCACATCGTGCTTAGAGACTGTGAGATCCGGAGCCAGCAGGCCGACAAGACCCTGGAGGAAGACCAGGACGTCCAGCACGTTCACTTCGCCATCGCCGATGACGCCGGTGGTGGGGTTGATCGGTGTGACGTCGGCACGAGCGTCCATGGGGCGCTTGCCAATGGCAATCTGGCGAGCCAGGAAGGCGTCGTTGAGCTCTCCCACCAGACCATCACCGCTCGGGTCTCCCTTGGTCTGCGCGAAGCCCGGCGAGGCTACCACCGCCAGGGCGGCCAGGAGAGAGAAACTATGTTTCAAGAAACGTAACCTCATGACTCCATTTCCTCCTTGAAGTATCAGCCGGTGCGGTCCGGGGTGAAGCCGGTCACCCGTCTGGCGGTCGCTCCCCCCTGAGGGTAGCCCGAGCACGGCAGCCCCAGAAGGCTACTGCCCGAGCGTAGGATTGCCTGCGGTGGACTTGGTTCCTGCCCTAGCCTCTGCTTGCGGCCCCACTGGAGCACCGAAACTGTGCTCGGCGATGCCGGTCCTCTCCCAAACGCCTCTCACGGGCTAGCCGTCGAGGCATCGCCCCTTTCAACGGCCTCAGCGGTACAGGGCGAGCCCTTGCCAGACGTGCCGACACTCGGCGGCAGCCTGCCTGTACCACCGAAATACCACAGATAAGAGGATATCGTTCCTCGCGGCCGCTGCTAGACGCCAGCGCTTGGGTTCTGGGCCAACATAGCTAGCCCAAAGCAGATGTACCCAGATTCCGGCCCATACTAGCACCGTCGGTGGGATCTGTCAAGGGAAGCCTATCCCTTGGGGACGGTCCCGCGAGCTCAACAGAGCCCTCTTCACCTGGTCGTGAGCCCGTCGGAAGCGTCTCCGCCACCACGCCTGGTGGCTCGAATCCCTCGCATGGACCAGGCATCCGGTCAGTCATCCGCTAAGGCGTAACCCTTGGGTATGCGTCTTCCCGGGCCTGCCGCCGTGGGCGTCTCTCCCCTAACAGATACCGCCAACGCCTCCTGGGGTCAAGCCAGATACATGGGAGGCCTGATTCCACCCAATATACTTAGTTCCCGAAGAGAGAGCAAAGTTGCTGATGCCTTCCCCTGAACCAGTCCCCTTTTGGGGCCGATCCGGGGCCAGGGCTCCTCACACATCGTGTTCCAGTGGGAATGCGGAAGGAGTGGGAACTCCAAGGGAACGACAGTGGCCGCTCTCTCCGCGGAGAGGGCGGAGTAGACGAACCGCCAGCCCACATCTAGAGAGTAGGATGATCGGCTGCTGATCCTTAGCCCTGCCCCTCCGCCGCCGGCACACGACTCGAGGACGTGGACGGCCGACGGGAGGCGTGGCAGGACATAGGTCTAGGCGTCAGGCGTAGACCCGGTGAAGTCGGGCGCCCAGCCGCGAGAGGATCTCGTGGGCGATGGTACCCGCCTGAGCCGCCACGTGGTCCACGGTCTGGCACTGGTCGCCCTGGATCCCCAACAGCACTGCCTCGTCGCCCACGGCCACCGGCCCCAGGCCTGTGAGGTCCACAACGCACTGGTCCATGCAGACTCGGCCCAGCACTGGGGCCCTGCCGCCGCCTACCAACACGGTGCCCCTGCCGGATAGGGATCTCGGCCAGCCGTCCGCGTAGCCCACCGGAAGGAGCCCTAGAAGGCTATCACGGGTCAAGGTGTGGGTGCGGCCGTAGCTGACCGTGGCCCCCGGCGCGGCTCGGCGCACTTGGGTGATTCGGGCCTTCCACTGAAGGGCGGGCGTAAGGCCGTCTAGGGGGGCTCCAGGCCGTGGGGGGACGCCGTAGGTTAGGAGGCCGGCTCGGACCATCTGACGGCGCGTGGAGGGATGAAGCTCCCCCGCCGCGCTGGCGGCCAGGTGCTGCTTCAGGTCCCCGAAGCCGGCCGAAGCCAGCGTCCGGGCTGCCTGGTCGAAGAGGCGGGTCTCCTCGCGAACTGCTTCGGGGTCCGTGTCGGCGGAGGTGAAGTGGGTGGAAAGGGCCGCGAGCCGCAGGCCTGGAAGGCTGCTGATCCGCTGGGCCAGCTTCAGGACCTCCGGGGGCTCCACGCCGACCCGGCACATCCCAGTATCGACTTTGAGATGGACCACGGCCTCGCGGCACTGGGAGACGGCGGCTCGTGAAAGGGCCTCGCACAGGCCGGAATCGGATACCACGGCCTCCAGCCCGTAGCGCACGATGTCGGGCGCCTGCTCCGGAAGGGCGAGGCCCAGGAGCAGAATCGGCAGGGCGACCCCGGCATCCCTGAGCGTGGCCCCCTCCTCGAGGATGGCGACCGCCAGTCCGGACGCACGGCCCCTCTCGCAGGCCTTGGAGGCCTCCACCAGGCCATGGCCGTAGGCATTGGCCTTCACTACCGACATGACCTCGGTGCCCGGGCCATAGCGCCGTCTCAGGCACTCCACGTTGCGCTCTATCGCGCCTAAGTCTACCTCCAACCAGCTAGTTCGCATTTGGACTCCATCGGGGCAAGGTTGGGGGAGGGCCACCACCTGCTGGGGCCTTCCCCACTCATGCTAACGATGTGTCCGGGACGCAAGCACGCCGCCGTTCCGGGGGCGCCCCCACAGGGTTGGAGGCGTGGGGCGCTGGGGTGTGGTCACCAGCCGCCATCAGGCATCGGCCTCCACCTTCCCTCGCCCGGCCAACGCTCCCCACACTAGGCCGCTGGAGACTCGCGGAACGCGTGGCTCTCACGCGCCTCGTGCCCAGGCGGCCCAGGACGGGCGGGGAGGGCCCTTCAGCCACTCGCGCCTTCTCGGAGCTAGAGGTTCACAGGTGTGTCGGACGCCACCTCCGCCTGGAAGGGCCGGCCTGGCTGAAACACCATGTCGCTGCCCTTCACCAGGATTCCGCCCGCCGCGCCCACGGGCCCAAGCACCAATACGCCGGCCCCCGTGGCCGCGCCACCCGTCTCACCCTTGAGCTTGCGTGGGGTCTTGAGCGTGTTCAGGGGGACGCGAACACCCCGGGGCACGGGCAGGTTGCTGAGAGCCCCGTGGACGCGGGCGTTCTTGCCGAACCCGCTCGGCTTGATCACCTTGCTGATGGTGCCCCAAACCTCCGTACCCGAAGGCACAACCGTGGCTCCCGCACCATCAGGGCGGTCCTTGTGAAGAGCGGAACCTTCTGGCCGACCACCGCCGTCTTGGTGCTGAGGGGCGACCTCAGCTCCAAGGCTACCTTGGTGCCGGCCTTGACCACAACCGTCTTGGCGCCTGCGACGCCGGCACCCATGCCAAGCACCAGGGATAGCAGGGCCGCCAGTCCCGATCTCTTGCTCCCGATACCCGCCACACACCTCCCGTGCCGGACACCAACTGGTCGGGCCAACGAGGTTTCCACCCCCTCTACCCACTCGGTGACGCGCCCGGGCAGGGGGCGCAGCCGCGAGACCGACACCGGATCCCCACTGGCAGTCAGGCATGGCGCTTGGCGCGGCTTCCCACGGAGGTGGTTTGGCCTGGTGCGGGAAGCATGCGAGGAGTTCGTGAGCTTGGGCGAGTCCCAAGGGGCACCCTGAGATAAAGAAAGGGGGAGAGGCCTGTTCGGCCTGCTCCCCCAGGGGTACCCCGTGACTGCCGACCCGAGTCTACTGCTCTACGGGCTTGGTGCCTCCGAAGGCCGTGACGATGGTGGGCGTTACGAAGATGAGCATCTGGGTGTCCGAGATGGACTTAACCCTGTTCCGGAAGAGGTTGCCGATCAGAGGGATGTCGCCGAGGAGCGGGATGCGCGTCTCGGAGTCATTCACGCTCTTCTTGTTCAGACCAGCGATGACCATCGTCTCACCGGAGTTGATCTGGGCGGTGATGGTGGTATCGGTGCTGGAGATGATCGGGGCGGTCTCACCGTTCGGCCCGATGACGGTCCCGGTGATGTCCTGGAGCTGGGGTGTGATGCTCATGGTGATCGTGCCGTCGCGGTTGATGCGCGGGGTCACGAAGAGCCCCGTCGTCGCCTGGACACCAGTCACCTGAACGGCGGTAACCGTGGTGTTGTTGTTCTGGCTCACCTGCGACTGGAAGATCGGGGTCGTAACGTAGGAGTTCACGTAGGCGGGCGTGTTGTTCATCGTCCGGACCATGGGGCTCGAAATCACTCGCCCCTTGCCTGAGGACCGCAGCGACGCGAAGGCCGCCTGCAGGTTGCCGCGCACCACGTCGATGATCAAGCCGCCGGCAGCGGTCGCCGCGCCGGTCTGAGCGTTAAGGCTAAAGTCGCGCAGGAAGGCGGTTAGGTTGAAACCGGTCTGGTCGTTCGCGCTGGTCGTGACCGAAACAAGGTCGGCACGGATCACCACCTGCTGGGGCGCCACGTCGATGTACCGGATGATCTGGCGGAGCTCATCGATGGCGTCGGGGTCGCCCTGCGCCATGATGGAGTTGTCCGTGATCAGGCCGGCCAGAAGGTCGATTCCCTCTGGCACGAACCCGCGGCTACCGGAGGCGGTACCTTGCCCGCCGGTGGTGCCAGGCTGGGTGGCGGCGCCGGGGCTTCCGGCGGGGCGGGGGTTGAAGCCGCCGGTACGGGTACCGGTGCCACCGGGTCGGGTCTGCCCGAAGGAGTCACGCTCCTCGGGGGCACGCTGGGCGAGGCTGGGGTCCTGTGGAGCTCCCTCGATTGGCGTCGCGGCGCCCGGAGTGAGGCTTCCGGAGCCGGACTGGTCTTCAACCGTCACTGCGGGCTCAGGGTACTGGCGGAAGTCAACCGACACCCGGTCGGGGATGCCAATGGTACCACGGGCTCCCGAGGCAGCGCCGGGGTTCAGCACTGGAGCAGCGTAGGGGCGGTTCACGAAGCCCTGCTGCTGGTCGGGGTAGGCCTTGCGAACCATTGAGTCATCTACGCCCAGGGCCGAAAGCGCCTCGGTGGCGGAGACGTGCATCAACTGGATCACGTCGGTGGTAACGTAGCGGACCCTGCGTGAAGCGGAGCCGCCGGTGGGCTGCGACACGGTCGGGAGCGTGGGAGTCACCGGAGCGGGAGGAGCAGGCTTCACCGCGTTGATCTGGTACACACCCTGGTCGTCCTTGTACCAAGGTATGCCATGGGGAGTCAGGACCGAGCTGAGGATGCCGTCGAAGTCCTGCCCTCGAACGTTGGCGGTGACCTTCACGTCATCCAGCGGCTTAGCATTGCCCACGACGAAACGGAAGCTGGGATTGGTGCGCATAAGAAGCTGCAGAAGCTGCTTCAGGGGCTCATCGAAAAGGGTGAGCTGAGGCTGCTCCAGGCTGCTTGGGGCCTTGGGGGCCTGAGTGTCCGATACTGCTCCCAGCGCCGCTGGAACCAGGCCTGCCGACAGCATGACGGCTGCCGCAGGGCCAGTCCACCACCGAGGTAGAGTCAATTCCTCCTCCTTGCGACCGCTAGGGCGGCCGTACCAGATGCTTGTAAGTCTAGGGATCACAGCAACAAAAGGTCGCGGCAGGGGGGCGCGGGTGGTTGGGTACGCTAGTGGACCCGCCCACCTACTTGCCGGGGAAGGCACAGAGGCGAGGGATCGCCCTAGGGGCCAAAGTGAGCTCGGCGTCTGCCGTAACGCCGGACAGATAAGGGAGCCGGACCGAGGATGTCCGGCTCCCGTGGTTCCTGGAGAAGGCTATCTGCGGAGGCCGTAGCTGCGGCCGAAACCGCCGCCGCCGAAGCCGCCGCTGCCACCGCCGAAGCCGCCGCCGCCGAAGCCGCCGCTGCCACCGAAGCCGCCGCCGCCAAAGCCGCCGCTGCCACCGAAGCCGCCGCCGCCGAAGCCGCTGCTGCCACCGAAGCCGCCGCCGAAGCCGCCGCTGCCACCGAAGCCGCCGCCCATGCCGCCCATGCCGCCGCCGAAGCCGCCCATGCCGCCGCCGAAGCCGCCCATGCCGCCGCCCATGCCGCCCATGCCGCCGCCGAAGCCACCCATGCCGCCGCCCATGCCGCCCATGCCACCGCCGCCACTAAGGCCGCCGATGAGGCCGCCGCTGATGATCTGGCCGCCCAAGGTCTGAGCGATCTCAGCGGGGTCGCCAACCATCAGGGTTAGCTTCTGGACGGAAACGGTTCGAGCCGGAGTCTCCGTGGTCGTAAGGTCAGTGGGAGCAGTCAGGGCGCCAGCGCCGCCGGTGAGCGAAGTGTCGGTCACCCTCGGTACGATGGTGTAGACGCTGTTCGCCTTCTGTGCCCGCAGGTTGGCCTGCTTCATCACCGCCTGGAGGACCGTGTCGAAGGGAACGTCATTGAAGGAGCCGGTCACCAGCGGGGCGGCCTGCGCCGTCGGGTCGTCGATCACGAAGCTCAGGCCTGGCTTGGCCTTCTGCAGCATGTCGAGGACCGTGCTGATGGGTGCGTTCTTGAACTGCACCGTGATCTTCAGCTTGTTGTCTGCCGCCGCTGCCGTGGCAGCAGGCGGGGGTGCGGGAGCGGCAGTGCCGACGCCCGCCGGACCATTCGGGGCCTGCTGACCGAAGGCGGAAACGCTCGCCAGGAGCGTGCCGGCCAGAGCTGAGGCCGTGAGCCATGTGGTCTTTGCCATCTTGTGTTCCACCTCCACTATGCTATGTCGGCAGGCTGCCTGCAAAGGTTCCCTGCCGGAGAGGGCCTCCCTACATGGAGCTACCGTAGGTCTTGCCGGCCTCACGGTTAGGACGCATCGCCCTCCGCCAGAGTTACCACACAGCCCGAAGTCACCGACTGACTCCCGCGGTGCGTTTCGCTACTACTCTTGGAATGCTTCTACACCACCCAAACGTGCTCCTGCTCACCCCCGTGGACTTGGAGGTGACCGCCGGAGGAGCGTGGGGCCTTGATGCCCCCAACCCAATCGGGTAGTCCTACGGGTCCGGTTAGCGCCCGCCGGGCCTTGGGCCGTAACCGGGAACTGGACCGCCACCCGGCCTCGGACCATAGCCGGCCGGACCACCACCAGGGCCCCTGAACCCTCCTGGGGGCCTACCGCCGCCGCCCGGAATCGGGCCGCCGCCACCACCGCCCACGCTCGCGGTGGCGCTGCCCTCAAGGGGCACGAACTGGGTGCGCCCCGTGATCGCGTTCTTCAGGACCAGGCGATCGGGCTCGACTCGCTCTACAACGGTCCTCCGGTCCGGCAGCACCGCGCCGGGCCAAACCACGGCCTGCATGCCGTCCTGCTCCAGAATGGCATAGGCCTTGTTCCGGTCGGTCATCACCCCAACCATACGACGCTGAGGCTCAGCCTCCGGGTTAGCGGCTTCCGCTTCCGCGGCCAACTGAGAAGCGGTCCTGGGACCCCGTTCCGACTCCTTCTTGGCGTTGGCCGGCTTGGGCTTCCATATGCTCAGGGTGGGCAGCAGGTTGGAGGCGGTCACCACTGGGGCCGGCGGGGCCGGAGGCTGCACCAGGGGCCGGAAGGGATCCTGCCGATGCTTGGGGGTCTTCCCCGTGGCCGCGGCCTTCACAACCGCCGCCCTGGCAGACTTGAAGTCCGCCGGAGTACCGGGCGCCGAGGCCTCCGGTGTCGTGGCTCCCGGCGCTCCGCCAGGCACCATGCCCGGGGCGCCGCCAGGCGTCGGTCCGGTGGGTCCCCCAGGCGTCGGTCCGGTTGGGCCCCCAGGTGCGGGAGCGGTGGCCGCGGTCGTGTCCTGGCTCGCGACCTCCTCGTCGTCGCTGTTCTTTTTGCCGCCGATGACGCCGAACTCGACCATGAGGAGGACCAGCGCGAACACGAGGCCAACGCAGGCCAGGAGGACCTTCCTCTTCTCTTTGTCTTGCCAGATATCGTTCATCTACGGGTTTCCCCAAGGGTGCCCGGAAGGGGCCCACCGGCCAGTTCGAGCCCCCAACTAGCCCTATCTGACGCGTCCTCCGGTCATCGCCGGAGGTCCGCGGGCTCAGGTCCTGCGTGATGGAGCTGCATGGCTCGTGCCAGAGCTCCCCCAGGGACGGGTGTCAGTCCTTGGGGCTACCCAAGGACGAGCACGCGGCCCCTGTAGCTAAGCGGCGGTGTACTAGCCAGGCGCCCCCGTAGCCCCGTTGCTGGGAGCGGCAGCCCCATTGCTGGGCACGGCAGCTCCGTTGCTGACCCCCGGGCCTCCGCCGGGCGTGGGACCCATGGGCGTGGGCCCGTAGGAGCCGGGCGCTCCGACGCCGCCTCCCATGCCGGTCTGGTCGGACGTAACGCTGGGCACTATCTGTGCCTTGTCGCCGTTCCTCGGTAGAATGATGACCGAGAGGTCGATAGCGGCAGTTACCAAGGGGCTCGAGCCACTGAGAGTCACGTTGTTGATCAGCACCAGGCGCGGGAAGGTCTCCATGGAGCGGAGGAACGCCATGATGTTGCCCCAGGTTCCCATGACCTGAATGCCGGGGAAATCGAGCTTGATCTCCGAGGGATTGATCACGTTCGGATCTGTAGGGGCCGCCGGCACCGCGATGGGTGACAGTAGCTTCACGCCGGCGCGGTTCATGTAGCGCTCCAGCACGGGCCCCAGGGTCTCGGCCTGTTCACGCCAGAGGGCTAGCATGGCGGTTACGCGGCCATTGGCCCCCTGGAAGTCCAGCACTTGTCGGGTAGGACCGACTCGCATGTACTTGCTCTCGTACTGAGCGAGGTCGGATTTCGCCTGGGCGCTGTCCAGTCGCGCCTTCACCAGGGCTGTCTGGTTGTTGCCCAGCGCCTGCGCCTTCTGCTGAAGTCCACTCAGCTCGCCCTTCTTCTCCTCAATGGTCGCCTGGGTGGGCTTGATGAAGGCGAAGAAGGCCACGGCGACGATGATCAGGGCCAGAACGGTCCCGATGATCCCAACATGGAGTACCTTAAGCTTGCTGCGTCCCATGGATGCCTCGCCTACTCCTCAGCGCCAAGCTTGGCGCGACCCTTGAGCCCACCGGTCTCTTCGCTACTGGCACCTGGAGCGCCGGACGCACCATTGCTGGGTGCTGGCGGCGCCCCCCCCGACCCGCCGGGGGTTGGTCCGTAGGTGGGCGTGGGTCCGTAGCTGCCTGGGGTGGCTCCGCCGGTAGCATCGGTCGCCACCAGATAGGGCGAGGTCGGCGGCGTGAGTACGAAGGGAGCCTGAAGCTGAGCAACGGCAGTGAAGGGCAGCGTACTGGGCTGCGGTTTGGCGCTGATGGATACGAAACGATACCCGCCGCCAAGGTCAATGGAGGAGCCCACGCCAAAGGCCACAGGCCCAGGCTGCGGGTTGCCTCCAGGCCCCGCGCCAGCACCCCCGCCCCCGGGCGTGGCGCCGCCCGCGGGTCCATAGGGGCTCCCGCCGCCAGGCGTTGGCCCGTAGGACGCGGGACCCGCCGCAGGCGACGGAGCCGAGGCAACGCTGCTGACGTCGGTACCGGCCTCGGGGGGAGGCCATCCGGGCACGCCCTGAGTAATGCTGACCGCGGAGAAGAGGTGCTTCGCGCTCTGCGCGGAGAGCAGAAACCGCCCAATGTCGCTCAGGTTCTGAACGTACCCGCTGATGTTCAGAATGCTCACGGCGGGCTGGAGCTGGCTGAGGGCGACTTGGGGGGTGGTGTACTTGTTGGTCTCTTCGAAGAGCAGCGGGAATAGCTTGTTGAAGTCCAGGACCTGCTTGATGTAGGTAGTCTTCTGCTTGACGCTGGTGATCGCGGTGTTGACGGCGCTGGCGTCGGAGCTGAGCTTGTCGCTAAGGGTCGCGGCTGGTTGCGCGGCCGCGATCGCCTCATCCAGGGCTTGCTGGTCCGCCATCGTGCCCGTCACAAGGTAGGCCATGGCCGAACCAACCGCGAGGAGCGCCACCATCATGACGATGAGCGCGTTTCGCGTCTTGCGGGCTTCGAAGTAGTAGCCGGGAAGTAGGTTAACCTTAACCATTGAGGCCTCTAGCCTTTCTTCGCCCGCTGGGCCTTGGGCGCTTTAGGGGCCTTGGGAGCGGCTCCCAGAGCGGGGCCGAACTCAACCATGTCCCTAAGGCCGAGCCCAACACCCACCGCAAGCAGCGGGGCTACCTCAGAGAAGTAGCGCGGGCTGGCGTTCTTGCCGGTAGCATCCATCTTCTGGCTGGGCTCGATCACCTGCACGGGAGCCCCGAGCTCCTGCTCCAGGTAGCGATCCAGGTTCTTCAGCTTGGCGCTTCCGCCGCATAGGCAGATCCGGTGGATCACGCCTTCCGCGGAGCGGCTTCGGTAGAACTCCAGGGACCGCCTGATCTCCGTCACCAGGTCTCCAACCACGGGTGCCAACGCCTCCATCACCTGGCGCCGCACGCGCTCGGACTCGGGGAGCTGGGCCAGGGGATGCTCCACCGGAGGAGCGGGGCTTCCGGGGGTCGCCGGCTCCGCCGAGAGGGGCTGCGGCGTGGAGGTGGTGGAGGAGTCCCCGAAGCTGAAGGCCCTCGGCTCGTCCTCTTCCAGAGCGAAGGCTGAGGGGGCCGGAGCTGCCGGTGCGGCGGGCTCATCTTCGAGGGCAAAGAAGCTGCCCGCGGCACTGCCGGGCTCGTCGTCAAAGGTGAAGCCGGAGATCGGCGGAGCCTCGGCGGCGGGCTCCGCCGCCAGGCCCACCGGGGCGTCCGGTGCCGGGCTGGCCTCGCCGAACCCTGGGCCAGACATATCAAAGAAGGAGAACTCGCTCTCCTGGGGATCCTCAGCCCCGCCCTGCGGGCCGCCGGAAGCCTGGGCACCCACCATCTCCAGCGAGACCTCGCCCATCTCCTTCTTCAGAGACTCGGCCTCGTCTCGGGGCCGCCCGAGGGCTCCCGAGATGGCCTGAGTGAAGGCGTCGCCGGCAACGGGAATCGGTCGCGGAAGTACCATCACCCCGCGCTCGAAGATTGCCAGGTCGGTCTTGCTGGCCCCCAGGTTCACTAGGGCGACCGTCTGGTTCTCCAGACTGGCGTCCAGCAGCGCGCGGATGGCCGCCAGTGGCTCCACGTCCAGGGCGACTGGCTCCAGCCCGGCAGCCAGAAGCGTCTCCACGTGGGCATCGATCATCTGCTGCTGCCCAACCACCAGGAGCACGTTCATCTCGGGGGAGTCGGCGGGCTCGTCGGCACGGACCAAGGGCTTGTAGTCCATCACGATGTCGTTGGAGGGGAACGGAACCTGCCGCTCAACCTCGAACTTCATCGTCTCGCCCAACTCCTTGGCGGTCATCTTCGGAAGGGGGAGCACGCGCATCACGAAGGACGTCTGCCCGGAGACGACGCTGACCACCCGCCGGGCGGTGATGCCGCTCTCGTCCAGAAGCTTCCGGATCAGGAAGCCGAGGGCGCTGGGGTCCACGATGATGTCCCCGGCGAAGGTGTCCGGAGGGGTCGGCATGATACCCAGTGCCGATACTTGGGGCCGTTTGCCTGGGCGGACTTCGACCGCCTTGATAAAGGAGGTGCCGATGTCCAGGCCCACCACCGGCCCGCCGCCGGTCTTAATAACCAAGGTAATGCCCGCCCTTTCCGCTGTAGGTGAGACCGGGAGCGCGTTGCGCAGGGGATTGGCTTCCACCGAAGAGGATTCGGTAGCAACCGAGGTATTCCCCTAGATCATATCACGCGCTCCCGGCACAGTGTCAAGAAACCACTGGCCGTTCCCAGGCCCGATCAGGACCCTCAGAGCCAAGCTTGGCGCCTTCGCGCACGCGCTCCGCGTACCGCCCTCCTGGTCCAAAGCGAGCAGCCAACCCCGCCGGTCTTGGCGCGGCTCCGGCTTCAGCTACGCCGGAGGGGACCCCATCGGCTCGTCACCACTGTTGTGACGCTGCCGTGAGGCCTTTCGACAACGAGACGAGCGAGACAGCTTGCGTGCCTCCGCGCGCCCCACCCAACTGCCCTTGCGGACCCGCGCCAGGGCGCGCTCGGGGCCACTGGGACAGAGCCTGCTGCCCACCGGCACACCGGCGGAGCAGCTCACGAGGAGCGGCGCGAGCCTGTGCCATGCGCGAGGCGATGGCGCCTCGCGAGCGGTGCTCGCCTAGCCACTACCACCGCGCCACCGGCGGCGCGTCCAGCAGCAACACAGGCAAGCTTGTGTGCCCTACCCACGCCACCCTAACCCGCATAATGCACGAGGCGCTTGCGCGTCGCGCATGGCGCGGGCTTCCGCCCGCTCTCGTCGATGATGCAGGCCAAGGCAGGTGGGGCGCTCGCGTCGCGCGGAGGATCAGAGGCCGCCTGGCCGGGGCCCGTCCACCGGAAGCCCGTAGAAGCCCGGATCCCGCGCGAGGCGTGACGCGCCGCACAGGATCCGAGCTGAGTGAGATCCCGAAGGCCTGTCCGCTACAGCCTGGGGCTCAGAGCCATGTAGTAGAGGTCCCCCATCCCGCCTCGGGTGCTGGACCAGAAGACCCACACGTTGTTGTTGGTGGTCGTCAGGTAGGAGCCGCTACCCGGAGCAAGGTTCTCCTGGTAGGAGAAGGGATCCTTGAATGCCCAGACCTGCCCCTCGTTGATAGGCATCTTGATGGGCACCGCCACCTCTCGGTTGGCGGGGCTGCTGGTCTCCGGCTGCCAGTTGATGATGGTGGCGTAGGTCTTGCCGGAGTTGTAGCTCGCGACGATGTGGGACCCCTCGTCCACCTCCGTGAAGAACAGGCGTCCGGACTGCGCGTCCACGCTCCAGGGACCCTTGGCTCCGGCCACCGTCACGTTGGGGGCGCGCGTGTTGGTGTTCAGGCTGATGGGATAGGGCAAGGAAACCGCCAGCCTGTAGGTCTTGTAGAACAGGGTGGTGGACCCCAGGGTACCAACGCCACCCGCCCCCGATCCGCCGCCACCTCCGATGCTGGAGTTGCCTCGTCGCCACAGCAGCCACATCCGTGACCGGGGAATGCTGATGGGCTTGTTCTCCGCCACTGATGTGGACAGCCGCCACGGAGTCAACTGAGGGCTGATCCACTCCTCGCTTCGATCCACGAAGTAGATTGGCTGGTTGTCAGGCCGCGGATCGGTGGTGAGTCGCCAACCCCTGGGGGTGTAGGTCGCCAGCACGCGGTCCTGGTCGCGAGGGAGCGGCGCGCGTGGGTCGCTGGTCGCGAAGGTGATGGTACCCGAGGCGGCGTCCACCGTTACGGTGTAGGTGCCGTCAACGTCGTGCAGGATAACCAGCCGGTTCGCGTCGTCCACTGAGGCAACCGAAAGCTCCACGGCCTTCCCTGTGCTGGGGTTGCGCTTGGCGGTCCCATCGGCGCTCAACCAGTGAATCTCCGGCATCAGGTCCTTCTGAAGGAGCCAGTCGATGCCCATGCCGGAGTAGACCGACCGGCCCGTGGCGCGCGACAGAGGCTCCAGGTAGGACCGCGTCAGCGCCACCGGGTGCCAGTCGGTGGTGTCGAAGCGCATCAGGAACAGGTCGGAGTTTCGGTCGGACTTGTTGGTTCCGCTGAAGACGACCTCAACCTCCGAATCACCCTGAGCGACGGTTGGCCGGAAGCTAGGAGACGGCTGAAGAGCGGCCGTCAGGCTCGACGGCGTCGCTAGCCGAACGGCGGGGGTCCAGTGCGTCACGTCACCCGCATTGTCGGTCGTGGTGACGTACAGACCTAGGGGCCCGGGAGCGCCTCCCTGCCAGACCACTCCTATCCGGGTCGCGCCCTTGGTGTCCCTATAGGTGAAGGGCCGTGGGTACTCCCTGGGACTCGTCTCGTCGCCGGGAACAGCCAGCGCCTGGCCCGTGGGTTGGCTCCCGTCCAGCAGGCTGTAGAGCAGCCGGCTTCGCGTGATGGCGCCGGACTCCGGGCTGAAGAGGGTACCGGTGCCCTGGAAGAAGAGCCAGGCCTTGGACCCATCGGAGATCACCGAGGGGGCCGCGTACACGTCCACACCGGGCACCGTGCCAAGAGCCGGGAAGGGATCCTCAGGGTTGGACCACCACTTGCTGCTCTCCTGCGGCTGGAAGAAGCTGCTTCCCATGTTGCCGTAGGTCCAGCCCCAGGGATTGTTCTTTGCGGGGTCCACCGCCGTGTTGTACTGGAGGTCGGAGCCGGTCAGGAGCCAGGGCACCTCTCCTATGACGGCGCCGCTGCTATCCTTCTGCGCCAAGTCGGGACGGCCGCGGGTGAAGATCAGGTGCATGCTGCCATCGGCGGACCGATAGGCGGTGGGGTCGGCGCTGTGCTGGTTCGCCACTGCCGCCGAGTCCACGTTGCGGAGCAGCAGGAGGTTGGAGCCGCCGCTGCCAGGGCCAATGGGCGCCACTGGTGGGTAGTTGGTGAGGCGCGACTCCATCACCTCCACGGCGACCTTCATCTTCCTCGCGGCGGCGGCCTCGGGTCGCACCGTTCCGCCCGGCGTGCGAAGCTGAGGATCGTAGGCACCGTTGGCGCCGGTGAGCTTCACTCGCTCTCGCGTGAATCCCTTGAAGATGCCGTCCTCAAAGAAGACCGGCTGGGTCACGTACTTCCCGACGGGGGTGCCCACCGGCACGCCCACGCTGATCTCAGGCAGCGGTGAGACGCCGCTGGCGGAGGGGAACGGGTTCAGCATGTTGATACGGTTGGGGTCCACCGAGCCCACTCTGGCCTTCCGGATGGGCGTCCAGAAGCGTGGGTCCTCGGGACTCTGGTTCGGCGGAACGTCCAACGTGCTGAAGAGGTTGTTGGGCTCGATCGCCCCGGTGAACCGCTGGAGCCCCTTCCCCGCGCTGACCACCCAGTTCGGATCGACCGTGTTGCTGAACAACGGGGACACGTAGGTGGAGGTCTTCTCCATCCTCACGTCCCACAGGTTCACATTGCCCGTGTTCACGATGGTGAAGGGTCTGTAGAACGGAGTCTCCGCCGCGATGAAGCCCTGCGCCGCGGAGTTCCAGTAGTCGACGAAGGGCACGAAGCCGTGAGGGACGCCCGGAGGCGGCGAGCCGCCGGCGGAGGCGGAGCCCGGCAGGTCCACCGTGTCGTCCAGAACAGCCATGCTCTCGTCCACCCTAACCTTCGCGCCGGTGATGAAGGTGCGGTAGGCCTCGTTGGACTCGGGGCTGGTGTTCTGGTTGCTGTCAACGTAGACGCGCGTCAGGTACACGTTGTCCTGCGGATAGGTTGGCTTGTACGCTGCCGAACCCGAGAGGACGTTCTTCGTCCAGATGTTGCCGGGGCTCACCGTCGCGTAGCCGGGACCCAACGGGAAGTCGGGGTCGCCGTTGGCCGGCTGGTAGCGCGGGACGTTCACGGCGTAGCTGAAGACGTCCTTGCGGTTGCCGGTGGTGTCACCTACTGCCGCGTCCCGGCGGATGGCGTCTCCGCCGTCACGGACTCGGGTGATCACCGTCTGGTCCGCCTTGATGTTCGGGTAGTCTATGCTCGCGTTGGGTGAACCGATCGGGGCGGGCTGAGTGGCCTCCTGTACCTGGGGCGCCGGGACGGTCACCGAGCCGATCCATGCGGTAGACCCGTCCTCATAGGAGGGGAACATCGGTTTGTAGACCGCATAGGATCCGCCCAGCCACTGAAGCTCCGCCGGCGCGAACTTCACGGTAAGGGTTGGAAGCACCGCATTGGCCGGAAGGGTCCCCTCGGGAGCGTCCTTGGTTCCCGCGTCGGCGTAGTGCTTGATGCTGCTCAGATGGCTGCGATCGATCACCGCGAAGGTCACGGGTGACGACTGCGTGCCGTGGTCACCCACGCTGAAGCGCAGGACCGGTACGCTGCCTAGGCCCTCCGTGGTACTGCGTCCATTTGCCTGGCTGGAAGGCTCATTCAGGGAGTGGACGGTTCCCGTGTCCAAGTCCAGCGGGTTGTTGATGCGGAAACGGGAGCGCACATCCTGCTCGAGGCTCGCGTTGGTCGTGTTGGGGTCCGTCTTTCCGTCGGAGGTTACCGCGTTCTGCACCACCGCCACCGTCCAGGTGGGGGTTCCATCACCGCCCGGAGTGAGGGGCGACTGGTAGCAGGGGTTGGTGCGCGTGACAGACGGGTTCCTCGGGTCCACCACCCTGGGGCTGTAGGGATCCAGGCAGAAGGCGTACTTGGCGATGCCGTTGTGGCCCACTCGGCCAGCGTCGGTGCGCGCTTTCACGGGAACGGTCACTTCGATGGTGCCGTTCGGCCCCTGGAGCCTCAGGATCGCTGTTGAGGAGCTCTCATTCAGGTTCCAGGCGACGACGTAGATGCTGTCGCCCCACTCCACGCGGCCCGGTTTTGAGGCGGTCCAGGAAGGGGCGCTCTTGCCGCCCAGTGACGAGCCGTGGTTTGAGCCCACGGGGCTGGTGGCCGCGGCGTAGCTCGCTCGGTCGAACATATCGACATGCACGCGATCCTCAGATCCCACACTGGAGCCGGGAGTCCGAGTCTGAGAGGGGCGCGCGGCGTTCGGATTTCTGGGGTCGAAGGCGGCGTAGGCATAGCCGGGCCCACCCCAGGCCCCGCTGCCGTCCAGGTCTTGGTAGCAGAACAGATAGCCGTTGCCCGCCACGAAGAGGCAGCCCCGAGTGATGGCCGGAGAAGAGAAGACCGGGGTGGCCTTCAGGGTCTGCGTGTAAGTGGTGTCCCGGCCGGTAGGCGGCACGTTGACCATGACGCCGGTCTGCTCCAACCACACCTCGTTGCCCACCGGGCGCAGGGTCGGGTCGTCGGTGCCGTCCTCCTTGCGGAGCGCCATCTTGGCTCCCGCGAAGATGGCGCGGATGGTACCGTCGCGGCCGGTGATGAAGATGAAGCCCTGGGAACTCACCGAGGGCGAGCCGATGAACTGCTCAGTCAGCGAGAGGTTCTCGCCGGTGGCGGTGAAGGGCACGTCCCACAGCATCTTGCCATCGGAGGCGCCGACCAGGTACAGGGCTCCGTCCTCGGACTTCACGCAAACGCCGTCGGTGTTCGCCGCGGTAGCCGCGATGGGGAACCTGCCGTAGGCGGGGGACGTTTTGAGGGCGCCGATGTAGATGTCAGCCTTCGGGTCGGTCGCCAGGGGGTTCTTGTAGCGGTCGAAAGTCCAGACCACTTCGCCGCTGGAGGCCTTCAGTGCGTAGAGTGCTCCCGCGTACCCGCCGGCCGGGGAGTTGCGAGGCGTCTCGGTCGTCCCGGAGGTATTCACAACGCCGCTGGCCGCAACGTAGACCAGGTCGCCTTGGCTTCCCACGTTCTCGCCCACGGCGGCGGTGCCGGTGATGGCGGGACTGAACAGCCCGGTCCGGTTGCCGGCGCTGCCTGCTCCACCCTCCCCGGTGACGTAGTGCCATACCTCCTTGCCGCTGTCCGCGTTCAGGCAGTAGAAGACGCTGTCCGCCGCCCCAAAGTAGACCTTGTCCTTAAACACTGACGGCGACGCCGAGATGGCGTAGCCCAGTGGGCTCTCGGTGGAGGCCGACCTCGTGAGCGGGGCGGTCTTGTGGGACCACACCACCTTCCCCTTGGTGTCCAGCCGCAGCATGTAGCCGATGCCGGTGCCCACGAAGATGGAGGACTCCGTGTCGCTGCCGATGATGGCCGAGACGGGCGACGAGGCTACCTGAACCACCTGGGGGTTGGTGCCGGAGGGCAGCAGGCTCAGAGTGTCATACCGCCAGACCAGCGGGGCGATTGAGGCTCTATGCGCGCGCTTGGTGGTGTCGTCGTCCGCGACCAGGTAGGTGATCGAGTTGGATGGCGTGGCGTCGAGGCAGTAGATGAAGCCGTCGTCGCTTCCGACCACCACGAGGTCGCTGGTCGTCTTCTGGGCGGTGCTCTTCTTGCCGGCGTAGCTCACCTCGGTGGAGGTGTAGGTCATGGGGGTGGTGAGCCTCACGAGGGCGGGGGTGGACCGGATCGCGCCCATGGGCTGGCCGGTGCGGTCCTCCTTGCCACTCACCGTGTAGGACTCAATGATGCGCTGCGAGACCGTCTGAAGGAAGCTGTTCTCCCGCGCCGTCCAACTGGTGGTGCTGCCCGACGCGAGGTCAGTCGGGACCTGACGGTAGCCGAACCACCACAGAGGGCTGTAGCCGTCGGCGCCTCCGCCGTCGAACCCGCCCATGCCCCACAGCGTGCCCACGGAGGCGCTGCGTACCGGGTCCGTGAGGGTGACGGTCGCGAAGGTCCCGTAGGTCACCAGGAAGTTGTTCGGAGCGCCGGTCACGGGGCCGGCCACGGGGGACCCCACCCCGCCGCCCACGTTGTAGGGCACGGGAATCGAGGTGCTGGCGGGCTCCGGCATGTTGTGCGGGAAGATCCACCGCACGGCGGGGGTCATCAGCAGGCCGCGTTTCTCGGCCACCAGGGCCCCGTTGGCAGACCTATTGGTGCCAGTACGCTCCTCGTTGCAGCGGAAGAAGACCCAGTCGGGCCTGGTCTGAGGCGTCTGAGCCAGGGCCGCGAGGCTGGCGACCAGCCCGAGGCCGATCAGCGCCATTCGGCGGGAGCTTCTTCGGATGGGAGTGCTTGCGCGCATAGACCTCAACTCTACTCCGTTCGGTCCGCGTAGGTTGGCTGAACCAGCGAATAGGTATCCTGGGTCAGCGGCGAGACCTTAATGAACTTGTTGGCAACCGGGTCGAACTCGAACACCGTCGAGAGCGCCTGGTTCACGATCAGCGTGTTGCCGCTGACCAAACGCTTGGCGGAGACGGCGCCGACGGCCTCTGGACTCCCAGGACCACGCAACGGGTTCCCCTGCACGATCAGGTCTATCTGCCCCTTGCCGACGTCCTTTGCCACCAGGTCATAGATCCCCAGGCCATCCACCATCAGCGCGCTGTCGAACTTGGTGCCCTTGCCCGTGAAATAGCGCTGGAAGAAGACGGGGTTGGCCAGGGGCGAACGGGTCCCATCCGGGAAGACCAGGGCGTTCATGAAGGCCGAGACCCGTCCTCCGGGGTTAGTCACCCGGCCGGAGGTGTCTACGACCCTAGGCGAGAGCAGCACCACGCTGCTGCCCGCCGTATCGGGCAGGGAGCCGTCAACGCTGTTCACCTGCCAGTTCACCACCGTGGCCAGGGTGGAGCCGTCGGGAAGCCGCTGGGCGTTGCGGAAGACGTAGCTCTTGTCGGCGGAGGTCGTTTGGCTGGCCCACACCAGCACATGGTACTCCTGAACGCCGGACCTGGGGTCCACCGGGTAGGTGTCGCGGATCTCCAGCACTCGCTGGTTACCTAGATCGGTGACCAGAGTGTGGGTCTCGTTGGCGATGGGAGCCCCGGAGCCGTCACGGCGGGTGGAGTACCACCGCTGCACGTCGGTGGGGGTGCTCAGGGTCAGCGGCTGCGAGCCACCCAGGATGTTCTGGGGGTCAGCGAAGCTCGAAAGCTCCCAGATCACCTGCCCGCCGCGATCCACCTCAACGACTCGGTTGTTCCCCGTGTCGCAGATGAGGAAGTCCGTGCTGTTGAGTCGCAGCGAGACAGACGGGTGGGAGATGGACTTCAGCTCCGGCTCCGCAGCGGCCACCACCGGAGTTGGCGATACCAGCCCGGGGTTCGGGAAGGCGACCTTGCGCTCCGTGGAGCTGAGGCTCCAGCGAATCTCGCTGCCGCCTAGTTCACCCTCCGCCGGCCCGGCGCCGCCTCCCGCGAAGGCATACCGGTTCTGGACTTCCAGGACCCGGTTGGCATCCGAGATCAGGCTGATGGGCTGGTGGAACACCATCACGCCGCCCGCGCTGTTAATGACCAGGTTGCCGTCAACAGCCACCAGGGGCGCGCGAATGGGCGCAACGGTAGCGCCGCCGGTCAGCATCAAGCTCTTGCTGAGCGGTATGGTGGCCGGCAGCAGCAGGTTGCCCGGCCCGGCATCCTTCAGTTCGCCCAGACTAGCCGGGAAGGCGGCCACGTTCCCATCGCCGGTGGTGACGTACATGATGTCGCCGGCGATGGTGGGGCCAGCCAGGATCTCGGGACCGAAGCCCCCCTGAGACACGGCCTTGTCGAACACCTTGTTGCCTCGGGTGCCCCCTGCGGTTCCGCTGAAGAGGTTGGCGTTTGCCGCCAGAACGGGGTCAAGGTCCACCTTGATCTCGGTGGTCTCCTCCGCCTGGTTGCCGCTTCCCACGACGGGGTAGCGGACTGTCACGGGCTGAGAGGCGTCCAGAGAGTTGCTGCCGGCTATTGAGAACTGCTTGATCAGGATCTGCCCGTGCTCCAGGACCCGCCCGGAGGCGTCCACGGTGGTGACGTTGTTCACTTCGTACTGCCCGGCGATGTAGGCGTAGGAGTTCAGGGAGTAGTTCGCGGGCAGCATTGGGTCGCGCTGCTGGAAGTTGATGGCGAACTTGCGCGTGGTGTCCACGATGCCGTTGAGGTCGATCTTGAACTGGGCGCGCGTGTCGAAGCCGATGATACGGCCGGACGTGGTGCCCAGGTAGAGCACGCCCTTGTAGAACGCCGGAGGCCCCGCGACCACGGAATCCATGAGCGAGTACCGCCACTTCACATAGGCGAGCGGCGCCTGCTCTCGCAGGGCGTAAAGGCTGCAGCGGCTCTGCGCGGTATCTGTGGCGACGGCGTACACGGTGCCATCCGGCCCGATGACCGGGGAGGACATGAAGTCCGCGGCAGATGAGGCAGATGCCGGCGGCCCAAAGAAGGTGGTCCGCGGCTTGTACTGATCCGCCGAGCAGTCCACGTCGTAGTCCGCCCGAACCTCGGTACCGGCCGGCACGGCCTGGGACAGGAGCACCTGGCCCGGGGCGGAGGCATCGTAGGTGGCGACGACCCCTGGGTTGCCCACGACCCACGTTCGGCGACCGCCCGGCAGCCACGAGAAGAAGGAGGGAGCCTGGAAGTGGCGGGACCTGAAGCGCTTGGGGTCACCGGCGACCGGCGACAGACGCTCATTGCGGACGCCTAGCAGGAAAGAAAACACCTTGCCGGGCACCTGTGTCTTGGAGTCGCCCAGGGTGGCGACGTACATGACCAGGTCCGTGGCGTCCACCCGGTCGTCGTAGATCCACCCAATTGCGGGTGTCGCGGAGATGCGCCCCAGCGGCGGCGCCTGCGCGATGGCGGGCTTCAGCTTCCGAGAGTAGCGCCACAGCGTCTTGCCCGTGACGGGGTTCAGCTCCATCACGGTGCCCTGGGTGGTGTCGTCCGGGTCGTTGGCGGCCACGAAGAGCCGGTCGGCATACAGAACGGGTGCCGGAATGCGGAACTTCAGCATGCCCCCGGAGGCGCCGGTGTAGGGGGAGCCCACCTTCTGTGACCAGAGGATCTTGCCCTCATACTGAAGCCGCCCTCGGCTGGTCGGGAAGGCGTCCAGCGCGTAGACGGTACCGTCCTCCGTGCTGACGAAGACGATGTCCTTGCCGCCCACGTTGCCCACCGTGGGCGATGAGACCAGCCGCGTGCCTGTCCCGATCTGAGCGCCCAGGTCGAGCTTCCACAGCACGTCGTAGGGGGCACCCAGACTGAGGTCATTCAGTATCTTGGTCGACGAACCCACGGGCAGGCCGTCGTCGGGGTTGCCGTCGCCGTCGATGTCCCTCATGGGGTCCAGATCGAAGGCGTAGAAGATTCCGTTGGCGGCTGGCACGAAGACGGCGCTCTTGTAGACGGCGGGGGCCGCGGCGTTCGGGTAGGCGGGGTTCCACTCCCCGAGCGAAGGGTCCTTCGGGTCCGAAGGGAAGTTCCACTTGCGGGTCAGCGGGGCACCCACCTGCTCCAGAGTGGACCCAGAATGCCGCGGCTGCCCCCGCTCCTGGGGGCTGTCCAGGGTCAGCGACATCAGGTTGAAGGCGAGCTTAAGCGGCGCGGGCGGCACCTGAGACAGGCCGTTTCCAGACAAGGGACCCAGGTTCCCGGTCTTGAACCCGGCCATCTGGCTGCCCGGGGAGATCGAGGCACTGAGGGCGGACGCGACGCCTCCCCCCATCATCACGATCTGGCCGGAGCCGTAGGCACCGGACGCCAGGAAGGCCGCCTTGGAGCTGGTCTGCAGAACACCCTGCACCACGGTGGGCTCCGTGCTGCCCGGGAGGCGGTCCACGCCTCGAACATTGCGGGGGAAGATGGTCTGCAGGTCCGCGCCGGTCAGAACGTAGGGCCTGTTCAGGAGCGGATGCACCGGCTGGAGGACCTGGGGCGTGCCCAGAGGCGAGCTGGTGGCGAAGGTTCCGCCAAAGAAGAAACGCCCGTTCACGCGCCAGCCGCCGGCGTCCTCGATCCAGAGCGTCGCGCCGGCATCCACGGCCCGGCGAAGCATCTCGCGCTCCCGGATGGTGGGGGTCTCCGTGGTGGCCCCATGGGCGCCGCCGGCCGCGCTGCCGGCCTGGCTGCCGCCGATGAAGATGACGTCGAACTGGGACAGGTCCTCCGGGCTGATCCGACTGGAGTAGACCTCCCAATATGCAGCGGCGTTTTTTCCCAGGGGAGCGGTACCGTAGAAGGTCCCCCAGCGCTGACGTATCAGGTTGTCCGCCCTCGGGGGCGCCATCGGGTTCTCGAGCTGCCACCCGGCGGGCTTCAGGTCAGGTCGGCTGTCCAGCAAGTAGAAGAGGTAGGGGGCCGTGGGAACAGCCCCTTCCTGCGATGCCAGAACGAGGTTGCAGACGCGGATCGTGCGGTTGGCGGCCCCGTAGGTGAGGGCCTGAGCGGCCGCCGGCTGGATACGCGACAGCAGGCACAGAAGCACCGCCAGTTCCAGCCCAAACGCATACCGTGCTCCCGAGGCCCATTTCACTTGCCTTCTTACCTGCACCATCGTCGCAATCCCAATCATCGGTCTCACCAGCCTGTCCGGTCGTCTTCACCTGGAAGTGGTCCGCCCTTTAGACGGCCGCTCTGCTGGTGGTGTAAACGTATCACGCCCGCTAGGTAGGATGGTTGGCTGCTTCGCCCACCCAGACCTGGCCTCTTGTTTCACTCTGTCGCTTGTAAGGCACCCCTGTCCCCGGGCCCGCCGTCCCCGGCAGGCGGCCCTGGCAGGGCTGAAGCCCGGGAGCACAGGCGGCGCTCCTCGGCCTGCCCGCCCGGCAGGGCCTTGCTAGAGGCCCCGCCAGGGGAGGATCCGGTCAGCCTCTGGGCCCGCTACTGGGACGACTCACCGAAGTAGACCAGGTCGGGGCTGGTTGGCAGCCTGGGCGCGAGGGGCAGCGGCCTGCCGTAGGAGTCGAAGCGCAGTGAAGAGCGAAGCATAGGATCATAGAGGAGGGATAAGCCATCTCCACCGTGGGCCGTCAGCGCGCCGGAGGGCTTGCTCAGCGGCGTCCACCCCCACCGGCGATAGATGGCTTCGTCCGCCTGCTCGCCCGCCGGCTTGTTCTCGGAAATGGCCCCGTAGATGGTGACCTTTATGTCCAGCGGCTCTCCGTAGTACGGGTAGGGCATCTTGTCGCGGATGTCCTGAGGTA